>CAYZIX010000106.1:0-16806 GCA_964478395.1 uncultured Candidatus Solibacter sp.
TGGCGTAACCCTGAGTGACGCATCGTTGACCACGAACGCCGAAGGCTATGCCTGGGTGACGGCGACCTCCCGTTCTACGAACGGAACATTCACAGTAACCGCCAACGTTGGTGGAGTGACGTCACAAATCACGAGCACGGTAACCGGCGCCACCGAATCCGGTGGTGGCAGCGGCAGCGGGGGCAGCGGGAGCGGCACAGGCAGTTCCGCGAGCATCAGCAAGATTGCCGGCGACGGCCAAATGGTCCTGCTGTATTCCAACGGTAATGCGCTGAAGGTCAAAGTGCTGAAAGCCGACGGAACAGCCGATGCGGGCAAGACTGTGACATGGAGTGAAAGCTCCGGCTATATTATCGTCGAGAGTTCGTCTGTCACGGACGAAAACGGCGTTGCATCGGCGGTTTTCTTCGCCAGTGGTGGCGTTTCCATCGGCACCGGTTTTGCGCAGTACAGCATTGTCGCGACGGCTGACAACGTCGGCAGCACCACCTTTACCCTGACGGTCTACCCATTTGCAACGATGCCAGGCGTGGTCAGCGCGCAGCCAACTGCCCTGATCCTGACACCCACACTGGAATACCGCGACCTGACGCTCAAGCTCGGCACGGTGTACACGGCCGCGATCACCGCTACGGTGGTTACGACCGGTGGCAATTACGATTCGCCGGGCCTGCCCATTCCGGGCGTCGGCCTGACCATCGAGAGCGCAAACAGCGATGCCACAACCGGACCGGTGATTGCCTGTTCCGGCATTACGCCGCTCAGTGATTCAACCGGACTGATCTCCTGCGACCTGGTGGCCACAGGGAAGACAGGTCAGACCGCCTTCAGTGTGAACATCGGTGGTGGCAAGCTTTACACCGGCTTCACGGCCAACGTGGAGGCTGGCGACCCGATTGCCCCCGTCATCTATAGCGGCAACAACCAAACCGGCAAGGCAGGCGCCAATCTGGCACTACCGCTGGTAGCGAAGATTACCGACACGAGTGGGAACATCCTGGTCGGCACGGCGGTCACGTGGGAAGTGGTGACGCCGAACTCGGCCACGCTTTACACGACGAGTAGCACTTCGAATTCCAGTGGCATGGTGTCCACCTACGTCAAACTCGGCTCACTGATCGGCACCTACACGGTGAAGGTAACAGCCAACAGCAAGTCGACTGTCTTCTCGTTCACGGTGCAGTCGGTGGCATCGGCTCTAAGCAAGTCTTCTGGGGACTCCCAGACGGCAGCTCTGAGCACGGCGTTCACCCTCCCGCTGGTGGTGCAGGCTCAGACCAGCGCCGGCACGGCAGCGGCTGGGGTCCCGATTACCTGGGCAGTGGCAAGTGGCGCGGCAACGTTGAGCGCTACATCGTCCACGACTGCGAGCGATGGTAAGGCCTCTGTTACGGTGACGGCCGGCGCAACGGCTGGCACCATCACGGTAACCGCTACGGCAAGCGGATTGGCGGCGGTGACATTCACTCTCACTGCGGCCGTCCCGGGTCCGGTGCTGACAACGTCGAGCTTCAAGAGCTTCACCAGTGGTGAATCTGGCTTGACGCCGGGTGGCCTGGTGACCATTAGCGGCACCAATCTGACGTCCGGCATCAGCGGGACAACCTACGGCACATCAATGCTTGGGCAGTGGGTGTATGCGCTGAACAACGTCACTGTCGAACTGGTGTCGGGCGGCGTGTCCTACTGGGCGCCGATCTACTCGATCACGAACGACAGCACCGGCCAAGCCGTTGTTATCCAGGTACCCTACGAAGTGGCAACCGGGACAGTGACGGCCAAGGTGACCGGGACCAACTCGGTGACGACCACTGTTACCGGCGTACAGGTGAAACCCTACATGCCGGGCATCCTGGAGACCACGATCTCCAGCCGCACAGTGGCGCTGGCCAGCCGGGCGGACGGGTCGCGAGTGACCACTGCAAATCCGGCCAAACTGGGTGAGCAGGTCCGCATCTACCTGACAGGCCTGGGCCAGACGACTCCGGCCGCGGCCACCAACACTTACGCCAGTGCGGATCAGTTGGTGCAGGCCAAGATCATCGTCGGCCTCGACAACCGGGGCTACGATGTGACGAAGGCCTCACTCGTACAGAACTCAATCGGCATCTACGAAGTGATCTTCACGATGCCGAACGACGTGACGACGGGCAGCTACCGGCCAATCGTCATCCTGTTGCAAGATACGGCCGGGAATTCGTATTACTCGAACGCCTCGGTCATCGCAATCTCCAATTAACACGGCTCCCGCCGAACCAAAGGGACACAGCCCCGATCGGGCTGTGTCCCTTTTCTATTTCCGCCCCCTTCAACCTCACGCCGACAGCGTATCGCTCAACAAATAGCTCTTCACCTCGCTGGCCGTCACATCGGGCGACGCCAGGGCGGCCGCCGCGTCGAAGTCCATCTTGCAGCCGTTGGCCGTTTCGATCGTAATGGCCCGATTGATCCAATTGCCAAACGGGGAGTATACCTGCTCTTCCCAGTAGGAGCACTTGCAGGTAGAAGGATCCACGCCGGCAGCCGCCAATGCCGTGGCGACGGCCGTTTTCACATTGGAGGCCAAGGCAGGCAAGTCGGTCGGCGTCACAAGGTCCACCTCCCATGGGGCGGCTGGCGCCGGGTCCCCGTCCTCAGACGCGGCAAACGAGTACCCGCCGGTAGAAGCCGTGGCGGTGGCGCTATCGTCTTCCGATGTGGAAACGGAAGTTTCAGTTGAGGAACTAGCGAGTTCCGTAGTGGAACAGAGCTGATCTGACGAGGCGAGCGTAGCCGACTCGACAATCTCAGCAAAGGTCTGTTCAACATCCGACAGCGTTTGAGTGGCGCCGGCGGAAACGGCGTTGTCCGAAGAAGATGCCGACATACGGCTGCTCTGCAACTGGGCCGTGTCGTAAGCGAGTGCTAAGGCGGAAGACAAAACGTCCATGGTGGTCACCTGATGGCAGTTTTGCAATCCAGCGGCCACCTGCGGTTAGCGTGCCGCCAGCGCCTGCAGACTGAAGAGAAGGGCACGCGGAATGTGGAAACAGCCTTTATAGTTGTTGCCCTTCAACGTGTGTGACCGGGAGCCGTCACGATGGAGGTAACCGAACCATTCACCGTGCTTCGGGTCCGGGAAGCGGGACCACGTCCACTCGTAGACCTGCTCCAGGCGGCGCAGCCACTTCTCGTCACCGGTGCGCAGGTAGACGTTAAGCAGCGCATAGAGCGCCTCGGCGTGCACCCACCAGAGCTTCATGTCGGACTCGAGTTGGAGAGTGGGCCGGCCATCGATATCCACAAAGTAATAGAAGCCGCCATGCTGGCGGTCCCAGCAATGCTCAAAGGCGCCGTCCAGCGATTTCAGCAGCAAATCCGCGATACCAGGTGTGGGACGCCGGTCTAGTGCGCGAAAGAGAAACCAGGAGATCTCGAAGATGCTGCCGGCGCAGATCAGGCGCCCATCGGGGAATTCGCGGCGGCGTGCGGGGTCCAGCGCGCAGGTCTCATACAGCAACTGATGCGACGGCTCGTAATGTTGGCCAATTGCGGCCAGGCAGGCGTCAAGCGTCGCATCGTCCTCCAACTCCAACGCCATCGCGCACATCGCGTAGATATCGGCCAACTGGCTGTACGCAACGCCACCGGCCAGAGCGGGCCGCCCCAGCGAAACCGGGTCCGCGATCCAGCCGCGCACCTTGGCGAACAGCTCGCGCGCCTTCGCCTCGTACCACTCGTCACCGGTGGCGCGCGCGTATTCCAGGAAGCCGAGCATCACGAACAGGCCCGCATAGGGCTTGCGCTGATAGAACGACGGCAGCCCCTCGCGGGTCAAGGAAAAGTAGCAGCGGCCTTGCGGGTCGAACGCGTGAGCGCGGAGAAACTCCGCGCCCAGACGCGCCGCGTCCAGCCATTCAGAGCGGCGCTCGACCGTGTTGTATAGCCGCGCCATGGTCCAGACCTGCCGGCCGTTCAGCCAGACGTACTTACGCGAATCGTAAACGGTTCCCTCGCGATCCAGGCATGTGAAGTAGCCGCCCTGCTCGCGGTCCAGCGAATGCCGCATCCAAAACGGGATGACGGACTCAAACAATTCCTGTTCATATTGCGCGCGCAGGTCATCAAGCATGGTAATTCCAAATTACACTGGTAAGCGCCCGTAGAGGAGGCCCCATGAATGTCAGCGCGCCGCAGCGCAATACGGCGATCGACGCCTATCGCGGCTTTGTGATGTTACTGATGATGGCCGAGGTGCTGCGCCTGTCCAAGGTGGCGGCGGCCTATCCGGGCAATGCCATATGGAGCTGGCTGGCGTTCAATCAGACGCACGCGGCCTGGGTGGGATGTTCACTGCACGATCTGATCCAGCCATCGTTCTCGTTCCTGGTGGGCGTGGCGGTGCCGTACTCAGTAGCGGCGCGTTTGGCGCGCGGCGGGAAGCCGATGCGGCTGTTCGGGCACGCGGTTTGGCGCGCACTGGTGCTGGTGGCGTTAGGCATCTTCCTGCGCTCGATGAACGCGCCGATCACGAATTTCACCTTTGAAGACACGCTCACGCAGATTGGCCTGGGCTACCCGTTTCTGTTCCTGCTCGGATTCGTGAAGCCGCGCTGGCAATGGACGGCGCTGGGCGTCATCCTGGTGGGCTACTGGCTGGCGTGGGCCGTGTATCCGGTGGCCGCACCGGGCTGGGCGGCGCACTGGTCCAAGGAAGACAACCTGGCTGTGGCGTTCGACCGTTGGTTCCTGAACCTCTTCCCGCGTCAGGCGCCATTTGTCGCCAACCGAGGCGGCTATGTCACGTTGAGCTTCATCCCGACGCTGGGCACCATGTTGCTGGGCCTGATTGCCGGCCAGTGGCTGCGCGCCGCGGCGCCACGCACGCCACTGAAGCGGCTGGCGATAGCCGGAGTGGCGGGCGTGGTCGCGGGCCTGCTACTGCATACAACCGGCGTCTGCCCGCTGGTGAAACGCATCTGGACGCCCACCTGGACAGTGTTCAGCGGTGGCTGCGCGTTTCTGCTGCTGGGTGGGTTTTCGGCTGTGATCAACGACCTGGGTTACCGGCGCTGGTCGTTCCCGCTGGTAGTGATCGGCATGAATTCCATTGCCGCGTACCTGATCGCGCATCTGTTTGAAGGCTTCATCGCCAGCAGTCTGCGTATCCATCTCGGCGCCAACTTCTTCGCCTTTGCCGGCGCAGGCGGGCAACTGTTCCTGCAGGGGTTGGCGGTGCTCCTCTGCTACTGGCTGTTCCTATTCTGGATGTACCGCCGCAAGCTATTCCTGAAGGTCTAGCGCGCTCCGGCCAATTCGCGAAGCCAGACGTTGCGGTACCGCACGGGGGACCGGTGGTCCTGCAACTCCAGCGGCAGTCGGGCCGCGTGTGCGCGGTAGCTCTGGCGGACGCCTTCGGGCCAGGTGCTGGTGGGGCCGGAAATGGTCGCGTGGTCCTGCACGAGAATGCCGTTCAGAAACACGGTGACCGTGGCGGCCTGTTCCAACACACCCGAAGCCGAGAAGCGTGGCGCGTGAAAGACGATGTCGTAACTCTCCCAGCGTCCGGGTGGACAACTGGCGTTCACGAGCGGCGGGTGTTCGCTATAGACAGCTCCGGCAATGCCATCCGCGTAGGTTGGATTGTGATACGAATCGAGCACCTGGATTTCATAGATACCCATGAACTTAATACCGCTGTTGCCACGATCCTGCCCGTCGCCTTGCGGTGGGTTGGGCGTGGCAACCTCCAGATGCAGCTGGCAATCGCCGAAAGCCTGGCGAGTAAAGATGGCGCCACTGCGCGGGACAACTTCCATATAGCCGTCGCGCACCGCCCAACGGGCAGCCGTGCCCCTATGGGTAACCCATTCACTCAGATCACGACCCCCAAATAAGACCACAGCGTCGTCCGGCGCAGGCACAGCAGAAACACCTGTGCGGCAGATTGCGGGCGTAACAACGGCGGGCTGGGGGCGGTCCGGATCGTGCGGCTTCCACAGCGCGCCCGGATCGGCGCCGGCTAGTGTCAGAATTAGCAACCAAGTGGCGGTCATTGCGTGTGCTAGTTCCGGTATAGGGCCGCCAGGACGCACATTCCAGTGCCAAGACGGTTCCCGAGCCGTGACGGCAACGTCACGAACGCACTGAAAACACAAGGCTGCTACACTGGCGTTGAGTACACGCCGATGCCCGGCGCCGTTCCGATCACCACCACCGAGAAGCAGGCCGCGCTGGACGCGGTGCTGGCGAGCGACCTCTTTACGCGCTCGGCGCAGCTCCGCAAGTTCCTGGCCTATGTCTGCCAGCACGCCATCGATGGGCGAGCCGACGAGATCAGCGAGTACGCCATTGGCATTGAAGCGCTGGGGCGGCCAGCCGGCTATTCCATTGCGGAGGATTCTGCTGTGCGCAGCCGGGCCTACGAGTTGCGCCAGCGCCTGACGCGGTTCTACTCTACCGAGGGCGCCGAATGCCCGGTTCGCATCCTGATGCCGAAAGGCTCCTATGTGCCGGCGTTCGTGCGGCGTGAGGACGCTGACGCTCAGGAGGAGCCATCGGCGGCGCATCGCTGGAAATGGATAGCGGCTGGAGCGGCCGTGCTGGCGCTCGCTTCCCTGGCCACGCTGGGCGTGGTTCTGGCGCGGCAGAGCGCGCATCCAGTTGTTGGCAACGACGCGCTCACCGAAGCCTGGGGGCCGCTGGCGCGCTCTGACGCCGACGTTATTGTGGACGTCGCCACCAAGCTCCATCTGTTGGTGCGCCCGCACTTGCCGCACCAGAGTGCGGAGCCGCGCTTCCCCGTGTTCCCGCAGCTCTACGAGGTATTCCAGCGCCATCGCCCGCTGGCGGCGGGTACGCCGTTGATGATGGAGACGGCCGACAGCTCGGTGGCCTTTGGGGAAGTGTCGGCCATCGCGGTGGCCACCAACACGCTCAGCCGCTTTGGAGCGAGCTACGCTCTTATGCCGGAACGTCTGGCGCCGCTGGCCGCGCTGCGTAACCGCAACGCCGTGGTCATCGGCATCCCAATGGATAGCCTGCTGGTGACCAAGCTGCTCAGCAACACCATCTTCACCGTGGAATACCATCCGGCCATTGATGAGCTAGCGATTATCGACCGCCGTCAGAAGGATGCCGCGCCGCGTTGGGGCGCCGTCAGCAAGGACCGCGGGCAAGTGAATATCGTCTATGGGCTGGTGACGGTACTGCCGTCGGAGGGCAACGCGGCATACCAGAAGCGGACGGTGATCTTCTCCGGGCTAGGATCGGTGGGGACAAACGGCGCGGCGGATTTCTTCTCCTCCGCCGAACACATGCGGGCTCTGCGCGGTGAGTTCCGCAAGCGCGGCCTCCGTGGCTTTCCGCCGGCGTATCAGGTGGTGGTGCGCTGCAACTTCAGCGAGGGATTGCTGTTGTCGACCGAATGCGTAACGTCTGAGGTGCTCAACCGCTAGGCGTGGTGGGCCCTGCAGGACTTGAACCTGCAACCAACGGATTATGAGTCCGCTGCACTAACCATTGTGCTAAGGGCCCGCCCTTTCAAAAACCAACGCTTCATTCTATGCTAACCCGGAGAGGGCGGCTTGACATAGCCGCCATGCAGCCTGCAAAGTAGTAATACTGACATATCAATTGGAGGTTGTATGAATAGGAAACTGAAGCCCGCGTGCCAGATTGGAGTCTATGGATTGGGGCCGATGGGACGTAGTCTGGTGCAGAATTTTGCTGACCACGGCTTCTCCACAGCGGCCTACAATTACACCGCCGATTTAACGTGGCAGTTGATGAACATTCCGGGCCTGCCGGGCCTGGTGACGCCATTCTTCAACGAACGGGACTTCATTGCGGGCCTGAAGCAGCCGCGTACAGTGATGATCATGGTGAAGTCCGGCGCGCCGGTCGACGAGGTGATCGACCGGCTGCTGGGGCTGCTGGATCCGGGCGACGTGATTATTGAAGGCGGCAACTCAGACTTCCGTGACACGGCGCGGCGTCTGCGCGCGGTGAACGAAAAGGGCGTGATGTACATCGGCAGCGGCGTGTCGGGTGGCGAAGAGGGCGCTCGGCGTGGCCCTTCGCTGATGCCGGGCGGTAACCGCGAGGCCTGGCCGGTGGTGAAGGAAATGATGCAGGCCATTGCGGCGCGAAATCCGCAGGGGCAGCCGTGTTGCGAGTGGATTGGCCCGGACGGCGCCGGACACTTTGTCAAGACGCATCACAACGGCATTGAATATGGCGTGATGCAGATCATTGGCGAGGTCTGCTGGCTGATGCGCGCGCTGGGCATGACGAACGCCGAAATCGCGGACGCCATCGACGGTTGGAACCAGACGCAAAAGGCGTTTCTGCTGGATATTACGTCCGATATCCTGCGGGCCAACGACGACGACGGGTCGCCGCTGCTGGACCACGTGTTGGACGTGGCTGGAGCAAAGGGCACTGGCGCGGGCACGGTGGTCAGCGCGCTGGATCTGGGACAGTCGGTGAACATCCTGGCGGCGGGCGTGGCGGCCCGGCTGATGTCAAAAAACCGCAAGCGGCGGCTGGCAATCCGCGATGCGTACCAGGTGCCTGAACCGGCGCTAAGCGGAGATCATCAGGAGTGGGCGGCGAAGCTGGGGCTGGCTCTGGAAGCGGCGTTTGCGCTGTCCTATGCGCAGGGCTTCACTACGCTGGAAGAGGCGTCCATGCAATATGGTTGGGGCCTCAATCTGCCGCAGATCGCCGCAATCTGGGGCGGCGGCTGCATTATCCGGGCCAACATCCTGAATGAGATCTCGGCAGCCTTCACCAAAGATCCGAAACTGGACACGCTCCTGCTTGCGCCAGCCTTTGTGGAGTGTATCCGGAAGGGCGTGCCGGCGTTGCGTGAAGCCGTGGCGGCGGCGGTGATGGCTGGGCTGCCGGTGCCGGGCATGAACGCCGCGATTTCGAACTTCGACAGCATGCGGTCGCCGAACCTGGTTTCGGCCGGCGTCATCGCGCTGCTGCGCGACCTGTTCGGCGCGCACACGTTCCACCGCAACGACAAGCCCGGCGCGTTCCACCGCGACTGGGGCAAAGTGTAGGGCGGGTCAATTTGTAGCGAGTACGATGTTAGACGCCCGCTGGGACGCCGTCTCGGTGGGCGTCGTGGTGGAAGAAAACGCAATGCCGGCGGCGTGACCCTGCGCGCTGCCGGCCCGCCAATCTAAAACGTTCCGGCCATCGAGTGTCACACCCACTTCCAGACCACGTACGGTGACAGCCAGACGATGCTCCCGCAAGGGGTCGAAACCAGGCAGATGTTGCAGCGTCAGCATCTTCTGCCGGGCGTTCAATGGCCGAATGGAGAGCGTGGAGTCGCTCGACAAGGCAATCCAGTAACCGGCGTCTGACGCCTTGTCCGGGCCGGCCGGTTGCGCGAATACCACTGGCCCCGCTGCATTGGGGGTATTGGTCACCACCGGCCCCAGGCGAAGCGTCATGGCGACGCCATAAGACGCGGGCATGTCCATGCCCCGGAGATCTGCCATCTGGCAAAGGGAGCCTGAGCGGGCGAACTGTAACATCCCAAACGGCTCCTTGCCGTTCTCCACACAATCTGGCTGGCTGACGCGCAGGTCAGAATATTGAACGGGAACAAACCAAACGCCGCCGAACGGCGTCTGAAGCCGCAGAAGTGGACTGCCGCAGTTGCGCAGCGCGTCAATCCGGGCGTCGGACAAGGCACTGCGATAAACGCGCATATCGTCGATTGCGCCTTCGAAGGGCCGCCCACCCAGCATGAAAGTGCCAATTTTCCAGGGCATAGAGAGCCGGGTATCGGCAAGAAGCGGCACGCTGGTCTCTCCCACCTGAACACCATCAAGCATCAATCGGGCGGACTGCTTCAGCGGGCCATCGTACACCGCCGCAACGTGATGCCAGGCTCCATCAGCAAGCCCGGCCTGAGAGAGCACGATGCCTTGGCCGTAGCCGTTGCCCCAAGCCAGCGCCCCATCACGTAAAAACAAGTGGAAATTCTGGCGCAGCGGCGTGCTTGCCGAAGTACCCCAATGAAACAGATTCCGGTCTCCCTCTTGTAAGCCCGAAGTGCGCACCCAACAACTCACCGTCCGCTCGATCCCGCCTGACGGGAGATTGTTGCCCGGGCCATTGCCGACAAGATAACCGCTCTTCCCGTCGAATTCCAGCGCCGAGCCGAGCACGCCGGGCACACGCCGCACGCCGCCTACCAGTTTTCCGCCATTTCCATTGCCGGACGAGTCGAGTATGTCCGCGCCTTGCGTTTCATCAAAACGCCACCAAGCTACCTCTTTTTGCGGAGCCAATGGACCGGCGGCCCTTTCGGGCCGATGCAGCTGAACGAATACAGCCAGGCCCACTACAATCGCTGCCGCAATCCCGCCCAGCACCACCCAATGCCAGCGCTGCGGGTGGGGTGGCGGCGCAGGTGCTGCCGCTACCGGCTCCGGAGCAGTCGCGACCTCTTCCAGCGGAGCAATGAACTGATATCCGTCGCCAAAGGCTGTGCGAATGATGTGCGGATTTCTGGCATCGTCTGACAATGCCCTGCGAATCTCGCGGATACAGCCGCTAAGTACGTCCTCTGAAACCGAGCCACTCCACGCGTGATTGAGCAACTCCGACTTAGTCACCACCCGAGAGCGGTTGACAATCAGAAGACGCAGAACCTCGAAGACTTTTCTACGCAGCGCGACTGGGACGCCCTTATTGGTTACGACCTGGGCCTTCAGGTCGATTAACAGCGTTCCACTTCTGAATATTAAACGACTCTCTTCCATCAACTCCTGAAGTTACTTTAGCATCCTATCCCCCAGACTTATCAGGGCAATAGGGCCTTCCATCAGCCCGTGGATCAGCCAAGATTGGCGATTACAGCGTCGGTAAACTCGGCCGTTCCCGATGTGCCACCGACGTCACGAGTCAAATGTTTACCCTCCCGGAACGTGGTAGAGATGGCGGCCTGCAAGCGGTCCGCGGCCGCGCTTTCGCCCAAGTGGCGCAGCATCAAAATAGATGACGATATCAGCGCCGTCGGATTAGCCATGCCACGTCCGGCGATATCCGGCGCCGAGCCGTGCACAGCCTCAAATACGGCGTGCTTCTCACCCATATTTGCGCCCGGAACCACGCCAAGTCCGCCCACCAGGCCGGCCGCCAAGTCTGACACAATATCGCCGTAAAGGTTGGGCAATAGCAAAACGTCGAACGTCTCCGGCCGCATCACCAGTTGCATGGACGCATTGTCGACAATCAATTCGTTGTAGGCGATGTCCGGGTACTCGGTGGCCACTTCTCGGCAGCAGCGGATGAACAGGCCGTCGCTGAGCTTCATGATGTTGGCCTTATGCACGGCCGTCACTTTGCGCCGGCCATTACGCTGGGCGTAGGCAAAGGCGTACTTGGCAATGCGCATCGACGCATAGCGTGTGATGATCTTGAGGCTCTCGACGACGTCCTTCACAATCTCGTGTTCGAGGCCCGAGTAGAGGTCCTCCGTATTCTCACGGAAGATCACCATATTGATGTTGACGTCCTGGAAACGCGTCTTCAGCCCGGGCAGCGTGAACACAGGGCGCACGTTGGCAAACAGATCCAGGCGTTTGCGCAACGCAACATTGACGCTCTTGAAGCCGCCGCCGATGGGCGTGGTGACGGGGCCCTTCAGGCCGACGCCGGTGCGGTTGAGCGAATCGACCACGTGCTCGGGCAGACTGGAACCGGTCTGCTCAATGATGGCGGCCGACAGTTCGGCGCGCTCCCACTCGATGGCCACGCCCGTGGCCTCCAGTACGCGTACGGTGGCCTCGGCTACCTCGGGTCCAATGCCGTCGCCGGGAATCAATGTTATTTTGTACGCCACGGCCTTATGGTACCGCCGCTTTCAGGATGGGAGAATAGTTCATATATGTCTGATGCAAAACGTGCCCTGCTCAGCGTCACCGATAAATCCGGTCTGGCGGATTTTGCTCGCGGACTCAGCCAGCTTGGCTGGGAATTGATCTCCACCGGCGGCACCGCGCGTCTGCTGCGCGATGCGGGCCTGGAAGTGAAGGATGTTAGCGACGTCACCGGCTTCCCGGAAATGCTGGACGGGCGCGTGAAGACCATCCACCCGCGCGTGGCGGCCGGCATTCTGGCGCGCCGTTCGGCGCCGGCGCATATGGCTGCGCTGGCCGAGCACGGGATCGGCACCATCGACATGGTGGTGGTGAACCTTTATGAGTTTGAAAAAGCCGCGGCCAAGCCCAATGCTGCGATCGAGGATTTGATCGAGAACATCGACATCGGCGGGCCGACGATGATCCGCGAAGCGGCCAAAAACTTCGAGGACGTTGCCGTGGTCACCTCAGTAGTGGACTACGATGCGGTTCTGACTGAGTTGCGCGCCGGTGGGCTTTCGTTGAAGACACGCTGGCAGTTGGCGCGGAAGGCTTTTTCGACGACCGCGCGTTACGACGCGGCCATCACCGCGCGGCTGGCGTCGATTGAGGTGGAAGATGGCAAGTTCACCGATACGCCCGACGAGACGCCGCGCGTGCTCACGCTGCAACTACCGCGCCGCCAGACGCTACGCTATGGCGAGAACCCGCACCAGGTTGCCGCACTTTATGCCGACGGCACAACCGGCATTGCCGGTTGCCAACAGTTGCACGGTAAGGAGTTGAGCTTCAATAATCTGGTTGACCTCGACGCCGCCTGGCAACTGGCCTGCGAGTTTGAGTTGCCAGCGGCGATTATCGTCAAGCACACCAATCCTTGTGGCTGCGCTGAAAACGTCTCGCTGGTCGAAGCCTACCGCCAAGCCTATGCGGCCGACACGGTGTCCGCCTACGGCGGTGTGTTGGCGTTCAACCGCGAGTTGGATGCTGATACGGCCGCGGAGGTGGCGAAGCTGTTTGTTGAGGCCATTGCCGCGCCGGGCTATTCGCAGCAGGCTCGTTCCATCCTCACCGCGAAGAAGAACCTGCGGCTGGTGACGGTGGCCAACGGAAAACCCGAGGCGCTGATGCTGAAGTCCATCACAGGCGGTGTGCTGACGCAGAGCCCGGACCTGCTGACACTCGACGAATCGAAGTTGAAGGTGGTGACGGAGAGCCAGCCCAGCGCGGAAGAGCTACGCGCCCTGAAGTTCGCGTGGAAGGTTTGCAAACACGTCAAGTCTAACGCAATTGTCTACGCGCGCGACGGGCAACTGCTCAGCTCCGGCGCGGGCCAGATGAGCCGCGTGTTTTCGGCTGAAATCGGCGCCAGTAAATCTGTGCTGCCGCTGGAAGGCTGCGCGGTGGCGTCCGACGCGTACTTCCCCTTCGCCGATGGGCTGGAAGTGGTGGTGAAGAACGGCGCGACGGCCGTGATTGAGCCGGGCGGCTCCATTCGGGACCAGGAAGTGATCGACGCCGCCAACCGGCTGGGCATCACCATGGTGTTCACCGGTCTGCGGCACTTCCGGCACTAAGTCCAGTAACTGCGGTCCAGCGAGCGGTATTGCACCGCCTCGGCCACGTGTTTGGCCTGGATTTGTTCGACGCCCGCCAGGTCCGCAATGGAGCGGGCCACTTTTAAGATGCGGTCGTGTGCGCGGGCCGATAGCGCCAAGCGCTTGACGGCCATTTCGAGCGTGCGCTCGCCGGCCGCATCCAACGGGCAGATTTCGCGCAGGCGTCCGGCGGAGATCATCGAATTCACACCGCCGCGCGCCTGCTGACGAGCCCGCGCCGCCAGCACACGCCCGCGCATTTCGGCTGAGCCGAGGCCGCCGTCACGTGTACGCAACTCCTGGAATGGCACGGCCGGCACTTCGATGTGCAGGTCGATACGGTCGAGCAGTGGTCCGCTGATCTTGCCGAGATACTGCTGGATCTGCGCGCCGGTGCAACGGCACTCGCGCGTCGGGTCGCCGTGATAGCCGCAGCGGCACGGATTCATCGCTGCCACCAGCATGATGTTAGACGGAAACGATAGCGTCATCTGCGCGCGGGCAATGGTGACTGAACGTTCCTCCAGTGGCTGGCGCAACAACTCCAGCACGTTGCGCGGAAACTCCGGTAGTTCATCCAGGAACAGCAGGCCGTTATGAGCCAGACTCACCTCGCCCGGCCGCGGAATGCCGGAGCCACCGCCCAGCAGACCGGCGTCGGAAATCGTGTGATGCGGTGAGCGGAACGGTCGCTCGCGCAACAGTCCGGCGCCCTGTGCGAGTACGCCCGCAACACTATGCACTTCCGTGGTTTCCAGCGCTTCGGCGAATGAAAGCGGCGGCAGAATGCCAGGCAGACGGCGCGCGAGCATGGTCTTGCCTGAGCCCGGTGGGCCAATCAGCAGTACGTTGTGCCCGCCCGCGGCTGCCACTTCCAGTGCGCGCTTGGCGGTGGTCTGGCCGCGCACGTCGCGAAAGTCGAACTGATCGGCAACCGGCGCTGGTGGCGGACAAGTGACCGGCTGCGGTGGGAAGAGATCCGGGGCGCTGAACAGGCCGACGGCCTCGCTCAGATGGGACACGCCGAAAACGCTCAGCCCATCCACAACGGCCGCTTCGGCGGCGTTTTCCTTCGGCACCACTAGATTCTTGATCCCCTCGCGCCGCGCGCACGCCGCCATGGGCAGAGCGCCGCGGATGGGGCGTATGCCGCCGTCCAGCGACAGTTCACCGGCCACCATGTAATCGGCGGCGCCGCGAATCGATCCCATCGCGCCGAGAATGGCCAGCGCCATGGGCAGGTCGAAGCCCGCTCCCTCCTTGCGGAGATTGGCGGGCGCGAGATTGATGGTAAGGGCTTTGTTTGGATAGCCGAAGCCGGAATTGCCGAGCGCCGATTTGATGCGCTCCCGGCTCTCCTTCACTGCCGTATCGGGCATGCCCGACATCATGAAATCGCGCGAAGTGCCGCACGAATAGAGGTCAACCTCAACGTCGATGGGATGCGCTTCAATGCCGAAGATTGCCGCACTGCGAGTGCGAAAGAGGGCCATAGGCCGGAGTACCTACTCCAATGCAGTGCGGCTGGAGGGGGCTTATTCTCACTGATTGACGCTGAAAGCGGCGCGGGTTTCGGTCTGTTTGCCCGAGATATGATCGCGCACAATGATCAGCAGCGTGTAATCGGCCGGCTGCACGCCGGCGTTGAGCGTGAGAGTCAGCGCGCCATGCAGCAGGCGGCGCGGATAGAATGGCTCGCCCGAATCCGACGCTGCCGGATCCTGTGTGAACAGCACCGTGCCGGATGCGCTGAGGACCTGAAGGCCGTAGTCGATGGCGAATTTGTTTTTGTCAGCGAGCTGAAAGCCTGCCACCTGAAAGCGCGCCAGCAGCGTCTCGCCGACATGGTAAGCCGCTGGGGAGAGCGGCTGGCGGTCGGTTTCCGACTTGTAGAAGCCGACGCCCAGAATGGTCAGGCCGTCTACCTTTGGCAGAGGTTGGCCGCCCACAGCGAACTGCACCTCGGCGTCGGCGTTCTTGCCGGCCAATTCGTCGGCCACCAGGATTTTCAGCTTATGCGAGCCGGGCTGAAGCTGACCGGGCAGCGGCAGCGTAAACTGCACTTTCGGTAACCAGTTCTTGTCGTTATCGGTGACTTCTTCGCGCACGGCGCCATTGGCCGGGGGCGCCAGCAACAGACCCTCTGCGTCCGTCGCCACAACCTGCCAGCGCAAGTCTACGTGGTCCTTCTCCACTTTGAAGCCGCCGATGCGAAAGCTCAGATAGAGCAGTTCGCCTGAGACGTAGCGGTACCCATCGGGCAACACCGCACCATCCTCCTGGCGGTGATGCAAGGTGGGGTGCAATATGGTCAACGTCTGGGCTTCAACCAGGCCGGCCAGCACAACTAAACAGGCAAGCGCGCGTCGCACGCCTTTATTGTGCTCCTTCAGCGGCCGATCGGCGACGGCAGATTTTGCGGCGAGGCTGCTCCCGGAGCCTCCACCTGATAGGGCAGGTTCACGAGCGCGGTCGTCTCCCGCTCTACATCGCCGCCACTGGTAATGCGCAGTTTGTAGCTGCCGGGTGCAACGTCGAACAATAGACTACCGTTCAACTGGCCTCCCGCCGGTACCGACCGCAGCAGACCCAGCCAATCGCCGACACCATCCCCCCGATTCTGTTCCAGGGATTCCTTGCCGGATGCGTCCACCAGCGAAAGCAGCGGCAGGGCCACTTCGGTGTCGCTCTCGTTCTTGACGGTCACTGATACGAGCAGGTATTTCTGCGACGGCAATCGTTGTCCGGTCGCATCGTCCAACGCATCTTTCCATTCCGTCCGGATGACCGTATAGGCGAGCGGAGAAACGGTGATCTCCTTCCCAATCTCTCCGGTCTTGGCCTGTCTCCGGCAGGCGATACCGGCTACCGTCACCAGAACAAGCAGCACGATTCCCGCGACGAGGCCAGAATTGTGGTACTTCGTTTGACTATAGGACACCTTCACAACCTCCGAGGTCTTAGAAAACATTACCTGAAACATGCGGCATTGGCAAATCAGGAAGTCGAAGCCACCGCATGGCGACCGCTGGATTGAAAGCCGGCTCTGAAATGGCCTTGGCTCACCAACGAATTCGCACCTTTGTTGATTGTAAGTGTTGGCGCGGCAATCCGCAGGGCGGAGGTGTCAAGATCGCGGCGTGCCTGGCCTGTCCCGGACGCAGAAATCCGGCAGTTGCCGGCTGTGCCCGCCATTATGCCGCTTTAGATATTAGCCTATTATTGGGGGAAAGATAGTTATTCTGAAACGCGCTACGCGCATGTGCAGGGCCATCACCACGGGATGTCTTGGGGATGGCGGAGAGGGAGGGATTCGAACCCTCGATACGGTTACCCGT
>CAYZIX010000107.1:0-16786 GCA_964478395.1 uncultured Candidatus Solibacter sp.
CGCACCGTGTGGCGCAGACTGTCGCCGCTGAGCGGCGCTGAGATCGCCAGCCGCCGCCCGCCCGCATCCAGCATTTCCACTCGTAGCCGTCCGCCCGGCTGGATGTCCGCGTTCAGCTCCAGCCGCTTGCCCGTATAGACCAGCGGCACGGTGGTGAGCGCCGCTCCCTGTGCCGGCCCGCCGGCCGAAACGAAGCGGTCCAGCTTCCACTTCACCAGCCCGATCGAGCTTGTGTATTTCGTTTTTCGCTCCGGGTTGTCCTTGCGGTAGAGCGCCGGCGTACCGTGTGTGTAATTGCAGCCGCAGTAATAGAGCCAGATCTCATCGTCCACGCGCACGGTCTGTGACGCGGTCATTTGCATGCCGCTCTCCCAGTCGCCCACCTTGCCGCGTGGAATCACCGGCGTGCGGAACGGCCGCTGCCATGTCTTCAGGTCGTGCGTCACCGCCAATTGCACTTCAAACGGCCCTTCCTCGTTGCCGTAGCGCGCCTTGGCGTTGATCGTGAACACCCACGGGAATGCCAGCGTGCAGCTCTCCGCCACGTGGAATCCGGAGCCGTAGAACTCCGTGCGGATCTGCGCCGGGTCGTCCGGCCGGTCGAGCGTTGGCCGGACCTCCTCAATTCGCGCCAGCGAGCCCGCGTCGTCTTCCAGATCCGGCGTGAGCGCCAGTTCGGGCGTTGTCCAGTGCTCGAAATCTGCGCTGCTGGTCGAATAGAACACGCGCCGCTTGACGCCGCGCACCGGCGTCATGATCTTTGCCAGTGCCACCCAGCGTTTCAGCCGTTCGTCGTAGCAGGCGTTGATCACATCCCAGCCCGGGCAGATCGGCGACGCGCTGGCGCGCTTCCAGTGCAGCCCGTCCGGCGACACCATCGTATGGTAGCCTCGTTCCTCCTTGGGCAGACTGATATAGCAGACCATCTTGTAGCGCCGCGCCGGGTCCGGCTCGGACAGATCTTTTTGGATGCTTGGCAGATGCGTGGCGTAGAGCACGGCGTTGTGCTGGATGCCGCCAGCAGCTTGAATGGTGCCCACCAGTGGCTTGTCCCAGTGAATGCCGTCGCGGCTGGTGGCGTAGCACACCGGGTTGTCCGACGATGGCCCGTTCGGCTCCGGTCCGAAGGTGCCTACCGGTTCGGCCAGATACCACATCTTGAACAAACGCTCTTCGGCGTCGTAGATCACGCTCCCGTAGAGCGTTACGCGCCAGCCCTCCCATGGCTGGTCGGCCTTCAGCAGCGGGTTAGCCGCGTGCCTCTGGCCCGGGTGCAGCGTGAAGGCCACGTTGCGCGCTTCGCGGATCAGAAACCGGTCAACGAACAGTTGTGCGCGCGTGCCCACTTCTACGGGGCTTTCTCCGGCGCTTGCTACCCATGGCAGTGCGGCGCCCGCGGCCAGGGTGAAGGTACGGCGATTCAACATGAGCCGAGAATATCAGACCACCTCCCCGTCGCGCCGTCTGCTCGCCCCGCGGTACCATATGGCAGTCTGAGGAGGATACTTCGGATGAAGAGAATACTGTTCGTTTGCTGCCTGGCGCTGCTGGCCGGGCTCACTGTGCAGGCGCAGGACCAGAAGGTCATGCACTGCTTCACCTTTACCCAGATTGAGGGCGCCACTGCCGCTGATTGGGCTGCCTTCAATAAGGCCACCGGCGAGTTGCCCGGTAAGATTCCGGGTCTGACCGCAGTCTGGCAGGGCAAGCTCGCGCGCCCGCAGACGTTGTTCATGCCGGATATGCCCCCGCGCCCGCCGGCTGCGCCACCCGCTGAGGGCGCCAAGGCGCCTGAACCGCCCAAGCCCCCCGCTGGCGACATGAAGGTCAAGCGGATACAGCGCCAGTACGGTGTCTGTATGGAGTTTGCCAGCCAGGATGCGCTGAAGGCCTATGCCAAGCACGATGCGCATGCCGCCTGGATGGCCACTTACGAGAAGGTGCGTGTGCCTGGCACCACCACCTTCGACATGCTGCTTGTGAAGTGAATGTGAAGGCGGCGCTGGTTCGAGCCCTAGTGGCTCTCCGGCGCCGTTTTCTTCTTTTTCTCGATCATCGCCATCAGGCGTGCGTGCACGCTCTGCGGTAGCGCTTGTGGCTCCATGCCCTTGTAGACCTGTATGGTCTTGCGCGTGGTGTCGCACACCACCCAGCAGTTCGGGCACTCACAAACGTGGCGTTCCAACTCGGCGCGCAGCGCGGGGTCGGCAGTCTCGTCGAGATAGTCGTTCAGCTCACGCAGGAAATCCTTGCATGTAACCACGCTATTTGGCGAATCCAAGGATCTGCTCCCCTTTCCTCTTGAAGACTCGCGTGAGCTTTTCACGCAACTGCAGACGAGCCCGTAACAGACGGCTCTTCACGGCCGCAATTGAGAGACCCAATGCCTCCGCGGTCTCCTCAGTACTGAGGTCTTCCACGTCACGCAGAACGAACACGGTCCGGAAGATCGGCTTCAGACCCTCGATTGCCTGGTCGAGAATCTGGCGTAGCTCCTCCTGGCCGTACTGCATCTCTGGTGTTCCATCCCAAACGGCGATTTCGCGCACTATCGGATCTTCCTCTGTTTCGATGTTTTCATCGATCGAAACGGTGCGATCTGATTTGCGCTTTCTGAGCTTCATCAGGCTTTCATTGACAGCGATTCTTGTTATCCACGTATAGAATTTCGACTGTCCCTGGAAGCCGCCCAGGTGTTCATACGCCTTGAGGAAGGTCTCCTGTAAGATGTCCTCGGCGTCTTCGTCGTTTTGTGTGATTTGGCGCGCCATGCGGTAGATGCGCCGTTCATAGCGTTTTACCAGCTCGCCGAAGGCGGCTGTATCACCCGAGCGGGCGCGTTCCACCAATTCCAGTTCGGTAGCGGGGGTGTCGACTCGGGATGTGGTCTCGATCGAATCGCTTTCCATAGGTTGCGCGCGGCTCCGAACTTTTAGGATAGCAGGGCTGCGTCTCAAGGGCCGTGATACGCTGAAAAGTACCGCAAGACAATGAGTAGCATGTTGACGATTACGTTGCCGGACGGCAGTCAGAAGCCTGTCCCGGCTGGCTCGACGCCAATGGATGTCGCCCGTTCGATCTCCCCGCGTCTGGCCGATGATGCCGTTGTGGCAAAAGTCGACGGGACGCTTTGGGATCTCACTCGTCCCTTTGAGGCCGACGCGAAATTGGAGATCCTGACCTCGAAAAACACCGAGGAGGCCCTGGAGGTCTATCGTCACTCCACCGCGCACCTGCTGGCGGCGGCCGTGCTCGAACTCTTCCCCGAAACCAAGCTCGGCATCGGTCCAGCCATCAAGGACGGTTTTTACTACGATTTCGACCGCGCCACGCCGTTCACGGCCGAGGATCTGGAACGCATCGAAAAGAAGATGGCCGAGATCCGCGACCGCGACGAGAAGTTCTCGCGCCGCATCGTCAACAAGGCTGAGGGCCTGAAGCACTACGCTGAACTCGGCGAGCCGATGAAGTGCGAACTGATTGAGGATCGCGCCGGTGAGACCTTCAGCGAGTACCTGCTGGGCGATCATTTCATCGATTTCTGCCGCGGCCCGCATGTGCCCTCGGCCAAGCGGCTTAAGGCCTTCAAGCTGCTCTCCATCGCCGGCGCGTATTGGCGTGGCGACGAGAAGCGCCAGCAATTACAGCGCATCTACGGCACGGCCTGGTTCTCGCAGAAGGACCTCGACGAGCATCTGCGCAAGCTTGAAGAGGCCAAGAAGCGCGACCATCGCGTCCTTGGCCGCCAGCTTGGCCTGTTCACCATCGACGACAAGGTGGGCCAGGGCCTCATCCTCTGGAAGCCCAAGGGCGCCGTCGTCCGCCAGGAGTTGCAGACATTCATCAGTGAGCATCTCCGCCGGCAGGGCTACAATCAGGTCTTCACTCCGCATATCGGCAAGCTCGACCTGTACCGCACCAGCGGCCATTTCCCCTATTACGCCGACAGCCAGTTTCCGCCGTTGGTCGATCGCGAACAGATCGCCAAGCTGGCCGAAGAGGGTTGCTCCTGCGCCGAGCTTTCCAACCGGCTGGCTAGCGGCGAGATAGACGGGTTTCTGCTGAAGCCCATGAACTGCCCGCACCACATCAAGATCTTCGATAGCGATCCGCACAGCTATCGCGATCTGCCCATCCGGCTCTCCGAGTTCGGCACCGTCTATCGTTTCGAGCAGAGCGGTGAGCTCGGTGGCATGACGCGCGTCCGCGGCTTTACGCAGGACGACGCTCACCTCTTCTGCACCGAAGAGCAGGTGCCGGCCGAAGTGGCCGGCTGCCTGGAGTTGGTCAAGATCATCTTCGGGACGCTCGGCATGAAGGACTACCGTGTGCGCGTCGGCCTGCGCGACCCCGACAGCGCCAAGTATGTCGGCAAGCCCGAGCAGTGGGACCGCGCCGAACAGGCTTGCAAGGACGCCGCCGCCTCGCTCGGTGTGCCCTTCTCGCTGGAAGCCGGTGAGGCGGCCTTCTACGGGCCTAAGATCGACTTCGTCGTGCGCGATGTCATCGGCCGTGAATGGCAGCTTGGCACCGTGCAGGTGGACTACCAGTTGCCGCAGCGCTTCGACCTGAACTACACCGGCGCCGACAACAAGCTCCATCGCCCGGTGATGATCCACCGCGCGCCGTTCGGCAGCATGGAGCGCTTCGTCGGCGTGCTGATTGAGCACTTCGCCGGAGCCTTCCCCGTTTGGCTTGCGCCCGTGCAGGCCGTGGTGCTGCCCATCGCGGACCGCCACAACGCTTATGCCGCTGAAGTGGCCGAAAAGATGAAGGCTGCCGGCTTGCGGGCTGAACTCGACGACCGCAGCGAAAAGGTCAACTACAAGATCCGCGAAGCCCAGCTTCAGAAGATTCCTTACATGCTGGTGGTTGGTGACCGCGAGGCCGCCAACAACCAGGTGGCGCTGCGCACCCGCAAGGGCGGCGACAAGGGAGCCGTGTCCGTCGACGAAGTGATTGCCAACATCGTTGCGCAGTCCAGCTCGCGCTCCATCGAGGATTAGTGTGCTGCGGGCCGCGACAGTAATGGAGCGGTGGCGTGTTGCCTGAACTGGTGCGCTGGATTCCCACCGTGCTCGTTGCCGTGCTGGTGACGGGCTCGTGGGTGTACTGTGCGCTGATAATCATCGCGGCGCGGCGCTACAAGGCCGTCCGGCCGCCACAGGCAGCGGCGGACGAGCCCGTGTCGATATTGAAGCCGTTGCACGGCCTGGACGAAGGGCTTGAAGCGAACCTCCGCAGCTTCTTCGAACAGGATTACCCGCGCTTCGAGTTGCTGTTTGCCGTGCGTGAAGCCGCTGACCCCGCGTTTGCGTTGGTGGAGCGCCTGCGCGCCGCGTATCCGCGTGTCGAGGCGCGTGTCTTCGTCGTGGGCGAGCCACCCTATCCCAACGCCAAGGTCTGGAGCCTGGAGCGCATGATGGCCGAGGCGCGCCACGATCTGCTCATCATGGCCGACTCCGACATTCGCGTCACGCCGGAAATGACGCGCGTGATTGCGGCTGAATTTTCCGATCCGCGCCTTGGCGTGGCGACATGCCCTTACCGCGCCGTTGCCGGCCGCAGCCTTTGGTCGCGTCTGGAAGCCGATGGCATGAACACGGAGTTCTGGGGGGGCGCGCTCACCGCCCGTCTGGTCGAGCGTGGTGTCCACTTCGCTGTCGGACCCACTATCGCCGCGCGCCGCACCGTCATCGCCGCGCTCGGCGGTTGGCGCAAATTAAGCGAGTATCTCGCCGAGGATTTCGTCCTGGGCCAGTGGGCTTCTGAACGTGGCTACGGCGTTATTCTTTCGTCTTACATCGTTGAACACCGAATCGGCAGCGAACCGCTCGCCGCCAACTTCGCTCATCGTCTGCGCTGGAACCGCTCTACGCGCCGCTCGCGCCCGGCCGGCTACGTTGGTCAGATCTTTACCAATCCGCTGCCGCTGGCGCTGGCTCTGGTGGTGCTACAGCCGGCCTTCTGGCCGTTGCTTCTGCCCATGGCGCTGCTGCGCAGTTGGGCCGCTTGGCAGGTCTCGTCGCATGTTCTCGGCCAGCCTTCGCGGTGGGCTCAGGCTTGGCGTATCCCTGTCCAGGACATGCTCAGCTTCGCCTTTTGGGTGGCTGGTTTCTGGGGCCGGACCATTGTGTGGCGCGGATCGCGCTATCTTTTGGAGAGAGATGGCCGGTTTGTCTCTTGTCCAGACATTTGATGGCTTGCCTGCTGCCCGTCCAGTCAGTCAAGATCAGCAATAAGGATGAAGGACGACCTTTCGGACAGTCAGGAGCGGGTACTCGATTTGGTTGCTGACCCGATTCGGGCTTTTACTGCCGCTTCACCGCGCGTTGTCCTACCTGTCGCTGGTGGGCTTGTCCTGCTGATTGCTGTCCTCGATCGCGCCATCTCCTCCAATATTGCGCTCGGCCTGCTCTATGCCATTCCGATCATGTTGGCTGCGCCTTGGCTGTCGCGTTGGCAGATCCTGCTCGTCTCGGCCGTCTGCTCTGTGCTGCGCGAACATTATGCGCCCTTCTCCTGGCTCGATCATGCTGAGCTGCGCCTAGTCTCGGCCTGGATCACATTCATTGGCGGCGGACTTTTCGTGCATGAACTCGTTCAGGCGCGCCGCATGTCGCTCGACTACGCCAATCGCCTTCACGAGCAGGCCGAGCGCCGCCGCGAGGCCGAGCACCAGCTTCAAATGATTGTTGAGTCCAGCCCCGCCGCGATCTTTACCGTGGACAGCGACGGTCGCGTGGACATGGCCAATCAGGCTGCTCACGAGTTGTTCGGCGTTGAACCCGGCGCTCTGCCCGGTCATCCGATCCGGGATTATCTGCCGGTCGTTGCTGAACTGCTTCAGACTCCGCCCGCCGAGCGCGCTTACCGTAGCGCCACCAACGGCCGTGGCCGCCGCGCCAGTGGCGAAACTTTCCTCGCCTGCATCTGGTTCTCGACGTATTCGTCGCAGGCCGGCAATCGCCTGGCCGCCGTTGTGACAGACTCCAGCGACGACCTGCGCGATTGGCAGGAGACCAGTCTGCAGAGCCTGTTGCAGAGCACCCGCGTGCTGGTCGGTTCTGTTTCGCACGAGGTTCGTAATATCTGCGCCGCAATTTCGGTGGTTCACGCCAATCTCGGCCGTCTGCCCGGCGTCGCCGGCTCAGAGGATTACGCTGCGCTGGGCACTCTCTCCCAGGGCCTCTCGCGCCTGGCAACCATCGAACTGCAATCCGGCGTTGAAGCCGAACCCGGGTGCTTCAGTCTCGATCACCTTTTCGACGAGTTCCGCGTTGTCATTTCGCCCTCGCTTGAAGCCGCTGGTGTTGAGCTTTCCCTGACTGTGCCCGACGGCCTGCCGCTGGTTGTCGGCGACCGCCATGGCGTGCTCCAGGTGCTGCTCAATCTCAGCCGCAACAGCATCCGCGCCATGACGAACAGTCCCGTGCGCCGCCTTGCCGTTCAGGCTCGCGAGTACCAGGATTACGTCATTGTCCGCTTCTCTGACAGCGGCCCGGGCGTCATCCAGCCCGACAAACTCTTCCAGCCCTTCCAGCCCGGGGCCGACAACATCGGGCTTGGTCTGTTTGTCTCGCGCGCCATTGTGCGCGCGGGTGAGGGCGAACTCTATTACGAGCCGTCCGAGAACGGCTGCACGATGTGTCTCAAACTCAAGCCCTGCCACGGGTCGGACGCGCACAATACGGAGGTTCCGGCATGACCAATATTCTTCTTGTTGACGATCACGCTTTGTTTCGCGAAGGTCTGGCCCGTCTACTTGGCGTGGAATCCGATCTGAACGTCGCCGCGCAGTGCGGTACTGTCGAGGAGGCGCTTGCGCTGTCTGACGCCCAACGCTTCGATCTCGTCCTGCTCGACTTCGAACTAGGCGACCGCCGCGGCAACGAGGTGGTCTCCGCCTTGCGCCAGCGCGATTTCACTGGACGCATTCTTGTCGTCACGGTCGGTTTGACGCGCGCCGAACTGCGCCATCTGATGAATCAGGGCGTCAGCGGCGTGTTCCTCAAGAACAACTCGCCCGAGCTGCTTCTCGAAGCTATTCACACCGTGCTACGCGGAGAAACCTGGCTGGATCCGCGCTACAGCGCGCCGGCGCCGGAAGCCGGCGCCGCCGAGAGCACCCGCCGCGCCCGCTTCACCGAGCGCGATCGTGTTGTGTTGCGCGGTGTCTTTGAAGGCTTGGCTAACAAGGAGATCGCGGAGCGCCTCCATGTTTCCGAAAGCGCCATCAAGGCCTCACTTCAGCAGCTCTTTTCGAAGACCGGAGTCCGCACCCGCTCGCAATTGGTGCGGGTTGCACTGGAGCAATACCGCCGCGAATTGCTCTAATCAGGTATGAGCTCCAATCAGGATTACGCGCACGCCGCGGGTGCGGCGCTCGACTCGCTCTATGCCCGTCTGGCCGATGCGAGCAATCGATTCGACTTCGACGTCGACATGAATCAGGGCGCGTTGGTCATCGAGTTTGAAGAGCCGCACGAGCGGTTTGTCGTCAGCCCAAACTCAGCCGTCAGTCAGATCTGGGTTTCGGCCAACGTTCATAGCTATAAATTCGACTGCACGCCGGAGGGGTTTAAGCTCCCTACCGGCCAGCCGCTCGATGAACTGATCGCCGAAGCCATCCGCCGCCGCATCCCGGATTTTGAGTATTAGCTTTCAATTCTGCCAGCGGGCTGCCCGTTCTGGCTGATTCGTCTTCCCCCGTTTATACTCTGAATCGAAGGCGTGTTCCCAACGAGGCGCGCCTCGCCACCATGACTAGACACTTGGCTCTCTTGATGGCTGCTGTCTGCTGCGCCGCGACAGGCGCCGTGGCGACCGAAAACACTACCGGGCAGCCCGCGCACCGCAAACGTGTGGGTGTGGCCTTCAGCGGCGGCGGCGCGCTGGGTCTGGCTCACATCGGAGTGCTGCGCTACTTCGAAGAGCATCATATTCCGGTGGACCTGATTGCCGGTACCAGCATGGGCGGTTTGGTGGGCGGCCTTTACGCCTCCGGCATGGATGCCGCCGAGCTGCAGGAGCTGGCGCTGAACGCCGATTGGGATCAATTGCTCAATCCCACGGTGCGCTTTCGCGATCAACCCATCGCGGAAAAGCAGCGCTGGCATCGCGCTTACGGCGATTTAACGCTCCGTTTTGGCAAGCGTTTGTCTCTGCCGCAGGGCGTCAATTCCGGAGGGGCGCTCTTGTTGCTGCTCAGCCGCAACCTGGCCGGTTACGGCGGTGACGCCGACTTCGCGGATCTGCCGACGCCCTTCCGTTGCGTTGCCACCGATCTGCTGAACGCCGATGCAGTGGTCCTGGATCATGGATCGCTGACCAAGGCGATGCGTGCCACCATGGCCATTCCGGCGGTCTTCACGCCCGTGCCGTGGGATGGCAAGCTGTTGGTCGACGGTGGCCTGGTGATGAATCTGCCGGTGGAGGTCGCCCGGGACATGGGCGCCGACGATGTCATCGCCATTGCGTTGGACACTGGAACGCCCAAAGCGGCACAGTTCAACACGCTGACTTCGATCTTGTCCCGCAGTGTTTCGGTGGTGGTCATACAGAATGAGCGGCGCTCCGCCGCGCAGGCTGACCTGGTGGTTACCGTCGATACCAGCCGCTTTACGGGCATCGATTACGCCAAGTCCTCCGAGTTGATCAGCGTGGGTTACGAAACGGCCCGCGCCATGGCCGTGAAGCTGGCCAAGTACGAGCTGAACGATGAGGCATGGAACGCCTACCGGGCAGGGCGGGCCGCCAGACGCCACCGTGCGCCGGCAGCCGGCCGGGTCGTGACGGTTGAGGCTCCACAGCCGTCCTTCCAGCAGAACGCCCGGACCGAAATTGCGCGGAAGACCGGCGACGCCGTGGTCTCCACCGCGAAGCTGGAGGATACACTCACCGGCATCGTCGCAGCCACCGGAGTGCCCGGAGCCGCGTATCAATGGGACACCGAAAGGCAGGGCTACAAGGTGGCATTCCTGCCCAAGACGGGCGAAGGCGTGCTGCTGAAGCCGTCGTTCAGCTATGGCGCGTCCAGCGGCGAGCCGTCCCGCGCCGCGCTGCGTCTCTCCTGGAGCGCCTACACGGCCGATTCGTATAAGTCCCGCTGGATGCTTGCTCAGACCATCGGCGCCGATCCGCAGATGCGCGGCGAGTACTACCATCCTTTTGGTGGCAGCGGACATTTTGCCGCGCCCGGCTTCTTCGTGGAGCGCCAGCGCTTCTACCGGTATGAGGGCTCGTCCCACCCTGCCGAGACGCGCGATCGCTTTGGCGCGTCGTTCTACGGGGGCTGGGGAACGTGGCGTTTTGTGCAACTGCGCCTTGGCGCGCGGGCCGGATACGACAGCTACAGCAAGAACATCGTGACGGACCGCCTTCCATCGCCCAACCACAGCTTCGTGAGTCCGGAAGCGACGTGGAGCTACAACACGCAGGACTCGGCGGCGCTGGCCAGCCGCGGCACACGCATTGAAGGCTCGGCCGGCTACAGCATCCGCGACCGTTCCTACCCGTACCTGCAGAACAGCTTTATCACCACGCGGCCCGCCACCCGAAGTATTTCCCTCTTTGCCGAAAACTCCATGGCCACCAGCTTTGGGCACCAACTGAACTACTACGATCAGTTCATGGCCGGTGGTCTGGGCCAACTAGGCGCGTACCGCTATCAGGAGTTCCACACCAACAGCTATGTGTCGAACAGCGAAGGCGTGACGTTTCACCCGCCCTTCGTGCGCAAGCTCTACTTCTATCCCGGATTGACGCTGTGGCACGAAATCGGCCGGCTCGATCTGGGCGCCCAAGGCTGGAGGACGGTGCAGAGCACCGCCGCCGGAGTCTTTTTCAGAACACCCATCGGCGTCGCCGGTGTGGGCGTCTTCTTCAACGAAAAGGGCAAGGCCCGTTTCCGAATCAGTCTGGGATCGGTTGAGCGGTACTGAGGTTGCGCGGAGGCAGGAGCCGTTCCTGCCTCCCGGGTGAACCTAGACGGCGGTGACTTTGATGGTCACGCCGACGTTGCCCTGGATTGCCTTTGAATACGGGCAGAAGGCGTGGCCAGCGGCGACAATCTTTTCGGCATCGGCCTGCGACAAACCGGCCACCTTCACGTCCATAGCGACAGCCAGACCGAAGCCGCCGTCCTGCGGCGTGCCGATGCTCACCGAGGCGCGCACTTCGACGCTCTTGGGCCGCAACTTCATCTGGAGACCCATGAATTCACAGGCTCCGCCGAAGCAGGCGGCGTAACCGGCGGCGAAAAGGTCCTCGGGCGTAGTCGTCCCCGGCTTGCCGGGTCCGCCCATCACCTTCGGGACCGACAGGTCCACGCTCACCAAGCCGTCGTCCGATTGAGTATGCCCGTTGCGTCCGCCGGTGGCGGTCGCATGAGCCGTATAAAGTACGTTCAAACTCATTAATTGCTCACTTCCTGACTGGTCGCGGCCTCGGACGCCGTCCGGCCAGCCTTCTTGTCTCTCTTTATTGTTAGATTCTTCACCACCACGACGGATGGAAAAGAATTGGGCTCCGCAACCGAAAGGCCGGGCAGGCCATCGCTTGCGGTATGTCTGCCGGAACGCCAGGGCGCAAAGGCGGCGGACTATGGGCGAACGGGGCAGTTTAGGGGTCGGGTTCTCGGGTTCGAATTTTTCCGGCTGAGGCCCCGTATCTGATTGATCCACCGGAAGTTGAGGGCCATTCTCGGGCTTTTTTGAAATTTCGTTTTCCAGGCGGTTGATCGCCTGGCTCAAAACGGAGACGAACAGCTTGCCCTGAGCGGTGTAGGGGCCATAAGACTTGGCGCCGCTGCGGCGGGAGGCCTCGATCTGCTTTCCGGCCGGATTGCGTGGCATGGTGCATAGTTCTCCGAGCGTAAGGGTGGCACGGGGGACTTTGGGGCGGATCGGGAGCTGGGCCTAAGGCGTTGAAAAGAGACGGAAGATAAAGGGTGAATGACGGGCACCGGGGCTCCCTCGACGAAGATAATATCCGGGGAAGAGCAAAGATTGACTTGATTCAGATGTCAGTGGCGAGCAACGACAAATACATTGACCTGTATTTTGGCATTGATCCATCCACTATTTCGTGTATTTATGGAGGAAGATATGATTCGCGACATGGGTTACCGCGCAGTGATTGCGGAGCACCTCAGAGGGGACCTGCCGGTTTCAGGCGCGGATTCACGATCCGAGTCACAACCTGGCTGGTTCGCAGATGCCCAGTCCGTTCTCATCGGAAAGAGCGTGCAGCGGGTGTACCGGACGTTTTCCGCCTCCATCGACGGCGTAGATGCCGGATTTGCGATTCAGAACGCCTTTGGCACAGAGTACCGGTGGGACTCTTGATGCAAATGGCAGGTTGGTGAAAGGCTCGTGTACGCCGTGCAACTAATCCAAATAGCCACGTGGATTGCTCTGGGAACGCTATGCGGATGCAGCAATCGCACACCACTGCAAGACGAATTCAAGCTCGCAGATTTGCAATTGTCGTACGATGACAAGTTGCGCATGGAGGCGGCTGCACCAATTGTAGTTTTGGGGAAAGTCACTGAAGTGAAAGTGATTGGACGTCCACACCGCTCTCAGGCTGAGCCTCGGGTTTGGGTTCAACTAAAACAAATCGCCGTTCAGATTGAAGAAACAATTAAGGGCAGAGCCAGTGATGGCTCTCTGTGGTTTTACTATTTTTCCTTTTCGGAATACAGTGAAGCAGATCTTGGCCGGGGACGGTATTTTCCGACAGTTGGTGAGCGGCGAGTGTTTTTCCTCAAGCCCTATCTGAATACGTATCGATCTATTGGTGACGTGACGATCTGGAGCCTTCCGGTACGGACAGGGCCACGGCAAAGAGGGTTTTGCTCAGGAAAGTCTCCCGGCTGTTGCATCGCAGAGATCTTACTCGTACCAGGGCCCGGCACAGACGTGCGTTGGTTCATACACGATTTGGGACCTTTTTCCACGTACGCTGCAGGTACATTCTGTTCGCCATCGCGAGTTAAAGAGCTAGTTACGGATTTGGCTCGAAGTCCTAACCAGGACATCTCAGTAGCTGGCAAAGATATGTTGAGCATAATGGATATGTGTTGGCCGCAGTTGAACCCTCTGGCCCGCCCGGGGCCATCTCGTGAGCGGTGAGGTGTAGTCGCTGAACCGATCAAACAAGCCGCACGGCCGACAGGGGCGGTTGAGCGCGATGGTGGCGGCGGAAACGTCGTGGGGACTGAGTTGGACGTATGATGGCTTCGGGAATGGGCTCGGGCAAACGGTGTCATCTGGATAAAGCCGCTCCAGGTTACTTCGATGGTTTCACGAGCGTCAGTTTCGGCAACTTCCCTGGGCCTCGCCCCCGACACCGGCGGGTAGTGATGTGAGGGGGCTGGTGACATGACGAACCAAATCCTGCTTGCCCTAACGCTCCTGACGACGACTAGCTGTCTAGCGCAGACGCCTGACGCAGTAGCCCGAGTGACTCAGTTGACGGATTATTGGCGTTGGAAGCATTACTGGGACGGAACCAACGAACTTGGAACGCAGTATGAGCCAGGACGGCGGTTTGAAACCCTTCTTTTTTGGAATTCAAATGAAATGCGCCCCAGCGTCGGATTTTGTTCTGCGGATCTGGGCATTTGCCAGTACTATCCGGATACCGCAATGATCTCAGAATGCTATGAAATGAAGCTGTCTTCCGGCCAGAAAGCGCAGGCAGCATATCAGCAGTTTCTAGCGAAGTCGTTTGGACAGAAGCGGCCATTGAGTGCTTCAAGCGAAGTTAGAGCCGGCGACTATACCTCGGAGATGATTACTATCACGCTTCCGCCGCTCGACCCGCCCGACGCGATTCGAAACCACGAGAGCCCGCCACAGTCTGAAGTCGACGCGCTAGTGGCGAGCTTAACCGGCCTGCCCGATTTGCCTCGTGCCAAGGTCCACTTACTGGCTCCTTTCTATAGTCACCGTGATCCTTGGGTTCCCGTATTCCGCCAGTGTTCGGGCTGTCCTAATTCGAAGCCAATGATCATCTACATGCGGTTCGTTGAGGGCCACGGCTGGTGGCACGGGGTCATGGATTTCAATGACAACCCGGACGAGGTGAAGCGCATGCGCAGGCAAATCGAGAAGGCTCTGTTGGTGGAGGTGAAACGCTAGAAACGAGTTTGGCCGCCTCATCGCCACCGCCACGATGGACACGGCATGGGGGGCCGGTGGACGTATGATGGCTTCGGGAACAGGCTCGGGCAAACGGTGACGAAGGGGACGGCGCCAACGGTGTCGTCGAGTGTGAGTGTGACTGCGGCCCCCACCGAGTACGGAGGCGGAACCACACGGCCATGCTGCAAGATCAACTCGGTCTCCTGAAGTTATTCATAATCGATGCACTCGCAGATGATTACGAGCCGCTCGATAGGATAAGAGTACACGTCTTGCGCTTAGCTGCGAGGGCCGCAATTGACGCAAGCGAATCGGTGATTCGACATTCGCTGATAGAACTGACAGTGGATGGATTTGTGGCTGTGTGCGAACTTTCTCCGTTTTCTTCTCAGCCAACATGGCTAACTGATTTGCCACCAGAACCGACTCTAGACGAGTTCTTCTTTGCCCTGACAGAGAAAGGGGACGCTGTTCAGAAGGAGGAGGTGCCCGAATGGCGACACGATGAATATGGGCGTCCATCCTAGAGCGCGGCGGCGGGACAAGCGGCGCGGGAGATCGGTCATTGTTCTACGGATTGCGCGGGGAAGTGCTGGGGATTTACGGATCAACAGCGAGAGCGAATGGGACGTATTACATCTCGACGGTGCATTCGACGCGAGTGTGGCTGGGCGGGCTGCTGATGACGAGCGGCGGTAATTCGATTACGCAGGACCAGCTCAGATCCGTGGTGGCGAGCGGGACGGAGACGCTTTCGTATTACCCGTACGGCGAGCAGCGAACGGGCACGGCGACGAACGACCGGGAGAAGTTTGCGACGTACCTGCGGGAGGAGAATACGCGGCTGGATTACGCGCAACAGCGGTACTATTCGAGCACGTGGGGGAGGTTTACCAGCGCCGATCCGTATACGATGAGCGGCGGAATGGGGAATCCGCAGGGGTGGAACCGGTATGCGTATGTGGAGAATGATCCGGTGAATGCAAATGATTCTTCTGGGCTTATGGCCGATCCCTGTTATGGCGAACCGCTCACCGAAAACTCTCCTTGCTGGCAGATGAAACGGAATACTGAAAGAATCAATTCTGTTTGGTCAGGCGGGGCATTCGACCCGTACTCTGGAATGCCTCAGGCGCTGCAAGCCGCTTTGCAACAGTATGACAATATGGTGCAGAATTCCTACTCGATTGCGTCCGCAATCGACGCGCTGAAAGTGACAGTGCCCGATGGCGCCAGTTATCAGGATACAGTCGACGCCTATCTCAAGGAACTGGGCCTCTGGGATATCGTCAGTAAAGGCAAGATGGAGTGGAACGGAAAAGGATATTTCGTTGCCACAACTGAGGAGTTGCAAGACTTCCTTAAAGCCAACCCGCTGTTCGCCAGCGGCATGCTTGGGCTTTTTCACGTAACGGGTGATTCAGGCGTCGGATGGCCCAATACGGACTATCGTTCCTGGACATCAGCGTCAGCATCGAACAGCTTGCAGGTGACAGTCGGCGATAACCGCACGTGGATCGATGTTGACCGTTTCAATCCGTACGATGCCGTTGGTTGGATCGCACATGCAGTAGTGGAGGTTATTCCGTGGCCGTAGGGCGGCAAGTGTGTCTTTTCTTGGCTGGAACACTCGTCGTTGGCGGTGGTGACAGTCGGACGGTTGCCGACGATGTGACCGAGAATGACGCAATAGCTACGTGGGAACGCGCGATTGCGGCCAAAGGTGGCAGAAGCTCATTGTACGCAGTCCGGTCGGTGGCGGTTACCTACACACCGATTGGTCTTTTTGCCAAGCACAGAAAGGAGCGAACGTTTTTGGAGAAGTTCCTGGTGCTGCCCGACCGGTATTGGGTTTGGTCGGACGAACGTCCACGAATTCCTTCCGCGACGTTGGAAATCGTAGATTTACGCCGAGATTATTCGCAGTTTATGTGGGGTTCGAGTGAGAAGCTGGTTATGGATGCCAATCAAACCGGATCACTTTCGAAATCGTATAAAGTATCCGAACAAGATATTCGAAACATCAACGCCCTCCAGGCCATCCCGTTCATGGAGACGAAGTGGTTGCGCCCTGAACCGCTTTGGCAGCGGAAGGACAGTGATGACCATGGACACCGTGCAATAGTAGTTGGAACCAAGGTCGGGCGACAGGGCTATGAATACTGGTTGGACCGGAAGACCTATCTACCATTTAGGGTAATAGTCCGAACTGTGGTTCCGACCGGGATCTCGGAGTCTGAATATGAGCTCGGTGATTACCGGGACGTGTCCGGAATCAAGCTTCCGCACAAGCATGAATTTCGTTGGACGCGGAGAAGTCCGTGGTACCGAAGCAGGCTTGTTTATGAGATCAATGCTGAATACGATGAGACCGTGTTTAATGGGCCCCCATTGTTGCGGTGGGGCCCGAAAGGGTGGCGACGTTTGAAATGATGTCTTTAGCCAACGCGGCCACGAACCGGATATCGACCTCGGGCTTCGGCTACGACGAGGCCGGGAACCTGACCTCGTGGCCGGTGGGGAATGAGACGGTGACGGCGTGGTACACGTACGAGAACCAGATGCGGTATGTGACGACGCAGGCGGGGCAGCGGGCGCGACAGGGACGCACGGGGATGCCAGACCGGTATTTCTTC
>CAYZIX010000108.1:0-16706 GCA_964478395.1 uncultured Candidatus Solibacter sp.
CCATGAGCGAGGCGTGCGCCAACACGGCGCTCCAGGCCGGCATCGCATTGGCGCAGGAAGCCGCCGTGCGCTTCGACGTTGTGGCGGTGGGCCAGTTGGGCGCCGGCGCAGCTTGTTCGGCCGCGGCCATGCTCAGCGCGCTGTCCGGCCGTGAGGCCGCCGACACCGTGGCGCGCGAGCCGGGCGTCGACGATGTGCTGTACTTCCGCCGCTTGCAGGCTGTGCGCACGGCCCTGGTGAAGAATCAACTGGAAGCCCGCTCGCCGTTTGGTGTACTGCGCGCGTTGGGTGGGCCGGATCTTGCGGTGATGTCGGGCTTCGTGCTCGGCGCCGCCGCCGCCCGCCTGCCCGTCATTGTCGACGGCTTCACGTCCTGTTCAGCCGCTCTGATTGCGCGCGCCTTCGCGCCCGATTCGCTGGACGCGCTGCTGTTTTCTCATCTGGAGCCGCACGAAGCCCACGCCTATCTTTTGCGGTTTCTGGCGGTCGAGCCGCTGCTGCGGTTGGAGTTGTTCGAGTCCGCCGGCTTCGGCGCCGCAATGGCGCTGCAAACCCTGGCGCTGGCCCTGCGGCTGTACGACGAAGTCCGCGACCCGGACTGACCCCCCCCCTTGACTTGGACGGAGCCGGTAGATATATACCCCGTGGAGGTTGTTGATGACGACACGGAGTATTTGGTCTTGTGGTGCACTGACGGCGCTGGCGCTGGTGCTCGGCGCCTGCGGTTCTTCCCCTTCGGGCTCAAAGTCCGTCAAGCCCGGCACGCCCGCCGCCTTCTGGGCTGCGGCACAGCAGGCCCAGCAGAAGGGCGACTATGTGGCGGTGGAGAAGAACCTCGACCGCGTCGCCGGGACTGAGAATGAATTCACGTTGCGCGCACGCATCTGGCTGCTTGCCGTGGAAAGCGGCGTTGCGCGGGCCAACATGGAGTGGGCCGATGCGCTTGATGCCGGCCGCAAGGTGGCGCGCGCCAATCAGTCGGCGTTCCTGAAGCTCTCAAGTGATGCTCGTACCGTAGCCAGCCAGAATGCACTGAGCTTTGCCGACAACGGCCACTCCCTTCTAGCGGCGAAGGACGCCGAGTTTGCCGTGGTGTTCCCGGCGCCGCCGGGCGACAAGGAAAAGCCGGCCGGTCTGGAGAAGATCACCAAGGGCGTTCTACCGCCCGATGCTGAGCAGGCCGCCCTGTTTACCAAGCTGACGCAGCGCGGCGTTCTGCAAAGCGTTACCCGCCTGCTCAGCCCCGATGGCGATTTGGACACCACCAAGCCGGTTGACGCCAAGGTGAAACGCGCCGCGCTGTTGAGCTACTACGCCGGTGAGGCGGTTGAACTGGCCGAACTCTACGGCGCCAAGAAACTCAACTACGCCGGCCGCGCCAAGATGCTGTATGCCGAGGCGCAGTCCGCGCTGGCGGGTGTTGAAGCCTCGCCCGCCAAGACGAAACTTTCAAAACGAATTGAAGAGGCCCTCAAGAAGCTGCCGAAGTAAACGATTGGGGCGCGGCCGCGGATACAATGCCTCTATGAGGTTCTTACTCTTCTTCGCAGCCGCGCTCTCACTCCCGGCGGCCGACTTGCGCATTGGCATTGTCGGCACAGACACGTCTCACGTTCCCGCCTTCACGGCGATGATGAACGATCCAGCCCACAAGGATCACATTGTCGGTGTGCGCGTCGTGGCCGCTTACAAGGGCGGTAGCGCGGATCTGAAGAACTCATACGAGCGTGTTGATAAGTACGCCGCCGATATTCACGACAAATATGGCGTCGAAATCGTTCCCGACATTGCCACGCTGCTCACCAAGGTGGACGCCGTGCTGCTGGAAAGCGTCGACGGCCGCAAGCACCTGGAACAGTTCCGCGAAGTGGTGAAGGGCCACAAACCGGTCTTCATCGACAAGCCATTGGCCTCGACTCTGGCCGACGCACGTGAAATCGCCCGTCTGGCGCGCGAAAACAAGGTGGCGTGGTTCTCGGCGTCGTCGCTGCGTTACTCTGATCCGCTGCAGCCGTTGCGCATCCCCGGGCTCACCGGCGCCATTGTCTGGTCGCCTGGCCCGATGGACAAGACGCACCAGTTGGATCTCACCTGGTACGGCATCCACGGCGTGGAGATGCTCTACCAATTGATGGGCACGGGTTGCGTCGATGTCACCCGTACGTATACCGAGGGCGCGGATGTCGTCACCGGCCGCTGGGCCGATGGCCGCATGGGTACGGTGCGTCTGGGCCGGCCGTACTCGCAGTACGGCGCCGTGGCGTTCACGGTGAAAGAAAACAAGATCGCCGGCAACGAGGTCAGCGCCGGCTACGCGAATCTGGTGCGCGAGGTTGTGAAGTTCTTCCAGACCGGCAAGCCTCCGCTTGACGAGAAAGAAATTCTCGAAGAGTTCGCCTTCATGGACGCCGCTCAGCGCTCGCGTGAGCAGGGTGGGGTGGCGGTCAAGCTGCGGTAGTCTCTCTCAATTTGTGACTTCCAAACAGGCTTCGGCCCGGCGCTATTTCAAGTGGCGTGTGGGCCGGAGCCTTTGTTTTTTCCTGAGCCAGAGCGCCCGCACAGGTGACGCGATGGGCCCCGTCTGTAAGAATTGAACTGCGTGCTGAACATCCAGATCTTCGGTGTGAAAAATTCACCTGACGTCCGCCGCGCCGAGCGCTTTTTCAAGGAGCGGCGTATCTCTTTTCAATTCATCGATCTCAAGCAGAAGCCGATGGCCCCCGGCGAGATCAGGCGTTTCACCGACCGCTTTGGCTTGACCGGCCTGTTGGATACCGCTGGAAAATCATATGTTGATAGCGGCCTCGGGTACCTCAAGCTCTCCGATTCCGGTTTGCTTGCGCGGATTGAGAAGGATCCGTTGTTGCTGCGTCTGCCCCTGGTTCGCGCCGGAAACCGGCTCAGCATCGGTCATGACGAAGCCGCCTGGAAGGCAATGCTGGAAAGCGCCTAGCCACACGGCAGACTTTTGAAGGCCACGCAGTTGAGTTGTCGATTTGGGATTTGGCGTCCCCAGGGGGATTCGAACCCCCGTTATCGCCGTGAAAGGGCGGTGTCCTAGGCCGGGCTAGACGATGGGGACGCGCGTCGGACTTCTTTCATTCTAGAGGTCCGCACCGCTGCCGGTCAATTTTTGCCCTCAGAAGAAGTTCTTCAGCCGGCCGGCCGGCGTTCGAAAACGGCTACTGTGGGCGTCCGGCTTGGGCCGCCGGCCCTCATCAGGACGATCAACCAGTACATCGCCGTCAGCCTCGAAATTTGACACCGATTTTCCCGCTGTGATAACCCTGAGTGTTCAGTTAGGATTCGCTCATGCCCGACGACCCCAAGCCGGACGGCGCGCTTGCGCCGGCCTCTGCCAGCCCAGCCGCGCCGGCCCCAACACCGCCAGCAGCCGCTCCCAAGCCTGTTGCACCCAGGCCCGCGCCGCCTCCCAAGGCGCCGGCCGTCATGGTTACCACGCCCTGGGAGAGTGAACTTACCCAGTCTCTGGCTGCGGAGTTCGGCTCCGCCATCACGGAGTTTGTCTCTTACCTGGGGCAGGAATTTCTGGTGGCTCAGCCCGAAGCCGCCGTGCCCATCCTCCAGTCGTTGCGCGACAATCATGGTTTCGACTATCTGGTGGACGTGACGGCCGTGCACTGGCCGGCTCGTGATGAGCAGTTCGATCTCATCTACGTCATTTACAGCTTTAGCCGGAACCAGCGCATCCGCATCAAAGTCCGTCTGAAGGACGGCGCGCGTCCGCGAACGGCCGTGCCGGTTTTCATCACGGCCGACTGGCTGGAGCGGGAAGTATTCGACATGTTCGGCATCGAGTTCGAAGGCCATCCCAACATGAAGCGCATCCTGATGCCCGACGAGTGGGAGACCTTCCCGCTGCGGAAGGAGAATTCAATTCTCAAGATGGACCAGCGCTGGGTACGCGAAAACATCGGCATTGAGAGCGGGCAATAGAGATGGCGGCCACTTTCCTCGATTCGACTGAACTTGTCCTGAACATGGGACCGCAGCATCCGTCCACGCACGGCGTGCTGCGCGTCATCGTGAAGCTGGACGGTGAACGCGTGCTCGGCACCGAATGCGTCATCGGCTACCTGCATCGCGGCGTCGAGAAGATCGGCGAGAATCGCACCTACACGCAGTTCGCCCCCTATGTCGACCGCATGGATTACGTCGCCGCGGTCGCCAACGGCTTCGGTTACTGCCTGGCGGTCGAGAAGCTGCTGAACGTTGAGGCCCCGCCGCGCGCCCAGGCGGTGCGCGTCGTGCTGGCCGAACTGGCCCGCATCAGCAGCCACTTGGTTTGGCTGGGTACGCACGCACTCGATATCGGCGCCATCACACCGCTGTTCTACTGCTTGCGGGAACGCGAGCAGGTGCTCAATATCTTTGAGAAATACTGCGGCGCGCGGCTCACCACGCACGCTTTCCGCATCGGTGGCCTGCAGTATGAGACCTACGAAGGTTTCGAGCAGGAGGTGTTGGACTTCTGCGGCACCTTCGATGCGCACGTCGACGAGTACGAAGAACTGCTCACCGGCAACCGCATCTGGATAGAGCGCCTGACCAACGTCGGTATTCTGGACGAGGCCGACTGTAAGGCTTACGGCGTCACCGGGCCGATGCTCCGCTCGGCGGGCGTCCAGTGGGACATTCGCAAGGCGATGCCTTACTCCGGTTACGAGAAGTACGAGTTTGAGATTCCGACGCGCCAGAACGGCGACTGTTACGACCGGTACATGGTGCGCGTCCAGGAGATGCGCCAGTCGGCGCGCATCATCCGTCAGGCCGTGGCCAGCATTCCGGAAGGCCCTATCACGGCCAAGGTGCCCAAGGTGATCAAGCCGCCCGTGGGCGAGGTATACGTCAGCACAGAGGCGCCCAAGGGTGAACTCGGCTACTACCTGGTCAGCGACGGTTCCACGCAGCCTTGGCGCACGCGTGTCCGCCCGCCCTCGTTTGTTAACCTTGGAGCGCTGGACCGCATGGCGCGCAACGCGCTGGTGGCCGATCTGGTGGCCATTATCGGCACCACCGACATCGTGCTGGGAGAGGTGGACCGTTGAAACGCCTGCTCAAAAAGATTTTTCTCGTCGACCTGTTGCAGGGCCTGTGGGTCACCTTGCGCGTGCAGCATCCGCGCAATATCGTGACGGAGCAGTACCCGGCCGAGCGGCCCAACATCGCTGAACGCTACCGTGGGGCGCCGCGCCTGAATATCAATCCGGAAAATGGCCAGACGCTTTGCATCTCATGTGATCTTTGTTCGCAGGCCTGCCCGGAGAATCTGATTGTGGTCGGCTGGGAGCGCAATCCGGAAACCAAGCGTAAAGACTTGGTCACTTTCACCTACGACACCTCCCGCTGCATGTTCTGCGGGTTGTGCGAGGACGCCTGCCCGGTGGATTGCTTGGAGCTGACGCAGGACTTTGAACTGGCGAGTTACTCGCGGGAAGGGGCAATCTTTGACCGGCAGACGCTCGAAGAGGGCATCCAGCCCACGCAATACAAGTACTAGGCCCGCCGCCGCGCGCGGGCCTCGGGTGCAACCATGCTAGAGATAGGTTTTTTCTACGCTTTCGCGGCGCTGACTCTCATCGGCGCCATCCTGACCGTCACGCTGCGTAACGCCGTGCACTGTGCGCTGGCGCTGATCGGCTCACTGGCCGGCGTGGCGGGCCTTTACCTGCTGGCGCACGCCGAGTTCTTATTCGCCGTCCAGATTGTGCTCTACATCGGCGGCATCATGGTGCTGTTCCTGTTCGTCATCATGCTGGTGAACCTCGACGCGGCGGCGCGCGAACGCCAATTCCACCGCCATTGGATTGCCGCGGTTCTTTGTGTCATCGCCACCGGTACGCTTTTTACGCTGTTTCTACGGCGCGGCGTGCCGGCCCTGCCGCAGCCTACCGGCGTGACGCCACCGGCGGGCGGCAACGTCGAGGCGCTTTCGCTGGTTCTGTTCCGCGAGTATCTGGTGCCGTTTGAAGTGGCCTCGCTGCTGCTGCTGGTGGCCATTGTCGGCAGCGTGATCATGGCCAAGAAGAGGATTGATTAAGCGATGCTTCAACCCATTACCACCGGCCACTACCTCGTGCTCAGCGCGGCGTTGCTGCTGATCGGCACCATCGGCATCCTGCTGCGCCGCAACGCCGTGGTCATCATGATGTCGATCGAGCTGATCCTGAACGCGGTCAACATCAATCTGGTCGCTTTCGGCCGTCACTGGCAGCAATTGAACGGGCAGATCTTCGCCATCTTCGTGATTGTGGTGGCCGTCGCCGAGGCCGCCGTCGGCCTGGGCATCCTGATTGCCCTGTTCCGCAACAAGGAAACCGTGCACGTCGACGAGATCGACTTGCTGAAGTGGTAACGACGCGATGAACTTTCTCGATCTGATCTGGCTGATTCCACTCATCCCGCTCTGTGGCGCCGCTATCATGCTGGCCATTGGCCGGCGGTTGCCCAAGTCAGCCATTGCCATCATTAGTCCGGGCGCGGTGCTCATCAGCTTCCTGCTCAGCCTTGGCGCTGTCATTCAACTGGCCGGCCTGCCGGAAAAATCCCATCAGGTGGTGTTGTTTGAGTGGCTGCCGCTGCTCAAGGCGGAGATGGGTTATCTGCTCGATCCGCTGTCGGCCGTGATGATTCTGGTGGTCACCGGTATCGGCTTCCTGATCCACGTCTATTCCATCGGCTACATGGCCCACGAGCACGGGCCGCGCTTCGGTGGTTTCTACCGCTTTTTCGGGTACCTGAACCTGTTCGTCTTCTTCATGCTGACGCTGGTTCTGGGCAACAACTACCCGCTGCTGTTCGTCGGCTGGGAGGGCGTAGGCCTGTGCTCCTACCTGCTGATCGGTTTCTACTTCCACAAGAAGAGCGCGGGCGATGCGGGTAAGAAGGCGTTCATCGTCAACCGCATCGGCGACGCCGGCTTTATCCTGGGCATGTTTTTCCTGTTCCAGATTACCGGCTCGTTGCGCTTCGTGGACGTCAATCAGGCGTTGACCAGCGCGCGCTTCAGTCCGGAAACGGGCGTCTTCGGCATTCTCAGTCTGACGGCTGTGCTGATGTTCATCGGCGCCACCGGCAAGAGCGCGCAGCTTCCGCTCTACGTCTGGCTGCCGGACGCCATGGAAGGCCCCACGCCGGTCAGCGCGCTGATCCACGCCGCCACCATGGTCACCGCCGGCGTTTACATGTGCGCGCGGTCGAACGCGCTGTTTGCGCTGACGCCTGAGACTTCGCATATCGTCGCCGGCATCGGCGCCGCCACCGCCATTTTCGCGGCCTCCATCGGCCTGGTGCAGAACGACATCAAGCGCGTGCTGGCCTACTCCACGGTTTCGCAGCTTGGCTATATGTTCGTCGCGGTGGGTGTGGGCGCCTACTGGGTGGCCGTGTTCCACCTTTACACGCACGCTTTTTTCAAGGCCCTGCTCTTCCTGGGCTCCGGTTCAGTGATTCACGCCATGGGCGGCGAGCAGGATATGCGCAAGATGGGCGGGTTGAAGGACAAGATTCCCACCACTTTCCGCACCATGTTCATCGGCTCGCTGGCCATCGCCGGCATCCCCGGCTTGGCCGGTTTCTTCTCGAAGGACGAGATTCTGTGGCAGGCGTGGTCGTCGCCGCTGGGCGCCAAGGCGCTGTGGGCGGTGGGCTTCATCACGGCCGCGATGACGGCTTTCTACATGTGGCGCCTGATGTTCATGACGTTCTATGGCGAAGGCCGCATGGACGAGCATACGCGCCAGCACCTGCACGAATCGCCCAAGACCATGACCGTGCCGCTGATGGTTCTGGCTTGCGGCTCAGTGGTGGCGGGCTGGATCGGCATGCCGAAGGTGTTCGGCGAGAACGGCTTCATGCAGGGCCTGGAGCACTGGCTGGCGCCGGTGTTCGAGCACGGCCACGAGGCAGCGGCCGAGCACGCGGTGGCGCATCACGATACGTCGATGGAATGGATGCTGATGGGTTTGTCCATCGGCGTGGCGATCGCAGGCATCCTGCTGGCGCGCTACATCTACCTGAAGCTCAAGGAATCCGAACGGCCCACCGGCGGCTTCATCTACCCGGTGCTGCTCAACAAGTGGTACGTCGACGAGCTGTACGATTTTCTGTTTGTCAACGGCCTGTCGCTGGGCGGCGGGCGCGTGGCTGCGGCCTTTGATCGCGGCGTGGTGGATGGCGGCGTGAACGGCACGGCCTGGCTGACGCGCCTCACCTCGCGAATATCCATGTGGTACGACACCTGGATCGTCGACGGGATAGTGAACCTCGGCGCCTACACTGTGCGCGCGTTGAGCTACCCGATGCGCTTCTTCCAGACGGGCTTTATCCAAAGCTACGCGCTGGTCTTCCTGGCCGGTGTGCTGAGCATCGTCGGCTATTTCTGGTTCGCGCATTAGGAGAATGACGATGACTCAACACCTGCTTTCGATCATTCTCTTCACCCCGATTGCCGGGCTGCTGGTGCTAATGGCCATCCCCTCCAGCCAGCGCACTCTCATCCGCTGGTGGGCCAACATCGCCGCCGCGGCCGGCTTCTTCATTTCGCTGCCGCTGGTCTTCCTGTTTGACAAGAGCGCCGACGGCTACCAGTTTGTCGAGCGCGCCGATTGGATCCCCTCGCTCGGTGTGCAGTACCTGATTGGTATCGACGGCATCAGCCTGCTGATGGTGATGCTGACCACCATCATGGGCTTCATCGCCATCTTCTCGTCGTGGGACGCCATCAAGGACCGCGAGAAAGAATACTATGCCATGTTCCTGCTACAGCAGACGGGCATGATCGGCGTTTTCATCTCGCTGGACTTCCTGCTGTTCTACGTTTTCTGGGAGCTGGTGCTGGTGCCGATGTACTTCATCATCGGCGTCTGGGGCGGACCGCGTAAGCTCTACGCCGCCATCAAATTCTTCCTCTACACGCTGGCCGGCGGCGTGCTGATGCTGCTCGGCATTCTGACGCTCTACTTCCAGCACATCGCGCAGTTCGGCACCGCCACGTTCGAGATCGCCGAGCTGATGAAGCTCAATATACCGCTCGGCATGCAGCAGTGGGTGTTCTGGGCGTTCTTCATCGGCTTTGCCATCAAGGTGCCGATGTTCCCGTTCCACACCTGGCTGCCGGACGCGCATACGGAGGCGCCCACAGCCGGCTCCGTCATTCTGGCGGCCGTGCTGCTGAAGATGGGCACCTACGGCTTCATTCGCTTCTCGCTGCCACTGTTGCCGCAGGCCAGCGCGGACCGCACCATCGTCACCATCCTGGCCACGCTCTCTATCATTGGCATTCTCTACGGCGCCATGGTGAGCCTGGTGCAGCAGGACTGGAAAAAGCTGGTGGCCTATTCGTCGGTCAGCCACCTGGGCTTCTGCACGCTGGGCATCTTCGCCATGAACCAGGCGGGCATCACGGGCTCCATCCTGCAGCAGATCAACCACGGCATCTCGACGGGCATGCTCTTCCTGATTGTCGGCGTGATCTACGAGCGGCGGCACACGCGTGAGATCAAGGAATACGGCGGCCTGGCGCATGTCATGCCGAACTACGCGATTGTCTTCGCCATCGCCATGCTGTCCAGCGCGGGCCTGCCGTTGTTGAACGGCTTCGTCGGCGAGTTCACCATCATGCAGGGCGCCTTCGAGGCCAATCGCGTGTGGGCGGCCTTCGCCGTCATCGGCATCATCTTTGGCGCGGCCTACCTGCTATGGCTCTACCAGCGGACGATGCTCGGTGAAGTGACGAACGAAAAGAACAAGGGCTTGCCGGATCTGAAGTGGCGCGAATGGGCCATGTTTATTCCGCTGCTGATCTGGGCCGTGGCAATCGGCGTTTATCCGAAGCCCTACTTCGACATTCTGGAAAAGCCGGTGGCGCGAATCGTTGAACGGGTGCACCCACCCGTCGCGGCCGCCGCGCCGGCAGTCAAAAGCCTGGAGGCTGTTTCGCGATGAGCGCTTATTACACCGCCAGCGATCATTTCGTGCTGTTGCCCGCGCTGCTGCTGGCGTTGTTCGGCTGCGCCACGCTGCTGTTTGATTTCTGGGTTTTCCCCGAGCCGCGCCAGCGGCGCTGGTTGCTGATCTTTTTGGTATTGGGCGAGGCCTTCACGGGCGTTGCGCTCTTCCGCCAGCAGTCGTTTCTACTCGCCAACGGCGGCGATCTGACCGCCTTTCACGGCGCGCTGGTAGTGGACCACTACGCGCTCTTCTTCCACTGGATTTTCCTGGCCACCACGCTGATTGTCGGCCTGATGAGTTACCGCTTCTTCGAGCTGAAGGACGAGCATCACGGTGAATACTACGGCCTGCTGATGCTGGCGCAGTGCGGTATGTACTTCCTGGCCAGCGGCACGGAACTGGTCACCATCTTCATCGGCCTGGAGACGATGGCCATTACGTTCTACATCCTGGTGGGCTTCCTGCGCAAAGAGCAGCGCTCAAACGAAGCCGCGCTGAAGTATCTGCTGATTGGCAGCATGAGTTCGGGCTTCCTGGCCTACGGCTTCTCTATGCTGTACGGCCTGGCCGGCTCCACTCGCCTGCGCGACATCGCCGCCGCGGTGGCCGCGCGCGACGCCTGGGACCCCATCGTCCTGCTGGCCATCGCCACCACCGGCGTGGGCCTGCTGTTCAAGATTTCGGCCGCGCCCTTCCACATGTGGGCGCCAGACGCTTATGAAGGCGCGCCCACCGTGGTGACGGCCTTCCTGGCCGTCGGTTCGAAGGCCGCCAGCTTCGCGCTGCTGACACGCATCTTCGTCGGGCCGCTAGGCTCGGCGCGCGAGGCGTGGATGCCGATTCTGATTGTGGCGTCGCTGTTGTCGATGACGGTGGGCAACCTTGCCGCCGTGACGCAGACCAATACCAAGCGCCTGCTGGCCTATTCGGGCATCAACCACGCCGGCTACATTCTGCTCGGCATCATTGCCGGCAATCCCACCGGCATTCAGGGCGTGCTGGTTTACCTGCTGGTCTACACGTTCATGAATCTTGGCGTCTTCCTGGTGCTGGCGTCGCTTTCGCGCCAAGGGTTGGCCGGTGATGACATCAACGATCTGCGCGGGTTGATGAAGCGCGCTCCGGGCCACGCCTTGTGCATGCTGGTGTTCCTGGTTTCGTTGGCTGGCATTCCGCCGACGGCGGGCTTCCTCGGCAAGTACTACATCTTCCTCTCGCTGATCGAGACCGGACACACCACGCTGGCCGTCGTGGCGGCGCTCTACGTGGCCGTCTCGGTTTACTACTACTTCCGCTTGGTGAAGGCCGTGTTTGTCGAGCCGGCTGAAGGTGACATTCCGCCGCTGGCCACCAGCTTTGGAACGCGCGTGGCGCTGGCCGCTACCGGCGTGCTCACGCTGGTCATCGGCATTTACCCGGAGCCCTTCCTGCGGCTGGCGCAACTGAGCATTTCGAGATAGAGCGATGGCGAATATACTCTCCCAACCCTGGTTCATGCCGCTGATAGTCGGCATTGTGGTTCTCTGCGCGGCTCCGCTGGCGGTGGCCTACGTTTCGCTGATGGAACGCAAGGTGCTCGCCGACATGCAGGTCCGCCTGGGCCCGATGAGGGTCGGCCCGAACGGTCTGCTGCAGCCCATCGCCGACGCCGTCAAGGTCCTGCTCAAGGAGGACATCATTCCTGCCGGGGCCAACCGCTGGCTGTTCCGCTTCGCACCGGTGTTGACCTTCTTCACGGGTCTTAGCTGCCTGGCCGTCATTCCGTTTTCAGACACCATCAAAATCGCGGACATCAACGTTGGGCTGGTGCTCATCTCGGCCTTCTCGTCGCTCGGCATTCTGGGCATTATTCTTGGCGGCTGGTCGTCCAATTCGCACTACTCGCTGCTCGGCGGACTGCGCTCGGCGGCGCAGTTGGTCAGCTACGAAGTGGCCATCGGCCTGGCGCTGATGTGCGGCGTCATGAGCGCCGGCACGCTGTCGATGTCCGCCATCGTGCGCGCCCAGTTGGAGCGCGGCGTCTGGTTCGCCTTCGACAACTACGGCCTGATGCTATTGCCGATGGTGATTTACATGATCTCATCGGTGGCTGAGACCAATCGCTGTCCGTTTGATCTGCCGGAGGCCGAGTCCGAACTCGTTGCCGGCTTCCACACGGAGTACAGCGGCTTCCGCTATGGCGTCTACATGCTGGCTGAATACGTCAACATCTTCGTCGTCGGCAGCGTCATGGTGACGTTGTTCTGGGGTGGCTGGCTGCGGCCGTTCCCGAACGTGGCGGCGTTAGCCATCCCCTTCAACTACGGAGCCCCGCTGTTGGTGTTCGGCGGTACGGGCGTGCTCTGCCTGATGCTGGTGAAGCGCCAGCCCATCCGCGGCTACGCCATCGGCATGGCGGCGCTGGGCGTGACGTTCTTCCTGACGGCGGCGCTGTTCATGATCCCGGCCGTCAATGCTCCGTCGATGCCCGTCTTCTGGTGGGCGCTGAAGCTGTTCCTCGTGGTCTACATCTTCATCTGGATCCGCGGTACCTTCCCGCGTTTCCGTTACGATCAGTTGATGAACCTCGGCTGGAAGGTGCTGATCCCCACCGGGCTGGGCGCCATCTTCGTGAACGCAATCGTTGGCATGGCGCGCCTGTAAGCGCGCCTACCAATCCATTACGCTGCCGTCGTCCTCGTCGTAGCTCTCGGGATTCTTCCAGTCGTGGCCGAGCTTGCCGGCCAACGCATTCTCGTCCAGCTCAATGCCGAGCCCCGGTGCAGTGGGCAACTCCAAGTAGCCCTCGCGCACTCGGAACGGCGTTTTCAGATAACCCTCGCCGAGTGAGACCTGCTCCTGGATCAGGAAATTCGGAATCGACGCGGCAATCTGCACGCCCGCAGCCAATGAAATCGGGCCCAGCGGATTGTGCGGCGCGATGGAGGCGTAATAGGCCTCGGCCATGCCCGCAATCAGACGCACCTCGGTGATGCCGCCGGCGTGGCAGAGGTCGGGCTGAAGAATCGTCGCCGCGCGCTTTTCCAGCACCTCGCGGAAGCCCCATTTGGTGAAGACGCGCTCGCCTGTGGCGATGGGCAGTGGCGTGGATCGCGCAATTTCGGCCATCACGTCGTGGTTCTGCGCCTGGCAGGGCTCCTCAATGAACATGGGCGTGTAGGGCTCCAGCGCCTTGATCAGCATCTTGGCGTGCGCCGGGCTCACCGCGCCGTGGAAGTCCACGGCGATGTCGACTTTGTCGCCCACCAGCTTGCGGAACTCCGCCATCTTCTCTGCGGCATAGCCAATCTCGGCTGGCGTCTCGACGTAGTGCGGATATTTGCGGCGGCGCGCCGGCGCGGTTTTGAAGGCGGTGAAGCCCTGCGCCAGCGCTTTCTTCACAGCCTCGGGATTCGATGCCGAGGCATGTGCGTACACACGCACTCGATTGCGCATGGGGCCGCCCAGCAGTTCGTACACGGGCACGCCCAGCGCCTTGCCCTTAATGTCCCACAGCGCCTGGTCGATGCCCGACAGTGCGGAGGTCAGCACCGGTCCGCCGCGATAGAACGCGTGCCGGTAGATGGCCTGCCAGTGCTGCGCCACGGCGCGCGGGTCCTTGCCAATCAGGTAGGGCTCAATCTCTTTGACCGCTGTCTGGCAGGTCAGCGCGCGGCCCTCCACCACCGGCTCGCCCAGGCCTGTGATGCCGGCGTTGGTGTGGATCTTCAGGAACAGCCAGCGCGGCTTCACGAGGAACGTTTCGAGCTTTGTGATTTTGAGCGGGTCGCGCGGCCCGATGGGCGCGGCGGCCAGCGCGGGCGAGGAAAACAGGGCGCCCAAGGCGCCTCGGCGGGAGAAGGTGACGTCGCTCATCAGCGCCCATTCTATGCCCGCGCGCGTTGCGATAGCCTGGAGCCGCATGCGGCGCAGAACGTTTCTTCAAAGCCTGGGCGGGCTCGCCATGAGTGAGCGGCCGAATATTATTCTGATGGTGGCGGACGATCTGGGCTATGGCGACGTGGGCTGTTACGGCCAGCGGCGCATCCGCACGCCGCGCATCGATCAGCTTGCCGCCGAAGGCACGCGCTTTACGCAGGCCTACGCCGGGGCCACCGTTTGCGCGCCGTCGCGCTGCACGCTGTTCACGGGTCTGGATAATGGCCACGCGCGCATACGCGGCAACAAGGATGTCTGGCTGCGGCCCGAAGATCGAACGTTGTCCGAAGTGCTGCACGATGCGGGCTATGCCACCGGCATGTTCGGCAAGTGGAGCCTGGGCGGCATCGGCACAGACGGCCATCCGAACGCCAAGGGCTTCGACGAGTTTTTCGGCTACTTCAGCCAGCAGCAGGCGCACCTCTACTACCCCGAAGTGCTGCTGCACAACCGCCGCGAGGTGAACCTGACGGGCAATTGGGGCACCGCGCGTAAGCAGTGGGCGCACGACGTGATCACGGAGCGCGCGCTGGCTTGGATGGATAAAACAAAAACGCCTTTCTTCGTGCATATGGGTTGGACCATCCCACACGCCAACAACGAATTGGGCCGCGTCACCGGCAACGGTATGGAGGTGCCTTCGGATGCGCCCTATTCGAACCAGCCGTGGCCGCAGCCGGAGCGCAACTTCGCATCGATGGTGACGCGCATGGATACGAGCGTCGGCCAGGTGATGGACCTGCTGGCCAAGCGTGGCCTGGATCGCAATACGCTGGTGATCTTTACTTCAGACAACGGCCCTCACAGAGAGGGTGGGCACGATCCGAAGTTCTTTGAGTCCAGTGGCCCGCTGCGTGGCATCAAGCGCGATCTCTACGAGGGCGGTATCCGCGTGCCGATGATTGCGCGCTGGCCCGGCCGCGTGCCGGCGGGCCGGACGAGCGATTTCGTGTGGGGCTTCTGCGACATGCTGCCCACGTTTGGCGAGCTATGCGGCGCGCGTGTTCCCGGTGGACTTCAGGGCATCAGTGTGGCGCGCGCGTTGGAAGGCCGTCCACAACAGGAACACGAGTTCATGTACTGGGAGTTTCACGAGGGCGGCTTCTGGCAGGCGGCGCGGTACAAGAACTGGAAAGGCGTGCGTAAAGGGCTGCACGGCAAGCTGGAATTGTACGATCTGAGCACGGACCTTGGTGAACAGCATGATGTGGCCGGCACGCACCCGGACGTGGTGCGTCGCCTGGAGGCGCATCTGGCCGGGGCGCGCACTGAATCGCCGGACTTTCCAACGCGTCCGGACTAAAGCCTGCCGGCAACAGCCGAACCTGGTTTCGCCGCGCTACAAGCAGCGCGCGTCTGCAAGCTGAGGCACGCCTTCGCTGCGGGCCACCAAATATGTCGCAGCTTGCGGTATTGGTTTCCCGATGGCCTGGGTATCAGGCGACTACCCGCAAACCGAGGTGCTTGGCGAACGGATCGAAATCCCGGTCGTTGTGCAACAACTCATACCCGCTTTCGATGCAGCGGGTTGCTATCACCGTATCGATAGTCTTGCGGACCGTGACGCCCTTCCTGCGCAGGGTGCGAAAATTCTTCGCCGCTTGAATGGCAATGTCCTGTCCGCCCAACTCCACCACCGTCAGCGTAGTCAACATACGCCGGGCCTGATTGAAATCCCGGTCGTCGTCAAAGCCTTGCAGAACTTCAGTCAGAATCAAGTCACCGATGGCCAACGGCTCATTGCCAAGCAGCCCGTCAAGCCTCGTAGTCTGCGCCGTAATCGTCCCTTTGAAGTAATCGATCCAGACGCTGGAATCGACGAGGATCAACGGTCTCTCCTCAGCGCGTCCAAATCACCCTGCCAGTTCAGCTTTCCGCGGACTTTGCGGATCTCCGCCTGTCGTTTTAATCTCAGCAGGCTCCGCAGTCCTTCCTCAACCGCCTCGCGTTTGGTCTTTAGGCCCGTTGCCCGGAGCGTGTCCCGCATCAACTGATCGTCGATCACGATGTTCGTGCGCATGATGTGTACTCCTATTGCAAAGTATACACATCCCCGGTTTGGGCCGCCAACCCGCCTTGGTGCTCCGGTTTTCGCTAACCTTCGAGCAAGTCGTTGGCGGCAGTGAGGTCGCCCGTGCCGCTCCATCCGTGCGTTGGCCTGATTAGGGCAGTTTTGACGCAAGTGTCACGTGAAAACCTCGCCAGACGAATTTGTCCCGGGTTACGCCGCGCTACGCTCAGCGCGCGTCAGCAAGCTGAGGCACGCCTTCGCTGCGGGCCACCAAAACGGATGAGGCCCCACGCGTTAGGCGCGTGACGAGCCGCGAGTGTAAACGAGCGGACGCGTGTGTCTTCAGTCGAGCGCACCGCCCCGGTGAGCCGTCAATGACGTTGTGACCCCGGGCGTCAGTCCGAAACTGGGGCGATGGCGCCCCTAATCACTGGTAGAACCTGAATGCCGAGCCCCGCGTCCGAGCGGCCGACCATTCACTCGGAGCAATCGGCCGGCCTCCCGACCGCTGTTGGGTTCAGACATCGATAGCTGGTGCGGGTCGAGTTTCTCAATACGGTAGAAAGACCGCGGGCAGGTCAGTGGCCATCCACATATGCGAGAAGTGGCCGACCGTTCTCGGCGCCGGCCAGCGGCCTCCAAGCCGGGCACCTGGCGGGACGGGCGTGATATGTCTCTGTGCGCCGCGGTCTCCGAGTACGCGGGCCCAGGTGACGGCGCAACGACCGTCAACGTTTGCCGGAGATGACTCGAACACCTAACAACGTGGCGAGTCTCTGAAGCTGTTACTGAAGCTGATGCTCCG
>CAYZIX010000109.1:0-3057 GCA_964478395.1 uncultured Candidatus Solibacter sp.
CTGTCGGTGGAGGTGAACGTGCCGGTCGGGATGTACAGCGTCACGTTGTTCGGGACGTTGTAGAACCGGGCGATCAGCCGCGTCGGCTGCGTCGCCAAGCCGGCGGGCGCATAACCACCACCCAGAGCACCGCCACCGATGCCGGCGGCGAAGTCCGGATTGTAGAACATTGATTCGGTGTTGTAGATCGTGCCCGGAACGTCCTGACGTGAAGACGATGAAATATTCTGGCGGAAGGCAGTGCCGAACCGCTCAGCAAAGTTCAACGTGATCATGTAGTAGGTTCCGCTGCCGCCGGCGTAATACTTGCCGGCCGGCGGTACGCACTGCTTGTATGAACTGGCCGAGCTCAGCGTGCCACCAACGTTGGTGTAGGTGCTGGTCGAGAAGTCCATGCCCTGCTGTACGTAACCAACCGTCAACTGCGGATTGCTCAGCGACAGAGACGCCGTGCCCGAAATCGAGATGAACATCGAAACCGAGGTCGGAATCAAGCTGGCGGAGCTAACGCCCAGATAGTTGGCATATGCACGAACGTTGACGATGCGGATCACGCGATTGGCGCTGGTGCCCGGGGCGTCGAACGGAATGTTCAGCCACGTCACAGAGTTGTTCGCCAACTGCTGGCCCACGAACACGTTCGGACGCTTGCCGGCGTCGCAGACCGACAGGTCGGTCGTGCAAACCGGGGTCGTCGAACCACCCAGATACTGGCCGTTGCCGGTCGCACGGGGCAGGCTCGTGTTCGGCACGCTGTCAGCAACCGTCTGATAGCCAGTGGTGTTGGAAGCATTGCCGTTACGAGAGGCCGGCTCGTCCAACATCAAGAGAGCTTCAGAGTAGTTGTAAGTGGTGCCGCCAGAGCTGTAGAGCAGCTTGCTGGTGATATAGGTGTTCAGATAGATCTGAACGTTAACGGTCGGAAGAACTACGCCATGCGCGGTGGGAGTACCACCCGTGCAGGTGATGGTCACCTGACCAACTTCTTCGGCCACGCCTTCTGAACGCAGCGGGGGCGGAGTGCCGGCGCTGGCGATACAGGTCATCGGGTCCGCTGCCAGGGGCAGGATAGCCACAGCGGCTATCACAGCCAAAAGCAGGAACGCTTTACGAAAGTCAACCATTTCCTTCTCCTTGTGAAGATGCGGATTTGAATTGATGAAGGTTCTCTTCAACCTGAGCCTCAGTGGAAGGGAAAGCTGGAATCCATCCCATCGGAAAAGCCGCCAGGGTGCGAGGAGTCTGACTGCGCCAGCTCGCTCTGCCCCCGCCGGTCATGACCGATTTGTTTTTGTGGATCCCCATCAAAACGTATATGTTCTCTTCTGTGCCCGCGGGACCCTAGCCTTCATGAGTGCCATTTCCAGCCGGACGCAGTCAGCACATTCATATCATTCCCGACACGGCGCAGTCAAGCGAGAATTCACTGACCCCACCCTGCCGGGAACCGGCAGTAATCCCTACGCCCGCCATTTAACCATGCCGGGGCCTGTTTAGTCAAGAGAATACAAGGTCTTGGCGTACTGGACGTTAATCTAGGCGACGACGGAACTGCTGTCCATTTGGCCAAGGTTTGGCCTCCGGCTCAGAGTGATGCGAGTTCATGGCGAGTACGGGGAATCTTGAGCTTTCAGCGCCGCGGCGCCTCCATTGCGAATGAATACTTTTTCCAGGAGAGTTTCCGATGGCGTAGGCCGCGTGCACAATTGGCGCTGACGTCCGCCTGAAATTATCGATATATGTTGTTGATAAGACTTGGCGCTGCGGCACCGGCAGTCCAACAAGGACGCCAAGTTCCAATTCGGTGTACCGGGTTGTCGCGCGGGTGGCCCGGGCAGGGGCGAGCGCCATGTCACACGCGTAGATACATTGCCAGCTGCCGCAAATCTGTGGCGTTGCCCCTTGTCTTCGAACGTACCGTTAGGATGGCGATCAATTGGGCGATCGTGACAACCGGGTCGTACACATGATGTCCAGGCGCTCGGCCTGCGCTGCCAAGAGAGCTCACAGCCGCGTCGAAAGATAGCCGCCCCTGGCGGGGGAATTCTTGTGCTTTGGTGGTGCCGTCCGGGCCTAGCGGATGATTTTCTGCAGCCGCCGCATTTTGCTGATCAGTTCGTCGCTAGCTTCGGTGATGGCGTTGGTGTCGTAGATCACGTGAGGTGTCAGAAACACCACCATCTCGGTACGTTCATTGTCCCTGGTCTTGCTGCTGAAGGCCATGCCCAGCAGCGGTATCCGCTGCAGGAACGGCACGCCCGTGCTGCCCCAGGTGTTGGTTTCGCTGATGATTCCGCCAATCGCCACCGTGTCGCCGTCCTGTACGGTGACCTGTGTGCTGACGTTGCGGTTTGAGATGCTCGCCGAAGAGGTGACGCCGTAAGTGGTCGCGGTTGGCGAACTCACCTCCTGGTCGATTGCCATGGTCACGATGCCGGTCGGGTTGACGCGCGCCGTGAAGCTCAGCGTCACACCGGTTTGGCGCATGGTGATTGTGCTGGCGTAGAGCGAGCTGCCGCTTACCGTCGCACTTGACGTGGCAGTGGATGTCAGCGTTGGAATCTCAGTACCCACGGTGATCGACGCCGCAATGCTGTCAGTGGCAATCACCGAAGGCACGGAAACCACCTTGGTGCGCGTCGCCACTTCGGCCATCGACAGCGACGCCATCAACTCCTTGCTGCGGTTTACCACCCATCCGGTGGATAGGCCCAGTGTTGAATTCGTGACCGATCCCAACACACTATGCGAACTCGAAGAGGCGCGGTTCTGCAGGTAATACTCCAGGCCCCAGCTGAGTGATCCGCCCAACTTGATTTCGTAGATCTTGGCCTCCACCAGCACCTGCCGCGGCGGAATATCCAGTTGCTCGATCAGCTTGATCACGCTCTCGTATTCTTCCGGCGTAGCCAGAATCAACAGGGAATTATCGCTCTGGTTTGCCACCACGCGCGGACCTCGCATGTACATGCCCATATTCATTCCCTGGTTCATGCCCATGTAGGAACCGGTCATGTCGCCCGTCTGGCTAGCCGCTACCGTACCGGACGCCGACCC
>CAYZIX010000109.1:3157-16572 GCA_964478395.1 uncultured Candidatus Solibacter sp.
AGCATCATGATCGAGCCGGCCAGTTTGGTTGCCTCACCGTACTTCACACGGTAAACATAGGTGTCGGTTTTACCAGAGGCCGATTTGACCTTTACATCCAGCTTTGTTATCCACTCTTCGATCTGTTCAAATACGCCCGGATTAGGCGCCACCGCAATCAGCGTATTGATCCGGTCCACCGGCACAAACTTCACCGAGGACAGCTCTTTGCTGAGCGACATCGATTTCAACAGCCCTTCGAGCTCTTTCGACAAATCCGTCGGCCGGCTGTTCTTCACGTCGAACAGCCGTACGCGTTGCTTCGCCAGTACGTCGCTATCGAACAACGCAATCATTTCCATCGTCCGCCGCATGCTGCGCCGGCTGTCCATCACCAGCAGCAGATTGGCCGGCTGATAACTCCACGCTTTGCCGCTTGGGCCAAGGAACTCGCCGATCAGTTTCGATAACTCCTCGACACTCGCGTATTTCAGAAACACCAGGTTCAGCATCGCCCGGTCGTCGTCGGGAATATTCTTCACATCCAACTCTGGCTTCAGTGGCATCTTGGCCAGATCGGCCAGCGGCACAATCCGGTATATGTTGTTACTTGTTTCCACCATCGCCGCGCCGTTGATTCTCAGCACCGTATCCAGCAACGCGCGCGGATCCACCGCTTTCACTTCGCCATATGTGTTCAGCGTTACTGATCCGTTGATGCCTTTTTCCATCACGTAGTTGATCTTCAACTCGCGCGCCAGATAGTCCACCACTTCTGTCAGACTCACGTTCTGCAGCGACAGCCCGCCAATCAGCCCTGCGGGCGGACCTGAGCTAAGACCGGAGGCCGCCGGCTTGCCGCCTGGTGCAGCGCCCGGAGCCATGCCTGGAGCCATACCCGGAGCGGCGCCCGGGGCCGTACCCGGCGCAACACCTGGAGCTGTACCCGGAGCAGTGCCAGGCATCGCGCCCGGGGTCGCGCCCAGCACAGATGAACTGGGGCTATGTATCTGCCCAAATCCCGGAGGCACCGTGCCAGGCATTGTTTGCGCCGCGAGTTCGGCCAAGCCAGAGCTTACCAACAGGAGCGCCAAAATCAGCCCCGCGGTCCGCTTCTTCAGTAATTGCGTCAACATCGTGGATCAATCCTTCCGGGCCATTCCGTCAAAACTAGTTGATCTTTTCCCAGTAACAGCTCTTGCCAAAAGGCGAATTTGCCAGCACCTTGCGGTAGCCGTCCGACACTGTGCCGGCAGGGCTTGCGTCGCCCGGCTGGCAGGACCGGGTCGTCGGCGTGGACTCCACGCCGGGATGGCCCGCGTTGGCGCTTGAAACCGTCGTCACCGCAGATGCCTGCTTCACCTGCGACGGCTGTGCCGTCGCTGTGGTCGGGGCCGCCTCTCCGCCACTCGTATCCCGGATCTCTTCGTAGGTCGGCTTCCAACGCTTGCCATCCCACTCGAACTCCAGGCCTTTGGCGGTGATCTCAACCAGCTTGTATTCGCCCACCGTATCGCCTACGACGTAGCTTTTCTGCTGGCTGCCGCCGGCAGCCAGAATCACGCGCGTGCCCGCTCCCAGGTTCATCATCCCGTAGTAATGCGGGTAGGGAGGACGAGGCTTCGGCGGCACCACGTCGACAATCACCGTGGGGTTACGATCCTTGCTCAACGCCAGTTGCGACGCCACACGCTCGTAGCGGATTGCCGCCAGTTGATCCAGCGTGGCCGGTATCATCACCGCCGGCGGCGCCGGCTTCGTGACACGCGCCGCGAAGAAAGCGTTCTGCTGCTGAAGCGTCTCCAGGTACTGCACGCGCAACCGCCAACCGGCCACCCCAATCAGTGCGGCCAGCAACAGGTCCAGCAAGATCAGGTTGCGCCTCACATCGGCCCCGCTTTCTTCTCCGGCACCAGCTTGCCTGGCACCATGCCGGTGAACGTCAACCGCATCGGGATCACTTTCTTCTTGCCGTTAGCCTGCCCCAACTGCACGCTGGTCACGGCGACAAGGTCCTGCAGGTTGCTGAGGTCCACTAGGAAATTGACAATCTGTTCAATCCCGCAGTCGGTGGCAATCGTCATCACCACTTCGCCGTAGTTGCCCACGTGGTGGGGCTCGCCGAATTCAGTGTCGTTCAGCACCACAGCCGGCGTCTGCGCCGCCGCCACTTTGCGGACAATCTGCACCATCTGCGCCTGCGCCTGCGCGGCCGTATCGGCGCGGATCAGGCCTTTTTCCTGCTTTGCCAGTTCCGCTTGCAGCCGCTTCAAGGCCTCTTTGCGATCCGGTTCACCCGCCGCCTGGCGGCGCAGCCGCACAAGGCGCTTTTCCAATTGCTGCGTCGGCGCCACCGCATTTACCGTTGTCGTGTCGCGTTCCGGCCAAAAATAGATTGCCAGGAAGACGGCCACACACACAACCCACACTACCAGCAGGTTCCGCTCGCGGGGCGAGATCTTGGGAAGCGTCATCGTGCACCTCCCTCGCGCACAGTGTGAATCCGGAACACCTCGCCCACACTGCCGCGCGCCAGCGGCATGGTGAATTGCGATCCGTCAAAGTGCGGCGACGCATCCAGCTTTTTCAACAGCTCATCGGCGTGGTCGGATTCGCCGGCGATGTTCACCGCCTTGGCGTCAATCTGCACCGAAGTTAAAAACGCAGGGGGCGGCAGCGTCTCGGTCAGTTCCAGCACGATGTCGAGATGCGCCCGCGTGTGACGCCGGAAGCGCGCCAGTTGATCGATCTGCAAAGTCTCTTGCGCCAGCCGCTTGTCCAGCGTCTCAATGCGCTGCGCCACCGGCGTCAGCTTGCCGATCTCGGCATTCAGCCGCGCACGGTAGCCGCGTTCCAACCAGTAGCTCTCGCCGGCCAGCGCCACGCCCAGGGCGATCAGCACTACCCCCAGCACGATCGACGGCACATACATCAACCGTGAACTCGCCGTGCGAAATTCCAGCGGCAACAGGTTCACCGGAGTGCCCAGCCGGGGGCATGCCGCGGCCAGTCCGGCTGCCCAGCCCGCCGCCGCGCGCGAGCGTCCGGCATCGGAAAAATCGAAGTTTTCAGGAGCAGCGCGCCACTGCGGCAGCACGTCGGCCAGGTCTTCCACCGGCGTCTCTGCCGGCAGCCGCATCTCGGCCGTCGCCAGCGCCGCCGCGCGCTCCACCGGTTCGTCGAAACAGGCCGAGAACAGCGGGTACGATGGGCTTTCACCGTATACTTCCACCCGCTCGGCGCCACCCGCGTGCAGCCCCGTCACAGCCACCACGGCGCCCTCGCGCGAGTTACCGTACAGTCTCAGCGAAGAGAAAACGGCGCCACCGGAAAAGGTAAAGCCGGCCAGCTTAATGCCCGCTTCGGCGAACAGCGCCGTATAGAAATCGATCCGTGCGCGCTCGGCAATCGCCACCGTGAAGACGTCGCTCGATCCCACGCGCCGGTAATCGTGCACCACTTCGCTCTCGGCGAACGGATGCAGGCCGTCCAACTGAAAACCAATCGCCGCCGCCGCATCGGCATCCGTAACGCCCGGCAGAGCGATGTGCCGCACAATCACTTCACTGCGGCCCAGCACCACCAACGCCGGCAGATACGCCGATCCGTGCGACTTCAAAAACGCCGCATATTCGGCGCCCCACTCCGCCGCCGGCCGCGTCCGGAAATTTTCAATCCGCAGCGTTGCGCGCAGCTTAGCTCCGCGTGGCCGCACACGCACCAGCGTCACTTCCAGGTCCGTGTCGCCGGCGATGATGCCAACGCCCGACCCGAAACGCATCAGCGTCCGTAATACAGGATTTTTCAGTTCGGCCATACCTGAAACAGGGGTGTCTCCGCTGCGTAATCTTGCCAGGCCAGAACCCGGAAGCTTTCGTTCGAGTCCTTGATCCCTATCTGTACCGTCATCGCCACCGAACGCCGCAGATCCGACAGCCGCCCATCCGGCCGCCTCAGCCGCGCCGTCGCCCGCAGCGTGTAAATGTGATCGCCGCCCAGCCGCACAAGGCCACCAGCCGGGCCCAACAACTCCGACACCGCCCCCATTTGGGCAGGCAATATCGGCATCCTCCGCCGTAGCGCCACCAGTTGTTCGACGCCCATCGGCGGCGCGCCCATGGCCAGCAGCACGGCAGGACTTACCGTATTCACATCGAACTCTTTGCCGGAGCTATACACCGAAAGGCAATCCCTCAACCCGGCGCGCGGCATCAGTGCGCCCGACAGGTCGCGCTGGTAGCCGCCGTAATAGAGATCAGGGGTGACGCCGTTCACCGACATAAGTTCTTCAATCTGTTCAAATGACGCATGCGGCGCCCGAAAAGTCGGTGTGCGCGTCAAATACACCCGATCCATCAAGCCGCTCCCCTCCGACCTCCAGTCGTCCACCGACATCGCAATCACACGCGCTTCCTCCGGCGGCACTCCCAGTACGATCAGCAGCCGGTTCAGCACTCCCGGCTCCACCTTATTCACGTTGAGCTTTGACGACTCGGGCCTGATCTCCACCACCGCCTCGCCGTTCGGAAACCGCATCACCATCAGGGGCATTCCGGGCATCCAATAGCGGTCTCCGCCGTACGTCATGTAGTTCAACGCCCGGTCGGCCGCGCCACACGCCAGGTAATACGCCCGCAGGCCTTCCAACGCAGTATCGGTGCGCGCAATCTCATTCCGTACCGTCAGAGCCACGGAGAAGGCGATGGCCGACAGCGCCGCCGACAACCACAGCACCATCACCAGCGCTCCGCCCCGCCGCCTAGAACGCATACTTCTCTCCCGGCCGCCGCGTCACGTGGATCCGCCCGGTAAATGTCATGGGCGGAATCCGCATCGCCTGGCGTTCCAGCGGCTGCATCTCAATCCGGATGGCGCGCGGCCAACCCGACGCCATCGGATCCCATGCCGGCCGCCAGAACTCGGCTCCGGCTTCCGCCGGTGGTTCGTCTTTGTAGAGAAAGCGGCACTCCGCCAACTTGTCGGCCAGCACGAACGAGTCCGGCCTCACCTCCGGCATTCCCATCTGCGTTGGCGCCCCCGGAGCCTGGCAGAAGAAGCCGGCGCCCACCGGTCCGCGATACGGGGTTTCGTTCTCCACCAGCCGTACGCCCTGCCCGTTTTCGCCGCTGATGACGAACATCTCGACAATCTGCGGTTCGCCCCGCCATGCCCCCTGCAGCGAGTACGAACTGACAAACCGCATCACCGTCGGCATCCCAAAAAAGAACGGCATTACCGGTCCGTCGGACTGGACCGCCGACGCTCCACAGCGCGCCATCACGGGCAGGAAACCCGCCACCTGCGCCGCCAGCACGCGCTGCGCGTTGGTTGTCCGCCGGTTGGCCAGCAGCCGGCGCTGGCTGGCCTCCATCGCACCCAGTCCGGTGCGAATGGCAAACAGCATACCCACCGCCAGCAGGCTCAGCAGCGTGATGGAGATCAGCACTTCAATCAGCGTCATGCCGCCGCTCGTGCGCCTGCTCATTGCCCCCCCGCCATATCGCGCGGCTCCAACTGCGTGCCCCGGTAGCTTTCCAACTCCAGTTGCCGCCGCGTGTGGCCTTCCATCCACCACACCTGCAGGTGGATCCGCTCCATCACGCGCCCACCGCCCGGCGCCTGTTGCTCCGGCATACCGGCCCACTCGAAAAACGTAACCACGGCCTGCCACCCGGCCTCCACGCCACCCGTTGTCGCCGGGTCGAAGTGTCCTTCGAGTTGCCGGTTCTTGGCCAGCCAGCGGGTCGCCAGCAGCTCATCCATCTGGCGGCGCGCCAACGCAATGCCGCGTTCGGTCTCAGTCTGCCGGTTGGCGTTATTCAACGATACGCGCAACGTGCTCAACAACCCCGTGATGGCAATCCCCATCAGCAGCGTTGCCACCAACACTTCGAGTAGCGTGAATCCGTCTCGCTTGCGCATCCGCTTCGCTTTGCCTAGCGCTCCTCTGCTGTATGGACGCCATCGGCAGGTGTTTCGACGACCGGGATCGCCGTCAGCGGGTCCAGCCGCACAATCCGCCTCGCCCCACGCTGGCTTAACAGCTCCACGCCCAGCCGCGGCGCCACCGACCCGGGCTCGAACACCACCGCGCGCATCGCCTCGGCGCCGCCCGGCACTTCTGGAAAGACACGCAGAATCGAGATCCCCTGCTCCAGCTTCACCGTGCGCGTGAACGTGTTGTCGGCGCTGCGCAGCTCCAGCTTCCCTTCGTTGCGGAGAATGATCAGTTCAAACGGCTGCTCGGCGCGCTCCACGCGCCTCACGCCCTCGGCCATCAGCGCCGCCACGGAGTCTGTCGCCGAGCGCATCTTCAACCCTTCCAGGCCCGCCACCACGCTCGGATACGTCAGTCCCGCCACCAGCGCGATTACGGCGACGACGATCAGCATTTCGAGCAGCGTCACGCCGGCCTGTCTCTTTGCGCGCATGGCTGGGCCGCGCCTATTGATGCGACTTCCAGCTCAGGATGTCGGCCGCGATGCCTTCGCCGCCGGGCTGGCCGTCAGCGCCTAGCGACGAAATGTCCGGCTCGTCGCCATGGTCGCCCGGATACTTGTAGATATACGGGTGGCCCCACGGATCATTGGGAATGTCCTGCGGCAGATACGGGCCTTGCCACTGCGTCATGCCCTCCGGCCGTAATCTCAGGGCCTGCAGGCCCTGCTCCGACGTCGGGAACATGCCAGTGTCCAGCTTGTAGGCGCCCAGCGCCGTCATGAACGACACAATCTGCGCGCGCGTCGCTGTCACACGCGCCTTGTCGCCCTGGCCGAGCATGCGTGGCGCCACCAGTGCCGCGAACAGCGCGATGATGGTCAACACCACCAGCATTTCGATTAGCGTGATGCCGCGCCGCCGGCGCGACTGTCTTTCTCTGCGGGTCATGGGATCGCCTTCTCTCTTTTCATCCATTACATTGCCATTTCGTTGATGCCGGTAATGGCCAGCAGCATCGACAGAATCAGCGCGCCAACACAAACACCCATCACGAGAATCACCAGCGGCTCGAACAACGACGTGAAGCGTTTGATCGAGGCCCGCGTGTCCGCGTCATAGATTTCGGCCGCGCGTACAAACATCGTATCCAGACGCCCCGTCTCTTCGCCGATCGCCAGCAGGTGCCCCACCAGCGGTGGGAATTGCGCCGTCGCCGTCAGTGGCGCGGCCAGTCCCTCGCCGCGTTTTACTCCCTGGCTCACCAACTCCAAAGCGTCCGCCATCCGCCGGTTGGTCATGATGCCGCGCGAAATGGAGAGCGACTGGATCAACGGCACGCTGTTGGCGATCAACGTCGACATCGCGCGCGCAAACTGCGCCGTCTGCGCCTTGCGCAACACGTCGCCGAGCATCGGCAGCCGCAATTTGAACCCGTCCCACCAGTACCGGCCCGACGGCGTCCCGATATGCATCCGGAAACCGATCAGCGTCACCGCCAGCCCACCCAGCCCCCACAGCCCGTAGGCCCGCACGAATCCGCTCACGTCCATCATCGCCTGCGTGATCGCCGGCACCTTCATGCTCGACGCCGCGAACGCCGTAGCGAAACGCGGCACAACGTAGTACAGCAGGATGAAGATCGACGAGAAGCCTACGGTGGTCAGCAGCGTTGGATAGACCATCGAGCTGACAATGTAGCCGCGCAACTCGTCGCGCGTCTTCTCGTATTCCGCCAGCCGCTCGAAAATCGGCGCCAGCGAGCCCGACGCCTCGCCCGCGCGCACCATGTTGATATAAATCTCGGGGAAATGGTTCGGCTTGGTTGCCAGAGAGTCCGCCAGCGTCTTGCCGGCCTTCAACGTGCGCAGCACGTCCCCCACCAGCACGCGGAACTCTTTCCTCTCACTCAGCTCTGAGACAATTGACAGCGCCTTGTCCAGTGGCACGCTGGCGTTCAGCAGCGTGGACATCTCCTGCGTGAAAAACAGCACGTCCCGCCGCCGCCCAAAGTTGAAGTTCGGCAGCTTCAACTCGCGCCCGGCCGGCGCGCTCAGCCCCACGTACAACGGCATCAGCCCTTGCCGGCGCAGTTCCGCCGCCACCGCTTTTTCACTGATCCCGGCCAGCGTGCCGGTCCGCGGCTTGCCGTCTTTCGCCACCGCCTTGAAGTGATAAGAGGTCATCGAATGGCGTTAGAACTCCTGCGTCACGCGCATCACTTCTTCGGCCGTGGTAACGCCGTTGGCGACCTTCATCCAGCCGTCTTCACGCAGGTTGCGCATCCCGTTTTGCCGCGCCGCCAGCGTCAGTTCGCCCGCATCCGCGTTGGCCATCACCAGCTTACGCATCTGGTCGTTCATCTCCATCAGCTCGAAGATGCCCACGCGTCCGCGGAAGCCTGAACCGAAACAGTGCTCACAACCCGCGCCACGGAAGGTCTCAATCATTTCGCCCGCCGGCGTCAGCCGCGTTCCCGCGCTCACCCTGCATTCCGGACAGATCACCCGCACCAGCCGCTGCGCCAGCACGGCTACCAGCGAGCTGCAAATCAGGTAATTCTCCACGCCCATGTCCGTCAGCCGCGTAATCGCGCTGGGCGCGTCGTTGGTGTGCAGCGTTGAATAGACAAAGTGCCCGGTCAGCGCCGAGCGGATGGCCACGTCGGCCGTCTCGCGGTCGCGGATTTCGCCCACCATGATCACATCCGGGTCCTGGCGCACAATGTGCCGCAGACCCATGGCAAACGTCAGCCCGATCTGCGTGTTGACGTGAATCTGATTGATCCCGTCCATCTGATATTCGACCGGGTCTTCAATCGTGATAATCTTCTTATCCGCTTGATTAATTCGCTTCAAGGCCGAATAGAGAGTCGTGGATTTCCCGCTGCCGGTCGGCCCGGTGACTAGAAAAATCCCGTGCGGCAACGATGTAAAATGCTCCATCCGCCGCAACATCTCCGCGTCGAATCCCAGCCGCTGCAGATCGTAGAAATCGCCCGCTGACCGGTCCAGCAGCCTCATCACCACGCTTTCGCCGTACAGCGTTGGCAGCGTCGAGACGCGCAAATCCACCTCGCGACCCAGTGACTTGATCTTGATGCGCCCATCCTGCGGTAGCCGCCGCTCGGCGATATTCAGTTTCGCCATCAGCTTCAAACGGCTAATCACGGCGGCTTTCAGCTCGCGCGGCGGCGCGTCCTGTTCCTGCAACACACCGTCAATGCGGAAACGGATGCGGAATTCCTTCTCAAATGGCTCAATATGAATGTCGCTTGAGCGCTTCTCCAGCGCCTGGCCAATCACGGCGTTCACCAGCCGGATCACCGGCGCCTCGCTGGCCATGTCGCGCAACTGCTCCAGGTCCGCGTTGGCCTCGGCGTCGTCGCGCCCGAACTCGGTGTCTTCCTTTTCCTCCTCGCCGTAGTAGCGCTCCAGCGCATCGGCGATTTCGTTCTCCGCCGCGATTTCCGGTGTGATCCGCAGCCCCGTTACCGACCTCAACGCCCCCAGCGTCTCGAAGTCCAGTGGGTCGGCCATCGCCACCACCATCGCCCCGCCGTCCATCCGCAGCGGCATCACGCGCGCCTGCCGCAGGAAGCGCACGCGCAGCTTCTCGGTTTCGGGCGATGTCAGCGGCGGCGCGTCCAGTTTTGCCAGACTCAGACCCAGTTGCTCGGCCAGCGCCGCCAGCACGTCGCGCATCGCGACAAAGCCCAGGTCCACCAGAATCCGGCCCAGCTTGTCGCCGCGCTCGCGCTGCAGCTCCAGACCGCGCTCCAGGTCCTCGGCCGTCAACTGGCCGCGTTCAATCAGGATCTCGCCCAGCCGCATCGCGCTACTCTTCCCGCACCTTCACCACCGTCGCCAGCGCCGACCGCGGCTGCCGGTTCGAGGCGATCTCCACCAGCGCACCCTTCTTGGCCTGCATCGTCACTTGGTGCGGCAACCCCGTCGCGTCTTCCCAGCCGTTGTAGAACAGCGCCACGCCCAGCACCAGGTTCTCTTCCGGCGGTAGCCGGTCCAGCGACCCAGCCGAAGCCACCATCATGTCTTTCATCAATCCGCGCAACTGCTCCAGCCGCTTCACCTTCGCCGCCCGCACGCGCGCGACATCTTCCTTGCTCAGCGTCGGCCGGAACGGCGAGATTCCCTGCGCTGGCAGCAGATTCAGCTCCACCATAAACACCGCGCCGTAGCCATCCAGGTACACGCCCCGCGTCGCGCCCAGCAGCTCCATCGGAGCCTCCAGGCTCATCTTCACCAGGCCCGTGTCAAAGCTCTTTTCCACGGCCCGGATCTCGGTGATCGACGGCCGCCCGCGCTGCCCCGTCAGCGGCAACAGGCTCAGTGCCAGAATCATCAGACTCGCAATCCGCATCAGTCGCCTCCGTAACGCGCCGTCATCAGGTTCAGCGAGTTCACCCGCTTCTGCATCGCCTCAAACGCCAGACTCACGTCGCGCATATCCGTATTGCGCTGCTTCGCGCTGCGCTCTTCGTAAGCCTTCAGGCGCTCGTCCATCTGTGCCATCACCGGCTTCAGCTCGGCTCTCACCCTCGCCTCCACCTCGGCTCGTGCTTTCGACTCATCCACCTGGGCCGCGCTGGCCTGTTGCACCACCGGGCCGGGCGCTGGCGCCTGCGCCACCGTCCGCGGCACGAATGCGTTCACCATCAGCGCCAGCGACAGCATTGCCGCCGACGCGAAGCCCAACTGCGGCCCGGAGCGCCAGAAGCGCACCCACCAGCCCGGCTCGGCCACGGCTTCGGCCACAAACCGGATGGGCCGCAGCGGCTCGCGCGCCGGAGCCAGCTCCAGCACGCCCAGCATGGCTTTCAACTGCCGCAACTCCTCGCCACACGCGGCGCAGGAGGCGATATGCGCCTCCACGCGCCGCCGCTCGGGAGCCGGCAACTCGTTCAGTATGTATCCCTTGCAGTCAATATCCGGGCAACTCATTTGCGCCCCCCTCAGGCTGGCCCCACCGGCGCCAGCATCGTTTTCAGCAACTCCAGTGCCGTGTATACGCGGCTCTTGATCGTCGAGGCCGGACAGTTCAGAATCTCGGCCATCTCATCGAACTTAAAGCCCTCGTACACCTTCAACACCACCGCTTCGCGCTGCTCTTCACTCAGCCGGCTCAACGCCGACTCCACCGCCAGCGCCACTTCCACCGGCGCCATCCGCCCCGGCGAAATCGTGCCTACCGGCATGTCTTCCAGCTCCGTCTCGCGCTTCGGCTTCCGTAGCGCGCTGATCGCCTCGTTGTGCGCAATCCGGTACAGCCACGCGCCGAAACGGCCCTCATCGTCCAGCCGGCCCAGGTTCTGATAAGCCTTCAGGAATGTGTCCTGCGCCAGATCCTGCGCCTCTTCCACATCACGCGTCAGACGGAGCAGATAGTTGAAGATGCGCTTTTCCCAGCGCGCCACCAGCACGTTGTAGGCTTCCACTTTGCCTTTGCGCGCCGCCGCCACCAGGTCACGGTCTTCTGCCTCTCGGAATATCAACAGCAGGTCTCCCTGGCCATTGTTCCTGATCCTTCCGTCTGTTGGAAAGACGTCTTGCGCATCAAAAAAGTCTGCCGCCCCCTCGCTTAGCTACCATGGTCTTTGTAAGGAGCCTGTCTGAGCACCCCGTATCCGGACTCCGTCCGCTTTCTTTACGCGCTCGGCAACGAGTTCAAATCCATCAAGCTCGGCCTCGACCGTGTCGCCTGCCTGCTCGCCGCCCTCGGCCACCCCGAACGCGCCGCCCGTGTCGTCCATGTCGCCGGCACCAACGGCAAAGGCTCCACCTGCGCCATGATTGAGCGCACCCTGCGCGAACGCGGCGCCCGCACCGGTCTCTATACCTCCCCACATTTGGTTGAGCCCACCGAGCGCATCCGCATCAACGGCCGCGCTGTTTCGGCTGACGACTTTGCCTGGGCTTTCTCCGAAGTGCACGCCGCCGCCGAACGCCTGATCGCCGGCGCCGCCATCGACATGCACCCGACCTACTTTGAAACGGTCACCTCGATGGCGCACCTGCTTTTCCGGCGCTATGCCGTGGACGCCGTCGTTCTGGAAACCGGCATGGGCGGACGCCTGGACGCCACCAACGTGGTCGATCCGGAACTGGCCGTCATCACGTCCATCGATCTTGACCACGAAAAATACCTCGGCTCCACCATCGCGGCCATCGCCGCCGAAAAGGCCGGCATCATCAAGCCGCTCCGGCCGGTGGTCGTCTCGCGCCAGCACGCCGAAGCCATGGCCGTCATTGAGCGCCGCGCCGCCGAGGTAGACGCCGAACTCATTCGCGCCTCCGATTGGCATATTGATCAGCTCCACCTGCATCCCTGGGGCAGCCGCTTCCAGGCCGTTGGTCCCGAAGCGCGCATCGAAGTGGACCTGCCATTGATCGGCGCCCACCAGGTGGAAAACGCGCTCACCGCCATCGCCGCGCTGCATCGTCTGGGCTGCACGCCGGAGCAGATTGGCCGCGGCCTCGCTGTCACCAATTGGCCCGGCCGCATCGAGCGCGTTGCCACCTCGCCCGATATCATTCTGGACGGCGCTCACAACCCCGCCGGGGCCCGCGCCCTGGCCGGCTACCTGCGCCACTTCCATCACGGGCGAAAGATCTGGATGGTCTTCGGCGCCATGCGCGATAAGGACCTGCACACCATCGCGCCGCTGCTTTTCCCGCTTGCCTCGGAACTCATCTTCACGGCTCCGGATCAGGCCCGCGCCTTCCGCCCGGAGGAGCTGCGCCAGGCCACCGGCGAAGCCCGCGCCCGTCTGGCTCCCACCGTCCGCGACGCCCTCGCTCTCGTCCGGACGGCCCAGCCGGAAGATCTGGTCGTTTTCACGGGCTCTTTATATTTAGTGGGCGAGGCCCGGCCTCTGCTCATGACATAATCGAGAGTTTACAGTTCGCCATGAGCGCCAGTTATTTAGTTTCGCTTCTCATCCGTATTCCGCTGATTGCGCTATCCACCATCTTCTTTGGCTCCATCAGCATGTTCATCTCTCCCTGGGACTCCACCGGCTCGCGCCAGCTCCGCGTCGCCCGCTGGTGGGCCCGTACCCTGCTTTGGGCCGGCGGCGCGCGCGTCCGTGTCGAGGGGCTGGAGAAGGTCGATCCGCACGCCAGCTATGTCGTCTGCCCCAACCACGTGTCGTATATGGATACGCCGGTGCTGCTGACGCACATCCCGGTGAACTTTCGCTTTCTGGCCAAGAAGGAGCTCTTCGCCATCCCCTTCCTCGGCGGCCACCTCAAGCGCGCCGGCAATATCAGTGTTCCTTTGGAAGATCCGCGCGCGTCACTGAAAGTCCTCACCGAGGCCGGCCACCTCATGCGCGCCCGTGGCCTGTCCATCCTGGTCTTCCCCGAAGGCGGCCGCTCCGAGACCGGTGAATTGCAGAAGTTCTTCGACGGCGCGGCCTATCTGGCCATCAAGGGCGGGGTGCCCATCCTACCCGTGGCCATTGTCGGCATCCGCGAAGT
>CAYZIX010000110.1:0-16514 GCA_964478395.1 uncultured Candidatus Solibacter sp.
CAGGATAAACCCGATGCGTCGAGTGGGCAATCTCCTTAAGTTAGCGCATATGGGCGTCAGCCTGGGGCTTCAGTCACACGCCACTCGCGCCTTGCCATCAATAGCTTAACGGATCCCCGCTTCCTTCCCCATGTGACACTGGACTTATAGGGCAGCTCGTCCGCACGGGCTGCCCTTTTTGTATCCACGGAAAGGAAAATCGCGCATGTTTCCCGCCAAATTCGAGAAGGAACTCCCGACCGAAGCCACTTTCGCGCCCGGCCTCAGCATCCCGGAGGACTACAAAAAGGCTGTCTTCGCCGACACCCGCCCCGAAGGCGCCATCGAGCACGAATACGCCGAGCGCCTCCTCTTCTATGGCTGGCACATCCGCGCCGTGCGCTCCGCCGAGGCCCGCGCGCTCACCAGCGAAGCGCTCGACGGCGATTCGCCCGAACGAACCCGCCACCTCCAGTGGCTGGCCCGTTACCGCCGCGAAATGGAGCGCAGCTACGAGCGCGCCCTCCGTGAATTGAAGCACTTGCAGACGCAGCGCGCCGTCCTGCTGCAACAGGAAAGCGAGGCCATCACCGCCGTCTCGCGCGTCGCGCCGCTGGCCGAACTGACGCGCCTTACCGATTTAACCGACCCGTTCTTCCGTACCACCCACGCCGTCGATAGCAGGCGCGACCTGCAAACCTCGCGCGCCGCCGGTCAGGCCGACTACGACGGCCGCGTCGCCCGTTTCCGCGCCCGCAAAGCTGCCGAGGCCTCCGCCAAAGCCGCGTAATTGGCGTTCGCTCTTTGATAACCGCACCGTTTGAATGCCCTTCGTGCGCCCATACAGAGCCGTGAACGTGAGTGAGCGGTGTTGCTGGTGCTCGAAAGCCTGCCCTGCGAGCGCCCGCCCGTCCGCCCGCGCTAAACTTGATACTTTGGGCTTTTCACAATGAGCAACCTGATTGTTTTGGGCGCCCAGTGGGGTGATGAAGGCAAGGGTAAGATCGTCGATCTCTTTGCCGAGAAATTCGATATCGTGGCTCGCTACCAGGGCGGCCACAACGCCGGTCACACCGTTCAGGTGGGCGAGCGCAAGTTTGTCCTCAAACTCATCCCGAGCGGCATCCTGCATCCCGGCAAGCAGGTTGTCATTGGCAACGGCGTCGTCATCGATCCGCAGGCCCTGCTCGACGAGATCACCATGCTCGAACAGGCCGGCTTTGATGTCCGTGGCCGGCTCCATGTCTCTAACCGGGCCCATGTGATCTTCCCCTTCCACCGCATGGTGGAGAAGGTGAGCGAGGGCCGCGCGGACCGCACCGCCATCGGCACCACGTCGCGCGGCATCGGGCCCTGCTATGAGGACAAGATCGGCCGCCGCGGCATCCGCATGGCCGACCTGCTCAACGACGACGTCTTCGGCACGCTGTACAACCTTCTGGCCGAGGACAAAGAGATCACTGCCCGCGCCTTCGGCATCGCCAACGATCTGAAGACCGAAGAGATTTTCCAGGACTATCGCCGTATGGCCGAGCGTGTCCGTCCGCTGGTTTGCGACACGTCGCGGTTGCTGAACGACGCCATGCGTTCCGGAAAGCGTGTGCTGTTTGAAGGCGCGCAGGGCACCATGCTCGACATCGACCACGGCACCTACCCGTTTGTCACCAGTTCCAGCGCCGCGGCTGGCGGCGCCTGCACCGGTTCGGGCGTTGCGCCCACGCGCATCGACGGCATCCTGGGCGTTTCCAAGGCTTACATCACACGCGTCGGCTCCGGCCCGTTCCCGAGTGAGGACCATGGCGCCGATGGCGACCGGATCCGTAACGCTGGCCGCGAGTTCGGCTCCGTCACGGGCCGCCCGCGCCGCTGCGGCTGGTTCGATGCGCCGCTGCTGCGCTATACGGCCATGGTGAACGGTTTTGACTCGCTGATCATCACCAAGCTGGACGTGCTCGATGATCTGGAAAAGATCAAAGTCTGTGTCGGCTACAAAGTCGGTGGCCGCGTCGTTGACGACATGCCGGCTGAGAACGCCTTGATGGAGCAGATTGAGCCCGTTTACGAAGAACTGCCCGGCTGGAAGTCCAGCGCCGGTGTGACCGATTTCCACGAACTGCCAGCCGAGGCGCGCGGCTACATCGCGTTTCTCGAAGCCAAGACCGGTATCGAGGTTGGCTGCGTTTCCACCGGTCCGGAGCGCAACCAGACCATGGTGCGTCCCGGCTCGCGTATGGAAAAACTGCTGAGCTGAGCCTCGGCTGAGTCTGTCCAAACGTACTGGAACCAAGCCCGGCTGGGACTAAATCTCTTGGCTCTATTCCCGTACTAGTCCGTCTCCTATCATCGGGGCAGAAAGAAAATTGATGCCCCGATCTATCCTCTTCCGTTTGTCATTTTCCTTGCTTATTGGCGCCGCCAGCCTGCCGGCGGCCACCCTGACGGACGTTGCGTTTAGCTATAACGTGTTCACCACAGGGAGCTTTGCCGGTGCCAACTCTGATGTTCAGGGTGGCCTGGCTGCGGGCGGTTCTGTCAGCCTCGCCAACTACAACGTCGGCCTCACTTCCAGCGCTTCCGACTTCGCCGCCTCCGGTGGCTACAGCCTGGTTTCGGCCGGTGTGTTCAGCGGCTCCAACTTTGAAGTTACCGGTAACGTCTACTACGGCAGCGCTGGCAGCCTGTCCGGCTACACGTTGCATTCCAGTTCGGTAGTTGTAGGCTCCTCCACCCCGGTAGATTTCGCAGCTGCCGGGGACGAATTGCTATCGCTTTCCACGTTGTTGGCCGCTACCTCCGGCAATAGCTGCGATATGTCCTACGGAACACTGACTTGCACAGCCACTGAGGCGGGTGTGAACTACTTCTCCGTGTCGGCATCGGATCTGGCTTCTGCCTACAACATCGTGTTCAAGAGCACGTATGCCGACGCCACCATCATCGTGAACGTGGTGGGAGGCAGCAGCGCGACCATCGGTGGCTATGGCTGGACATTTCAGAACACCAGCTCCAGTCAGGTGTTGTTGAACTACGTGGATGCCACCAGCCTAAATATTGCCGGCTCACTTTCAGCCAGCATCCTGGCGCCCCAGGCGGCCGTCACCGGCACCTACGGGGCGATGAATGGCACGCTGATCGCCCGGTCCTATTCCGGCACTACACAGTTCAATGACGTCTCCTTCGCCGGCAGTCTGCCGGATACGGCGGCGCCTGAGCCGGCGAGTTTCCTGTTAGCCGGCATCGGCCTTGTGGCGCTGGGGTGCCTGCGGCGCCGCATCAGCGGCGCTTCACGGTAATTGTCCGCCAGCCCGCGTTGCCGGCCGCGTCAAACGCCTTGATGCTGACGTAATTAGTGCCCACCGCCAATGGGATTGCCGCTGTGAAGCTTGTATACGGTGCCGTAGCGTTGCCTGAGGCCGAACTGGTCGCCCAGGTAACGCTGGCGACCGCGACGTTGTCGGTAGCTGCGCCACGCACCGTAATGCTCGCTGCCGTGGTGGTCGTGCTTGCCGTCGCGGGGTAGGTGATGGTGAGCGTTGGCGCAGTCTTGTCGCTTGACGGTGTGGCCGGTGTGGTTGGTGTCGCCGGTGATGTGGGTGTCGTAGTACTGGTTGATCCAGCGCTGGCGTACAGTGTGCGGATGGCCGTGACGTCGCTTGAGTCGAGGCCGCTGACGCGCCGGTAGTAGGGATACATCACCGCCGAGGGGTTGTCGCTGTGCCCCAGCCCCAGTGCGTGCCCCAACTCGTGCAGCACCACCGAGTAGAGGTCCACGTCGGCGTCTATCCGCCATGGCTCGTCCAAGTCGAGGTGCAGGTCCCCGGCGATTGTCTCGTTGTTAGGCGGCGGATAGAAGGTATGCGCCAGCACGCCGCCTTTCCCGTCGAACGGGTAGCCGTCGCCGTGGTCTTTCGATGCGGCGAACAGGTCAATCTGCCGCTTCAGCTTGGCCGTGGCTGACGCTGAGAACTTCACTTGCACCACCGACGACCACGCACTCATCGCACGCAGAATCTGGCTCTGCATGTCGCTGGCCGAAAGCCATGCTGGCAGCGCGCCAATGTTGTAGCCGAGTGTGGCTGAACCACGCCCCGCCCCATCCCAGCCGTCGCCAAACGTCAGCACCAGGTCCGCCGCGCCGTTCAGGTTGCCCACTGCGTGAACACCGCCAGAGCACGGGATCACCGGCTCGCCGCGCAGGATCTCGTCCGACGCTGGATAAATGCGAGCCACCTCGTCGTACACTGCCGCCGCCCTCAGCGCTCCGGAGGGGCCGCGCACCAGCAGTGTCGTCGCGGCCAGATCCGGATGCTCCAGAATCTCCAGCCCTGCTTCCATCGCCACCTGCCGCGCCGTCTCGTTCGCCACGTCCGCATGGACCTCCAGCAGAGCCGTGTGCGGGAGTTCGTCAACATCGCTTGTCTCCTCTACTCCTAGCTCCGTGCTGAGCTTGTCCTCCGGCTCCAGTACTCCGGCCAGCGTTGCGCCGGTACTGCTCAGGTCGACATCTTCCGGCGCCGAGACAATCAGGGCATGGTCCGGCAAGTAGGCCACGGCATGCGCCCCGGCGGTGGCGAGACGGTCCAGTGCTTCAGGCTCTAAACTCTGAAACTGCACCACTAAATGGCGTCTCAGCGGTTCCGCCGAGCGCTCGCCCGACAGGCGCAGACGCATCTTTCCGGCGCCGGCGCCTTCCAATAAGTTTGCGGGTGTGCGGCCCGACTTCAGCCGCAGGAGGGAAGGGGAAGAAGAAGTTGTGTCGGATGCCTGTTGAGCAGCAAGCGGACACACGACCACCGCAACAAGGGCGGCTACGTGGGCCGGCAGAGATGTCATGATGACACGCTTATCGGCCGGCCGCCGTGTGCCATGAGCCTAGATCATGAACGCCCCGCCGTTGACTTCGATGGTTTGCCCGATGATGTTGCGGGCCGGGTCCGAGCAGAGGAATACGATCACGTCGGCCATGTCCTCGTTGGTCGACAGCCGGCCCTGGGGCGTCAGCTTGGCGACCCCTTCCAATGCGGCGCGGGTTGAGAACTTGGCATGAAAATCGTTATCCACCGTGCCGGGGCTCACGGCATTCACCCTCACTCCGGCCGGCGCCAGTTCCTTGGCCATGCCTTTAGTCATGGCCGCGACGGCCGCTTTCGCCGCAGCGTACATGGTCGCGCCCGGACCGCCTCCGTTGCGTGCCGCAATTGAGCTCAAGTTCACCACCGCGCCGCGGCCGCGCTGTTTCATTGCCGGTGTCACGGCCGAGGTGAGGAACCATACGCTCTTCACGTTCAGATCCATCACGCGGTTGTAAAGCGCATACGTCATCGCCTCCAACCCGGCGCGCTCCACAATCGAGCCAGCGTTGTTCACCAGGATGTCGATGGTGGCCACGTCAGCGCCCAGTTCTCCGATGAAGGCCTGGATGCCCGGTTCGTTGTCCAGGTCTCCGCCGACGATGCGCGCTTCGGCGCCGGCAGCCGCGACAGCTTCGGCCGTCTTCTCCGCGCCTTCACGAAAACCGCCGTAGTGAATGATGACGCGCTGGCAGCCGGCCCGCGCCAGCGCGATGGCCGTGGCGGCGCCGACACCGCGTGACGCGCCGGTCACCAGCGCCGTCTGGCCCTCGAATTCCTTTTGCATGGCTCCTATTTTTCCACGATTGCGAAGGCCCGCAGTGGAGCGCCTGTCGCACCGGCCAGCTTCAGCGGCGCGCCCACGAAGATGAACTCGGGCCGGTCCACCGCCGCCAACTCCTCCAGATTCAGGCACTCGATAATGTGGACGCCACGTTCCACCAGCAGGTGCACGTGGCCCGGCATGCCGGGCGATGGGATGCGCTCCAACGCGACGTTGTCGCTGCCAATGGCGAACACGCCGCGCCCGCTCAGCCAGCGGAGCGCCTCCACGGAAAGGCCAGGTTGGCGTTGGTTGTTCAGATATGCCTTGGCATCGTGCCACAACCGGCCCCAACCGGTACGGACAAGCACGACATCACCGCTTTGCGGTGTGCGCGCCAGCCCGGTCTCCAATTGTGCCTGCGTGATGGCGTCGTCTTCTTTGAGCAGTCCCCCGGGCACGGCGTCGTAGAACAGAGCCCGGCGCACAATAGGCGCCACGCGGTCGATGCCGGCCTCGTCCGGTGTCATGCCATTGTGCAGACGGCCGTGTTGTGAGAAGTGCCCAAAGCCGTCGATGTGGGTTCCCACGTGCGTGCCGAGCACCACCATCTCGGCTGAGCTCGACAGCCCATCGCCAAACACAAAGTCGCCCATCTTTTTCGTGCGGACGCATGCGTAGGGCGGGTGCGTCGGCCAGTGTGGCATCCCGGCGCACCACGGTTGTGTGAGGTCGACGATCCTTGTGTTTTCAAGCAGGCTGAGTGGCTTCGGCATAGGCGAGGTTGTTCGGAATCTGGCCCGGCAACTACTCTGCCGCACCAGACTGCCATTGGGCCACCAGTGTAACGAAATTGGTGCGCCCGCATGCGGGCTGGTATCCTGGATAGAGACAACGTGGGCCGGTAGCTCAGTGGTAGAGCATCTGACTTTTAATCAGGTGGTCGCGGGTTCGACCCCCGCCCGGCTCACCATCTCCCTCCCTATTTACTTTCGCGTGCCTTCGCCCAGCGCCGCCGCTGTGCTTCAGCCATTCGCTGACGGGCCTCGGGGCTAACCACGCGCTTCTTGAAGCTGCCGGTCACGATGTTCGCGCCGGTCTCCAACATCCAGTTCGGCCGCCGGCCCCTACGCCGCACGCTGCTTTGCGCAACTCGGTCCAGCGCACTCATCGCCTGATCGATGCGTTCTCTCTCTGCCTTCAGCTCGGCAATGATTTTGGCGAAATCCATGTCCTTATCTTGCCAGAATCAGGATGCTTTTGCCGAATCAGCCTGTCCGCGACGAGCCCGAACGGGGAAACACCGCTAGACTTCCAGCTTCAGCGTGATGATTTTCCACGGGCTGACGGGCATTTCCAGCGTTCCGTCCGCAGCCACCGGCAATTCATGCTCGTCTTCTTCGGTCAGATTCGTGAGCCACGCCTTGCGAATCGGTTGAATGAACCGGATGCGCGCGGTAGCCTGGTTGCCTTCGGCTTCGTAGAAGCGCAACGCCAGCCGGTTTTCGTCCTCGGCTTTTTTGAACATTGTCAGCACCAGATTGTGCGGTTCAATGCTCAGCCACGATATTTCGGCCGCTGCACTACCCGTTTGCGCCGTGCCCTCAATGGCGGTCAGCCGGTAGTTGAAGCCAATTGCGTCGCGGTAGCGTGCGCGCCATCCGCCTGCATGCGACATCAGCGACATTCTGTAGCGATGATCGCCCGGCTGTGTGAACCAATAGTACGGATTCCAGGCCAAGCTGCGCCGTGTCGCCAGCAACACGTGTTGCAGCACGGGATAGCTAACCGGGTGCGCGCTCTGGTCACGGAACAGGTGAACGGTCGAGTCGGAGGCCACCGTCAAGCCCCCGCTCTGGAAGCTGGGCGAGCTGGCGTCAATCCAATTTATCGCTTCCCGGAATGCCAGCGGGCTGTTGCCGCCGTACTTCTCCGGGTAGAATTGCGAAGCCAGATTCGGCGGCAGCCGGGAATAGTCAATCTCGTCTTTTTCCACTTCAGCCGCGCCGAACGGCGTTTCGTAGCTCAAGCGCGCCTCATCCAGGTTCAGCGGGACGGCAATACGCAATTCGAGAGACGCGGTCCCGTCCCATTTCAGCAGTTCGCTTTCGATGTCCACGCGCGCCAATTCGTCGTAAACTCGCACGTTCTGCCGCAACGTGAAGTGCGCAAAACGAGCCTCTCTCACCGCCGTCGCCCCAATCGGGCTCTGGCTAAACGACACGGTACGAAATTCGTGCTTCGACGTCTGATCGAAATCCGCCATTGTGACTGCCTGCGGATCCTCCCACGCCTGGCCTGGCGCCGTGAACTGGATCACCTCGCCGGCCTCGAATTTGTCTGTCCGCAGCAATTCCTGATTCCGCGATTTATCGAACAGGCTCGCAATGCCGCCGCGGCCGAATTTCAGCTTGTAGTGCCGGTTTTCCAGCGTGCCGCCGCTCAACGTTTTGGCCGCCGGCCAGGCTGTGGCGCGCTTTAGCGTGTATGTCTTGTAGCCCACCGCTGGAACGTCGTGCGCCACAAAGGCGATCCTTACTTGCGTGGCGCCCTTTTCGAGCACTTCAAACGGCAGGGCAGCGCCTTTGGCGTCCACCAGTTCTGCGCCGGGCCAATCGACCTTAACCGTGGCTTCGACGAGATCTGTCCGCGGCCATGACAGCGGATTGTAGACGGCCAGGCTTGCGGCCGGCAGCTTTTCAGCCAGCCGTGCGCCGGCCTGCGCCAGTAGTGCCTCACCGCGCTGGCGGGACTCGGCGTAGGACGCCGCATTCTCCTTATCCGTTTCAATGCCACGGTTGCCGCCCCAGCCGTGGTCGGGCCAGACGTTCTTGCGCCACGCCTTTTCAAAGTCCTTCTCCGGATAGACGCCGCCGAGGCTGGCGAACAGGCGTTCGGCCGCCAGGATGGCGTTGTGGCCGTGACGGCCGTTGAGCAGCGCCTCGCGGTTGCTCGGCTCGTCGTAGTAGGCCCAGGCGAGCGGCCACGCGCCGCGCAGCGTCTGGACGTTCAACGAGTTGGCATGGAGGTCGTCGAGATACTTTTCGGGGGTGGTGAACTCGATTTTCGGCGGCGCGATCTGGCGCTGGTAGCGAGCATTCCAGGCCTTGGCAAAGGCCTCCATGCGCTGCGTTTCACGCCGGACGTAGGGCACCAGGTCAGGCTGCGGCGGCAGGTAGTCGCTGGTGTAGTCGTAGCTGAAGAGCCGTGGCAAGTGGTTCTCTTCGTAATACGGTTCGCGTTCGTCGGCGAAGCGCAGCCAGCCACGGTCGTCCTTTGTGTCGAGCAGGGTGCCGGCGTCGACATAGCGGTAGCCGTAGACGAATACCGATGTGCCGTCGGGGCTCTGCCAGCGGAAGTAGCCATAGGTGAGCCGCCCCAGCAGCGCGTACTTCATTCCGGCGAGGGCGAGCAGTTGCGGCATCTGGGGGCTCATCGACGGCGGGTCGGTCTGCATGTAGAAGTGCGTGTCGACGCCCGGGAACGTGCGCCGCAGCCAGCGCCGCCCGTAGTAAAACTGCCGCGCCAGTTTTTCGCACCCGGCGCTGTATTCGAGCAGTTGCATGTAGGTGCCGCCCCAGGTGAAGCGCTGCTCCTTCATCCGCTGCGCCATTTCCGCGCGCAATTCCGGGTGGCGGTCCAGGAACTCCATCAGGTAGGCCGTACACTCCATCGAGTACAGAAACTCGGGGTACTCGCGCATCAATTTCAGCGCGGGCACAATCATCTCTTCGGAGCGGAAATCGGCCGTCACCTCCGGCGTGTCGAGGAAACCGAGGTCGTTGTGGTTGGTACAGTTCAGCGCGTAGGTGCCGTGATCGAAATAAGAACGATAGGCCGGTACGTGCAAGGTGCGAGTAAGCTGCGCGCCACTCAATTCAAAATCGATGTCCGAGTCTTCGTCCAAGGCCGGAATCCAGACGGAGTGGCTGAAAACGGCGCGTGCCGGCGTCGGCTTCAGCGGAATGCGTGCAAACTCCTTGCCAGCACGCCGCAACACGAGCGCACTGGCGGGGATCTCTTCGCCGGTATTGGTGACAATCAGCGTGGCCAGTTGTACGGGCTCCGTCTGATGTGCGTCATACATCCGCCGCACTAATACCTCGAAGTCCGTCTTGTGGCGGTAGGTGTACGCGCGTATCTTGGCGAGGCCTGTTTCTTTGCCACCCGCCTTCGGCCATACGTCGTCTACCGTTACGCGGATGGTTCTCACCGTGGCCGTCTTCGGTAGGGGGATAATTTCGAAATCGCCCAACTGGCGCAACTCGGTTTTGATCTCCGCGCCGCCGTCCAGCCGGATGCGCACATGCCGCGCAGGTGCGCGCAAAGCCGCGCGCGAGCCAAGAAACTCGTAGGCGTCCTCGCAGTACAGCCCGCTTTCCGGCGGCGCCGGCTCCACCCAAATTTCACTGACCGGCTTGGCTTCCTTGAGCCGCACTTCAATCCACGCACCCGTAGTCTGGTCCTTGGCCTGCCAACCGCGGCGAACCTTGCGGCCAATCACGTTCTCGGCGGCGTAGGCTGAATCGGCATGTGGCGCCGCGCTCGACGCCGTGGCGGTTGAGCCCAGCTTGGCATTCGCCCAATCCGGGTTGTCCCCTGCCGTGGCGGCTGCCGCCTGCGCGGCTTCCAGCCGAATCCATCCCGATCCGAGGGCCAGGCTCCCGGTGCGTGTAAGGAAGTCTCTGCGGTGCATGTTCAGCGACAACTATACCGAACCACGGTAGAGTGGTTCCATGTTCCGTTCCTCCTTCGTCCTACTCGTTCTCACCGGCACGCTTTTGGCGCAGACGCCCATCACGCCTGCCAAGCGGATCAAACTCTTCAACGGCCACAGTCTGGACGGCTGGTCCACCTGGTTGCGGGAGAACAAGACGGCCGATCCGAATGGGGTCTTTTCGGTCAAGCGTGGCGAGATCATTGTTGCCGGCACGGAGTGGGGCGGCATCGCGACGAAGAGCGCGTACCGAGACTATCACCTCATTGTCGAGTGGAAGTGGGGCGGCCCGGCGTACGGCAAGCGCGCACAGGCAGCGCGTGACAGTGGCATCCTCGTCCACGCCGGCGGCGCCGATGGCGCGGCGGGCGGGACGTGGCTGGAATCCATTGAGAGCCAGATTATCGAAGGCGGGACGGGCGACCTGCTGTCCGTGGCCGGCGCCACGCGGCCGTCATTGACCGTCGAAACGCGTCTCGGGCCGGACAAGCAGTTGTATTGGCAGCGCGGCGGCAAGGCCGAAACGCGCGACCGTGGCCGCTTCAACTGGTACGGCCGCGATGTGAACTGGAAGGATACGCTCGGCTACCGCGGCCCGCAGGATGTTGAGAAGCCCACCGGGCAGTGGAACCGTCAAGAGGTGATCTGCGACGGTGATCACATCAAGGTCATCTTGAACGGCGTTGTGGTTAACGAGGCGTTGGCGGTCAAGCCGAGCGCCGGCCGCATTCAACTCCAAAGCGAGGGCGCCGAAATCCATTTCCGCAAGGTCGAACTCCGCCCGCTGAAACGAGGCCGTTAGCTCCGCCGGCGCGTCTCCCGAATCAGACGCCGGACCACCAATGCGGTGGCCGGTACGCCTGCGGCCAGAAATGATATGGCCGCCAATGGGTCCTTGGCGTACTTCGGCCGGATCATTGCGATTATGGCCGCCACGCTATACAGCACCAGCAACAGGCCAGTGCCGGTCAGCCAGCCAATCCGTGCTTTCCAGCTAAGCGTTTCAAGCGCCAGGCGGTAAACGAGCGCGAACGTCACCGCACTCACGGCGAAAAACGTCCACTCCAGCATTCCTTCATCGCCGCGAGCCAAGTCGTGAAGAGTGCCCCATATGACGTAAAAAATCGCGAGCGTGCTCAGGATAATTGCCGGTAGCGTGCTCCTGTCACGATGGTCCACTCTGCAAATTATAGCCGGTATCTCTCTGTTTTGCCGGACACGCTAGAGATGTAATCTGTGATTTGGCGGGGCAATTCTGCTTGTCAGTTTCCCGTGAATCTGCGGAACTCCGGCCACACACAGGCAGCCCGTGGAGGAATGGCTGCACGAGAACTGTATCGCCGGCAGTGGGGCCGCCGGTGGAGGCGGCATCAGTGCTTCGTCTGTAGTCGCGTTTCCCGGACCAGGCGGTGTATCAGCATCATGGCGACGGGTAGACAGGCGGCTAGAAACGTTGCGGCCAGCTTGGGGTCCTCGGCGTATTTCGGCCGGATCAGGGAATTGATGGGCGTCAGGCCGCAGAGCAGCAGCAGAAGCACCGTTCCAGCCAACCAGAAAATTCGTTCCTTCGTGTTCAGGCTACGAAGCGCTAGCCGGTACAGAATGCAGAACACCAATGCCCCAAACGCCAGGAACATCCACACCAGCATCCCCGCATCACCCCGCACGATGTCGTGCATCGCGCCGCCAATCACGTAAAATATCGCCAGCGTGCTCAGCGCAATCGCGGGCAACGCACTCTCATCATGACCAACCATGTTGCTGATTCTATCCCCACCTCTATCCGCGCCAACAACCATATCCGGTATTTTAGGTCCGCTTCTACGGTATATTGCTGACCGTGCCCGTCCGGGCGATGCGCCGCCAGTTTTTGGATCTTTCCCAGATAATCGCGCCGATTAGACGCCAATGTCATCGCCCGGGATATTTACTTTAGTTAGCCGTTGTCCCGGGGTAGCGCCGGTTGGTTCTACAACCGGTCGTGGTCCGAACGCCAGCTTGTCACGGCGCGCTTGATGGCGTCCTGGCTCATACCCGTTCTGACTGCCTGCGCCGCCAGGGCAGGGAACTCGCTGTCGGAGGCGAAGCGCAGGCCGATAATCTGCTTCATCGTCAGGCCTCCATCCAGCGGCTTTCCGGTCAGGAGGTAATGCCGGAAATTCTCTTCAGCGCGGATGGCGCGGTCCTGGGCCTTCAGTGCGAACATCCGTGCGAAACCCGCCGTCATGAACACGCAGAACGTGAGCACCACAATCAGCGCCGCGCTGTACAACCGCTGGTGATCGCCGATCGATTTCCAGAGGTTGATGCAGGAGCCGATGAAGGTGAGCAGCAGTAGTGTGAACAGCACTCCATGGAATGCAGGCACGAGTTTGGTGTGGTTCGAGTAGTTTTGTTCTTTCATCGCAAGCCCTTGTGAGTAGAATACCCCGGCGCCCGGGAACGGAGGGCGCCGCTATGCAACAAAACTCTTCCCGCCGGGCTGAATCAGTGCTAGCTTCGGCTCGGAGGTGCATTGCGATGTCGCCTGCCACGCGGGTTCAGCCCGAAATCAGCGATGCCGAGTGGGATCTCATCCTGCAACTGCTCGATGCCCAGTTCGCCGCGCTTCCCGGCGAAATCCACCACACCAAAAAGCTCGCGTACCGCGAGGAACTGCGCCACCGGTTCGATCTTGTGCAGGGCCTGGTAGTGAAACTCAGGCCCATCCGCGACCAGTTAGAAAAGATCAATTAGCGCTTGTAACCGATCTTGCGCAGCAACGAATGGCGCCACTCGATGTCGGCCGGGCCTTCCACGCCCTTGGGCGGCTCGCCGTCGATGACGCCCAAAACACCGCGGCCCTGCGCCGTTTCGGCCAGCACCACTTCAACCGGGTTGGCCGTGGCGCAGAACAGGCCCACCACTTCCGGCACGTCCTTGAGCCGCGTGAGCAGGTTCACCGGATAACCGTCGCGCAGGCAAACGATAAAAGTGTGCCCAGCGGCGACGGCCAGCGCGTTGCGGATGGCCATCTGCTTCAAGTCGTCGTCGTTGCCGTCGGCGCGCACCAGGCAGGCACCCGACGCCTCGCAGAAGGCCACGCCGAATTTCATCTGCGGCACCGTGTTGACGATGGCCTCGTAGACGTCTTCCACCGTCTTAATGAAATGCGACTGCCCGAAGATCACATTGCCGTTTTCCGGGATTTCCAGGGCGACCGTGACGAGTTCCATAGCACCGACCAGCTTATCGCGTCAGCTATGCTGGCATCATGCGCCGTTTGTTGACCGTCGCCGTACTCCCTCTCCTGTTGCTGGCCCAGGAGCAGGTCGATAAGGACGTCCAGCAAAAGATTCGTCAAGAGGCCAACGAGCATACGCAGGTGATGCACACCGTGCACATGCTCACCGACCGTTACGGACCGCGTATGACCGGGTCGCCTAACTATGAGGCCGCCGCACGCTGGTCCGCGAAACAGATGACCGAGTGGGGGCTGAAGAACGCCAAGCTGGAGCCGTGGGACTTTGGCCACCCAGGTTGGACTAACGAACACGCCGCCGGCTATCTGATTTCACCGGTGCGCGACACGCTGGTGCTGGAAGTGCTGGCCTGGACGCCGTCGACGCGCGGCACCGCCGTGGGCGAGGCCGTCCTGCTGGCGCCGCCGGAGCGGCCCACCAAGGACGAGCTCACGGCGTGGCTCGATGCCAACAAGGAAAAGGTGCGCGGCAAGATGGTGCTGATAGGCAAGCCCGCGACGCTGGGCGTGGCCTTCACGGCCATGAACAAGCGCATGGATGACGAGGCCGTGCGCAAGCGCCTGGAAGGCGGCGGTCCCGGTGGCCCACGCCGTCCGGAGCCGCCCAAGCCCGATCCGTCGAAGCTTACTACACAACAGGCGACGCAGATGATCGACGCTTGGCTGGTGGAGCAGGGAGTGCTGGTCAAGGCGACCGATGCCGGCATGCAGCATGGCATGATCCGCGCATTCCACAACCGGACCTATGACGTGACAAAGGCCGTGCCGACCGTGGTGCTGCGTAACGAAGACTACGGCCGTATCGCGCGCCTGCTGGCGGACAACGAACATGTCCTGCTGGAGTTCACCATCGAGAACCGCGTTTATCCGGAAGGCAAGACCACCTGGAACGTGGTGGCTGAAATCCCCGGCACCGACAAGGCCGATGAAGTGGTGATGCTGGGCGGGCACTTGGATTCGTGGCACTCGGCCACGGGCGCCACGGACAATGCCACCGGCGCGTCGGTGATGATGGAAGCCGCGCGCATCATTCAGGCTTTGGGCTTGAAGCCGCGCCGCACCATTCGCGTTGGCCTGTGGTCGGCCGAAGAGCAGGGCCTGCTCGGATCGAAAGCGTATGTGAAGGAGCACTTCGGCACGTTCGAACAGAAAAAGCCGGAGTTCGAAAAGCTGGTCGCCTACTTTAATGTCGACAGCGGCACGGGCAAAGCGCGCGGCGCGTCGGTGTTTGGCCCGCCGGAGGCCGCCACGGTGCTGAAAGAGGCTTTGGCCGGTTTCGCCGATGTTGGTTTTCTGGGCGCTTCGGCTACCACCAGCCGTCGTGAGGGCGGTACCGATTCGACGTCGTTTAGTTCCGCCGGTCTGGCGGGCGTCGGCATCATGCAGGATCCGATTGAGTACTTCGGCCAGACCTGGCACACGAACCTCGACACCTATGAGCGCGTGATTCCGGAAGACCTGATTCAAGCGGCCACTGTCACGGCATCGGCCGTCTGGCATCTGGCCAACCGGGAGGCGCCGCTGCCGCGCTTTGCGCCGGACAAGATGCCGGAGCCGGTGGTCACTCCACAACGGTGAGCGTCGAAAGCGCCATTCTCGAACGATTGGAGGCCCTGCCGCACGGCCGCGCGGGCTTCAAACAGCTGGTGCGCGAACTGGGCGCGCGAGGCGCCGCGCGCCAGCAGTTGATTGGCGCGTTGGAGGCGCTGACGCAGAAAGGGCGTCTGATTGAACTGCGTGGGCAACAATACGTGCTGCCCGGCCGCACGCAGGAGTTTACCGTGGGGCGGCTGAATATGCACCGCGACGGCTACGGCTTCGTGGTGGCCGACGTTCCGCCGCCCGGTATTGTGGGCGATGTGTTTCTACCGCCCGGCTCCATGGGGCGCGCCATGCACGGCGACCGCGTGTTGGCGCGCGTCCATCGAGTGACGCACGACCGCAAGGCCGATGGCGAGGTGGTGCGCGTGCTGGACCGAGCGCACCCGACGCTGGTGGGCACGTTCCACCTGGGGAGGCGCGAGAACTACGTGGTGCCGCAGGAGGCGCGCATCGCGCAATGGATTGTGATCCCCGACGGCATGGAGTTGCCGGGGCGCGGCGCCAATCCGGATCGGATTGGTGGCGCGGTCACCGATTACATAGATGCGCGCGAACTGGATGGGCTGATCGTCAACGTCGAGATTGCCGAATATCCGCAGGAAGGCGATGATACGGCCGTGGGCCGTGTGATCGAGGTGCTGGGCCACCCGGACGACTTCGGCGTGGATGTCGAGATCACTATCCGCAAACACCGTCTGCCGGATCGCTTTCCGGCTGAGGTGCTGGACCAGGCGCACGCCATTCCGGCCGAACTCACCGAAGCCGATCTGCGCGGGCGCCGCGATTTTCGCGGGCTGGATGTGGTGACCATTGACGGCGAAACAGCGCGCGACTTCGACGACGCCGTTTGGGTGGAACGCACGGGCGGCGGCTTTCGCCTGCACGTGCATATCGCCGATGTCAGCCACTATGTGCGGCCCGGGTCGCCGATTGACGCCGAGGCGCTGAAGCGCGGCACCAGCGTGTATTTCCCGGACCGCGCCGTGCCGATGCTGCCGCTGGAACTTTCCACCGAGTTGTGCAGCCTGAAACCGCAAGTGGACCGGCTGTGCCTGTCGGCGCTGCTTGAAATCGACCGCCACGGCGAGGTCCTGCGCCAGGAGTTCTGCCGCGGCGTGATGCGCAGCGTGGCGCGCATGACTTACACCGAGGTGCACGGTGTTCTTGAAGGCGACGAGGCGTTGCGCAAGCAGTATGCGTCACTGGTTGAACGCTTTGAGCTGATGCGTGAGTTGGCGCTAGTGCTGATGAAGCGCAGGCAGAAGCGCGGCTCCATTGATTTTGATCTGCCCGAACCGCTGATTGTCTTTGACGAGCATGGCGAGATGACGGGCATCGCGCGCGCGCCGCGCAACATTGCGC
>CAYZIX010000111.1:0-16497 GCA_964478395.1 uncultured Candidatus Solibacter sp.
GCCGGATCGCGGCTGCAAATGCGCATGGTGTCGGTTTTCACCATGCTGGCCGTCAACTGGAAGTGCGGCTGGCCGTGATAGAACACCGCGCGCAGGATATAGCGCGTGGCGCCGGGCACGCGGTAGTGGAACTCCCAACGGTCGAAGATAGGCCCGGAGGCGACGCGCTCAATGCGCGTACAGTCGCCAGAGGTAATGACATCGCGCGGCTTGACGCGCTGGCCGACGCCGGTGCCGGCCGGACCGCGCTGGCCACCCGGGAACAGTTGATAGACGGGCTGGCCCAGCGCACCCACAGCCGCATCCAACACGTTGGCGGCGTTGGCGCGGTCCAGCAATTCCGTAATTCCTTTGCCCTGGCTCCAGGCGGCGCGATAGAAGGCGTTTTCAAAAGACGTTGCCGTGGACGCGGGCTTCGATTCCGCCAGCGCAGCGGCGCCGCCGAATTCGAACTTCAGCTTCAGGCGTTCGTGCGGAGCGAGTGCGACATCGACCCACACGTCCCAGCCGCGCGGGCGGCTTTCCACCTGGTGCGGCAGCACACGGCCATGCGCGTCGACCACGCGAATGCCCGAGCGCATCATCGGCGACTCCCAGGTGTCGACGGGCAGCCCCACGGCGCCACGCGACGCCACGTTGAGCGGGTTGATCACCGTGTATTCAAACGGCCGGCGCGTGACGAAGCCGCCTTCCCCGTTGGCATGCAGCACGCGGATCATTGCCGCGCCGGCCATTTCGTCGGCATCCATGGCGTGCTTGCCCTTGCGGCCGAAGACCTGTTGCACCAGCAGCGTGGTGGAGCCGGTATCGGAGTAGCCGAAGGTGTGCTCGGCGTATAGAAGCAGCTTGCGGTCGATGGCGTCGCGCTCGGCTTCGCCGACGATCTTTTTGTCCGGATCGAGCATGCCGATCTTGCGCCGCGTGCGCAGGGCGTTGCGGTAGATGAGCGTGTCGACGGGCGCGGTGGGGCCGGCGTCGCTCCACCAGTCGGTCCAATCGCCGCGATGCGTGGGAAGGTTGGGCGTCTTCTTCTCGATATGCGCAAAGAATTCGGCCAGGGTCGCGGTTTGAACATGAGCGCGATCGCCGAATTTATCGTTCCACTGCGCGATAATCTGCGAGCCCTGGTCGCTGGCCGGACTGTTGTCGGTGTAGACGCCGGAGCCGGTCAATAGCAGGTAGTCGTGCGGGTAGCCGCTCTCCTCCAGCCAGTTGAGGAACGGCCACAGACGGCGCCCGGCGAATGAGATGTCGCGAACCTCGGTGTATGGACCGCGGAACGGCAGCGAGAAGCCGGGGATGGCCGGATCGCGGTCTGGCGCCACGCCACCCAGCAGGCCGAACAGGTTGGCCTTGTGGTAGGCCAGCCCGTTCCAGGCGAGCACGCGCTTGCCGGTGGGCGACTCCCAATAGAACGGCTTCAACGGGCCGCCCAGCGGATAGCCGCCCTGCTCCTGATTGATGTTCATCGACAGGTATTTGACGCCCGCTTCGGCGTAGGCATCGGCCATGCCCCAACTGACGCCGTTGATGTCGCACTCCATGGCGGTGTCGAGCCGCACACCCTCCTGGCGCGCGAATTTCACGGCGTACGTCAGGCTCTTACGTAACAACTCCATGTCGGCCAGCTCGGCCATGTGGAAGTAGGCGGCGGTGAGCTCGATGAGCCCTTCCTTCATGGCGCGAACAAGGCGCGCGCGCTGTGCGGCCGAGGCGCGTGCGAGAAACTGCTCAACGGCCCAGAAGCCTTCGCAGGTCCACTTGAAGCGCGTGTCCGGTGAACGCTGCGCCTGCTTGGGCGAGAGCGCCAGGTCCACGGCCTGGCTGAGGAACTGGGCGTGGAAATCGGCGATGGCTTCCTGCGTGTGCGTGTAGCCAACGTCGATGTGGCTGTGCTGAACGACGAAGATCTCCCACTTGCGCTTGCCGGGTGCGGCGGCTTGCGCACCGGCCACCAATGGGAGGGCTGCAAACTGACGGCGGGTCAGGATGGAGGATGGAGAAGGCACCCCGTGATCGTATCAACATCGATAGAATCAAAAACGCTCATGAAACGCGCAATTCTGCTCCTACTCGGCTGCACAGCCTACGCAATTGGGCAGCCCGCGGCTTACGACCTGGTGGTGTACGGCGGTACGGCCAGCGGCGTCGTTACCGCCGTGGCCGGCGCTCGCGAAGGGCTGAAAGTGGTCCTTCTGGAGCCGGGTGCACACCTGGGCGGCATGGCCACCGGCGGGCTATCGCGGACCGACTTCGGCCGCAAAGAAGTGATTGGCGGCTACGCTCTGGAGTTCTACTGGCGAATCGGCCGCAAATACGAAATCCAGCGGTTCGCGCAGGACGTTGCCTGGTTCTATGAGCCCAAGGTAGGCGAGCAGGTGTTTCGCGAGATGCTGGACGAGGCCGGCGTCACAGTACGGCTTCACCACCGGCTGCGAGAGAAGACGGGAGTCGAGAAGAGCGGCAACCAGGTGACCACCATCACCACTGAAAACGGCGCTCGCTTTGCCGGGCGGATCTTTGCCGATTGCTCGTACGAAGGCGATCTGATGGCGCAGTCCGGCATCAGTTACACGTTTGGCCGCGAGGCGCAGGCGCAGTACGGCGAGGCGCTGGCCGGGGTGCGTGAACACACGCCCAAGCACCAGTTTCTGGTGCGCGTCTCGCCCTACGATGAAAAAGGCAAACTGCTGCCGGAGGTAGATCCTGGCCCGCGCGAGGCGCCCGGCTCGGCCGACAAGAAGGTTCAGGCCTACAACTTCCGGATGATCCTGTCGGAGGACCCGTCCAACCAGGTGGCGTATCCGAAGCCGGCCAATTACGATCCGAAACGCTACGAGTTGCTGGCCCGGCTGCTGGACGCAATGACGAAGAAGTTGGGACGGCCTCCCGTGATGCACGAGGTGTGCCTGATTGCGCGCATCCCCAACAAGAAGGCCGACATCAACAACCAGGGCGCATTTTCCACCGACTATATTGGCAAGAGCTGGCTCTACCCGGACGGTGACTATGCCACCAAGGCCCGGATCTGGCAAGACCACATCGACTACGTCGCCGGCTTCTTCTACTTCCTGGCGCACGACGCGCGAGTGCCCGCATCGCTACAGAAAGAGATCAACTCCTGGGGTTTGGCGAAGGACGAGTATCCCGACACGAACCATTGGCCGCACCAGCTATACATTCGCGAAGCACGCCGCATGGTGGGCAATTTTGTGGTGACCCAGAAAGACGTGCAAACCGATCTCGCCAAGCCGGATGTGATTGGCATGGGGTCTTATAACAGCGACTCGCATAACATCCAGCGAATCGCCACCGCCGATGGCGCTGTGGAAAACGAGGGCGATATGCAGGTAGCCGTGACGCCCTATCAGATTCCTTACCGCGTGATGCTGCCCAAGCCGGCCGAGGCCGCCAACGTGCTGGTGCCGGTGTGCTTTTCGGCCAGCCACGTCGCTTACTCCTCGCTCCGCATGGAGCCGCAGTACATGATCATCGGCCAAGCCGCCGGCGTAGCGGCCAGTTTGGCGCTGAAGTCCGGCAAGGCGGTGCAGGACATCTCCGTGCCGGATTTGCAGTCCAAGCTAAAGAGCCAGGGGGCCGTGTTCGACTGGATTCAGCCAGCGACGAGCCCATCGTTCTTCAACCAGTTGTTCCAGCGCTATGAGGCGGGGGCCGGGCGCCGCGCGTTGCGGCCCGGCGAGTAGCAGCAGTGCTGGAGTTGAGCCTCAGCCGCCCAGGTCGGTCGGCTCCATCGGTTCGGCCGCACGAATCGCCTGGCCCTTATAGGTGAGCCCCACGAACGGCGCCACCTGACTGATGGTGTAATTGCTCACCGTCACAATCACGTGGTTACGCATGGCCAATCCAGAGGCGTTCATCACGTTGGTGTCTTCAACTGAGACCTGCTGCACGCTGATGGTCGCACCGGCCAGAGAGGGTAAATCCGCCGACGAGCCGCAACCGACGCTGCCGCAACGGACGATGTCGGACGCGTCGCTCATCGTGCCGCTGATGGCCGCCGTCCGGGCGCCAACCAGCGCGCGGTGCGCCAATGTCTCGTGGACATAGAAGCTCACGCTCCAGTCCACAATTCCAAGCAGCAGCGCGAAAAAGACGCCTGCCACCAGCACGAATTCCGTCAGTACCGATCCGCGCCGTTTCATCTTAGTTGTCCACCCACCGGCCTAAATAGGGGAACGTCGCATCGGGCTTGTTTCTCAGCGTGAACGACCAGCCCCCTATCGACATCGGCATTTTGTAGCTCGAAATGTAAACCCGCACCGTCTGCGGCCGCGCCCCGCTGGACGGCGATACCACCACAACAACGTTCGACGTGCTCAAGTTTGAGGCAATAGCAGTGCCACTGCCATCCGGCCGGCCGAAGACGACAGCATTTTTCACCTGTTTGGCGTAGGAGCCGGTGCTGTCAGAGTTCAGGTAGGTGCGCAGCGATGCGTACCGCGCGGCGTCATGCACGGCCTTTTCGAGCCGCGTATAGGTGTAGAAGACGTAGCCGAACTCCGACACGCCGAACACCAGTGACACCATCAGCGGCGCCACCAGCGCCAGTTCCACCATGGCCGAGCCTGATCTGTTACCGAATCTCTTCATCGCATCAGCCTTATATAGAAGACGCCGTCGGTATATCCGGGCGTCCCGCTTGGCGCTACCGTCGCGCCCATGTAGGCCATGCACCACGGCTTGTGCGGCGTGGCCGCACCGTCGTAGTAATCATTTTTGTTCTTGCTGCCCGTGCCGTCGGTCAGCAAAAGGAACGGCAGGAAATCCACCACTGGGGTTCCAATGCCGTTCACCAGCGATTGAATGCCCAGCACGGGCAAGACCACCAAGCGGTCGCCACTACCCGTCAGATAAGTGGACCGGGGCGTGTAATAGGCCGTCACGTTGCCGCCCGCGATCTGGCCATTGGAGTAGACGTCCTGGTTGGCGTCCCTGTTGACACGCGCGATGATCGAATCCGCCATGCCGGTCTTCATGCCGTTTGCGGCGTTCAGAATGTCACCAATCGTTACGGTCTGCGTCTGGTAGCCGAACTCGATACCAGCTTTCATCTCAGATTGCGAGCCCACCAGGTAGAAGCCCTTGTCCTGGAACAAGTTTTTGAACTGCTTCTGTAAATCATTCAACTGCTGACCGCTCGCACTCTGTATCTGCTCGACCGTGAGGCCCAATGCGTCCAACACCTTGCTGACAAATATCCACCGGGCGTCACCCGGGCACCATTGGTCCGCCACCAACGCGTTTTCCACGTACTGCTGCGTCGAAAGCGAAGTCTGCTGGCCCGCCGCCCAGACCGCTCCCAGCAATTGATCGCTTGCATGCACATGCCAGCGGAACGTATAGGCCAGGTTCGTCTCAAACCCATAAGTCGGCGACGCGCCACGCGCCGACACCACGAACGGGAACAACCCCTCGTTCGCCGACACCAGCGACGCCTGCGCCGCCACGGCCGCCGCGCTCACGCCCTGCGTGGCCCCAAAGCCGGCTACGGTCATAAAGTGAATTGGCACACCAGCCGACGCCCGCACCCAGACCGACCGGATGCCCACGCCGGACGGACTTACCGCGCCATTGCCATCACACTGCAATGTCGTGCAGAAACGGATGTCAACGTTGCTTGAAGAGAACGTCCGTGAATTGAACATCCACTTCTTCCAGGTAGTGCCGAGCGCCGCCGCCTTGGCTGCCGTGATGCCGGAGGAAGTGCCATCCAGTTTGAAAGCCGCCGCCAACGCCGCAGCATCGGCATAGCTCTGCGCCTCACTCCGCGCCACGTACAGCAACCCGCCGTCCACCGCCAAGCCGACCGCAGCCAGCGTTGTTGTTAGTGCGATAGCGAACGTCACCATCACCGCGCCGGTTTTTTTCGCGGTTCTCATGAGATTAAGTTCTCCGCTTCAATCGTAAGTTCAGTTCGATTCTCCGGCAAGACTGGCCAAAGTTATCACCATTTTTGAGCCTTGATTGGTACTATCAGTACCATTTCAACGGCCGTCGCAACCCTGTTTTTTGTCGCCGGACGGAACCTCCAGCGCGCCAGGTACTGCATCAGTACTATGTGCAATTCGGTCTTCACTCCGACCGCCCGCAAACCCTCCACGTGCCCATCAGCCGTGATCTTTCCACCGAACAGCACCGCCCGCTTGGGCTCCAGCGCCAGGCGGGACGGCAAGCGCGCCGAACGAATGAACGGGGCCTTGACCTCAGGCTCGGCTTCCAGCGAAACCACCATTCCGTGCTGGGCGGAGCCTTCTGAGGCGGGCGGCAGCGCGTACTGCAAAATCCACTCCTTGCCCGGGCCCACACTAAGGTAAACCGTGTAGACGGGCTTGCCCGTAAGCACTCCTTCAGGTATTTCGACTTCGCCCGGCAGCCGCGCGTTCAGCACCACAATGTCGAAGTCGCCATTGTTCGGATAACTGAGCGTACGCGACCCGTCAGCCGCATCCTGCACCTGCACCATCCCGCCCAAAGCCTGAAATGTCCAATCCTTGGGCGATGCCGCGTTGCCATTTGCCGTGCCGCCCGGGGCCGCGACCGGACGTTCCGCCGCGCTGCGCGCCGCCACTGCGGGGGTAGCCACCAGTACGGTACCTTTTCCGTTACCCGTCTGAATGCCCGGCGGAACACGATAAACCTCGTCGTGCTGAGGCGCTCTATCTGAGATGCTGATCACGGCAGTGCTGCTGCCTGGCGACTCGTCCTCGCCCGGCACCGCCGGGCCCGGTGGCGCCAGCGTTGGCAACTCCGGCCCGCGTCCACCTGCACGGGGCAATGCCGCGACAGATACGCTACCAGCCTCAGCCACCACGGCCGGAACATCCAACACCGCCTGCACATGCACGGCACGCGCCGGTGGCTGGAACCGCCGCGTCGCTGAACTGGGACGAGGGGCCGCGCGCACCATGAACGACGGTAAGTTCACTGGCTCCAACAACGCCGGCTGCGGCAAAGGCTGCAACAGTATTCCGCCGGGCTCTTCCAAAACGGCCTGCGGCGGCCGGGCATGCTGAACGACCGCGGCACGTTGCACCACGGCAGGGCGCGCCGGAAGCGGCCGTCGCCGCGCTGGCCGCAGTTCGGCCTTTCGCACATGCTCGATCTGTTGCCGCGTGAAACGCAGGTACACCGGCCCGCGCAAACGGCCGCTGCGGGCCAATTCGCGCAAAGGATGCACCGGACGCGGAAGCCAGGTTTCAAACGCCGGCATATAGGCCGCCAGCGCGACATGCAACACCGCCGACACGACCAGCGCCGGCCACCGCGGGGCTTGCCGTATTTCCAACAGCGCCAGCCGCGGCACGTCTTCGCGCTCGAGCCACTCCCGACCCGCGTCGTTCTCGACCAGGTCCAGTAGACTCATTTTTGGTTCAGTAGCCTGCCGCGGGCCGCTTGAAATATGGAGCCACCGGCGCCGGATACCGGCGCAGCACCAGGCTTGGCAATCCCTGGACCCGCGCTGTTCGATCCGGCTGCGTCCGCGTTGCTGGCGGCTCCGCCGTAAAACCCTCTAATGGATTGGTGAGATTTTTGAGCCCGAACAAGGCCAGTTCAAACCGGTCGCGCACACCCACCTTGTCGAACAACTTCGACAGGTAGACTTTCACTGTGCCTTCAGTAATCCCAAGCGTTCCGGCAATTTCCTTATTCTTCAATCCCTGAGACAACAGCGCGACCAACTGGCCTTCACGATGTGTGAGATTGACCTTCCGCGCATCCTTCAGGTCGTCGCCGTTGGCACAGTCGAAGACCATCTCTCCACGCTGTACGCGGAACACTGTCTCCGCCAGATCCTCAGCCTCACGGGCCGAACTGATCACCGCGGCTACGCCGGCCTCCCGCGCGTGATAGGCGACTTCGGCCGATATCCGGCGCGTGAGCACAATCACTTTCCGGCCGCGTTCGCGCCGGCAGAACTCGATTAGCCCCGCAATGTCAAGGTCGGGACCACCGTCCACCAGGTAGACGTCGGCCTGACAGGCATCGAGCTTCTCAGTGATTTCCCTGAACGGCCCAGCTACGCTTGATACATTGAACTCTGGTTGAAGTGAGAGCAATAACTCCAATGCTCTACTTTAGGATAGGCTGCTCCGACAAAACCGTCACATTGACCATGAAATCCTCCGCATAACGCCCTCACAGGACCCGTTCCCCGCTCGTCAGATTACCCTCCGATTGACGGCGGAGACTCTTTTTTATCTCGACGGCCCTGTGTCTACAGCGAAAACCGTACCGCCTAGTCTAAACCGAAGTTATCTATCAATCAAGCCTTTCGTTGCAGCGTTCACATCTCTTTGCGATTTCCACGCAGCCGCTTTTCAATAACTTCAACCGCCGCCGCAGGATGTTATCCAGGTCACCCTCCCCTTTTTGATCTATGACTTGCGTACTGCTAACTACCGGTATGCTAACCATTTTCAGCATTGTAATTACTTGGCGATCTGCCTTAGGTTGAAACACGGAAATACATGGGAACGGCAACACGCCCAGCACGAAGCAAGGAACCGAAAGATGCGCTCCGTTGCTTGATTTCGATCCCCTCGGCTGGCGTGAACAAGTTTCCGGTCTTGGCCCATTCGTTCGATCGCCGTGGCGCAGTCCTTCAGCTTAATGCCCTACCAGGCGAAAGGCCGGACGTCGCATCAGGCGCGCGGATTGAATTGGACCTGGACCTCCCGGACGGCGGCATTGTAGAGCACCGGCTAATGCGCTGCCTGGGAAAGACGGTACGCTGTTCGCTCGATAGTGGAGGCAATCTCTGGCTCGCGGTGAAGTTCGGCCAGATCCACATTCGGGCGGCAGAATCCGGTCCAAGTTCCGCGTACGACTGATAGCCAGCCTTGAGCTGGCGACCGCGCCCGCGGGGCGTCGGAGTAATGATCGGAGGCCCCCGCGGGCCCGCAAGACGAATAAAAAAACAAAGAAGGAAGGAATCGAAATGGAACTGTTGAAGAAGTTTTTCAAAGAAGAAGACGGCCAGGACATCGTTGAATACGCGCTCACCATCGGTGGCGGCTCTCTCATGATGCTGGGCGGCCTTGCGGTTCTCGCTGGCGCTGTTAGCGGCGCCTTCAGCAACATCGGCACCCAGGTGCAGACGCAGAGCAATAACCCTGGCTAAACGATGCTGAGGAGCCATTCAGGATGGGCCGCCCCGCAAGGGGCGGCCCGTCTCGATTGCCGGAGGAGGATCGTCCCTGGCCGCGCCGTTGCGGATGATCTACCAGAGGAGAGCCAATGAACAGACGTCTGCTGATGGTCTTCATCTTTGCCATCCTGGTGGCGCTTGCCACCAGCGCGGGAATCTACTACCTGTTGGCTGGCCGCATCGCGGCCAGCGCCAATGCTTCGCTCTCCCAAATCCTGGTTGCCGCACGCGATTTGCCAATCGGCACTGTTATCCGGGAGGCCGATTTGAAACAGGTGCGTTGGGGCGGCGAGCTGCCCAAAGGCGCCGTGACGGCCAAGGCGGAGCTGCTGCAACGCAGTGTGATTGAGATTATCGACACGGGCGCCATTGTCACCGAGTCGCACCTCGCTCCGAAGGGCGGAGGCGCTGGGCTGGCGGCCAAAATCCCCGCCGGCAAGCGCGCTGTCGCCGTTCGTGTGAACGACGTCGTCGGCTTGGCCGGCTTCGTGCTGCCTGGCATGAAGGTGGACGTGATTGTGCTGGGTGATCCGCCCGGCAAGGGCCGTGAAAATTTGGGCGCCCAGGCCCACACGTTGCTGCAGAACGTGGCCGTGCTCTCGGCAGGCCAGAACATTCAGCGTGACGTGGAGGGTAAACCGGTTACCGTCCAGGTGGTCAACCTGCTGGTAACGCCGGAAGAAGCCGAGTTGCTTTCACTGGCCGGCTCAGAGGCGCGCATTCAGTTGGTGCTTCGCAACCCGCTTGACCAGGACATCGTCAAGACGCCCGGCACAGCGCAATCGCATCTCTATTCAACAGAACTCGCCGTGAAGCCGTTGCCTTCGGGCGAGAAGTCGGTTTCGCTCAGCCGTCCGGTCCCACCCAAGCCAAAACCACCGGTCATCCAGCACGTTGTCGTGCCGATCACGATGGAGGTCATCCAGGGCGCCAAGCGCGCCGACGTCAAGGTGGGTGAGAACGTCGAGGAACGTGTCCAGGAGGAGAAAAAGAAGTGATGCGCAGCCTGGTAGTATTCGCGTTCTTTGCCGCCGCCACGCTGGCCCCGGCCCAGAATACCCCGCGCGAACTCGGCGTCGTCGCGGGAAAATCACTTGTTGTCGACAGTCCGGTGGATATCATTCGCGTCGCGGTAGCGGACCCCGACATTGTTGAAGCCGTTGGCGTCTCTCCGCGCGAAGTGCTGTTGAATGGCCACAAAGCCGGCCAGACGTCGGTCGTGCTCTGGCAGAAGAGTGGCGCTCGCCTGCTTTTCGACATCACGGTCAGCCCGGCTCCAAATCAACGGTTGGAGGCCGTGCGCCGCGAACTGGCCCGCGAACTTTCCGGGCAGGACGTCACCGTCTCGCTTGAAGGCCCCGACGTTTATCTGCGCGGCACCGTAAACGACATGGGCGCGGCCGACCGTGCCGCGGCCATTGCTTCCACGCTTGGCAAAACCATCAATTTGCTGCGGGTAAATGTTCCCGTCGCCGAGCCTCAAATTCTGCTGCGGGTCCGCTTTGCCGATGTCGAACGCTCGGCGGCGCAGGAACTCGGCGCCAACTTCTTCAGCCTGAACGAAAACATGATAGGTGGCGTCAGCACCGGCCAGTTCACCAAACCAACGCTCTCGGTCGACGCCAGCGGCAAGGGTTCTGTGTCATTGAGCGATGCGCTCAATGTCTTCCTCTTCCGCCCCAACCTTGACATCGGCGCCACGATCAAAATGCTGCAGCAGCGCAAGCTGGTGGAGATTCTGGCCGAACCGAATGTGCTTGCCGCGAATGGCAAGGAGGCCAGTTTCCTGGCCGGCGGCGAATACCCGTACCCTGTTCCGCAAGGCGGCTACGGCAGCTCGCCGACCATCACCATCCGCTTCAAAGAGTTCGGCATTCGCCTGAACTTTACGCCCACGATCACATCGCGCGGCACCATTCGCCTAGTTGTCGAGCCAGAGGTAAGCGCACTCGATTACTCCAACGGCCTCACCTACCAGGGCTTCACGGTTCCCGGCCTGACAACGCGGCGCGTCTCCACCGAGATTGAGTTGCAGGACCAGCAGAGCTTCGCGATTGCCGGGTTGCTCGACAACCGCGTCACGGAGACGTTGAGCAAAATTCCAGGGCTGGCTAATATTCCGTATCTCGGCAAGCTTTTCCAGTCCCGCGAATTGAATAAGAACAAGACTGAACTGCTAGTGCTGGTCACGCCAGAAATTGTTCAGCCCGTGCCGGCCGGCCAACCCGTTCCGGCGCTGGAATTCCCGCAGCGGTTTATCAAAGAAGGCGCCACTTCGGCGCCACGGACGCCGGGCGGACTGCCTGCCGTCGCGCTGCCATCCCGGCCCGCCGTGGCCGTTGAAGCACTGAGAGAGGAAAAACGGAAAGAGGACGAGCAACGTGAGCGCCGCTCAGGCGCATCGTCGGGATCTTCTGATACAGACCGGATGGGCTCAACAAGTATCCGGCAAAAAAACTAGGGCAACCTAAGAAAACAAGAAATGTATCCATTGAACATCGGAGTGGTTGTCTCGAACTCCGGCCTGTGGACGGAGGCCCAGGCCGAACTGGCAAAGCTGTCGAGCACCGTTGTGTTCGAGCAGGCATCCATCGGCGACCCGGTCAGTTTCATCGAAAAGGTCGACCGCCTGCGCCCGGACGTGATATTGCTTGACCCGACAGGGCTCGACGTCAACTTGGCCGAACTGATCGCGCGCCTGCGGGCTGCGGCGTCCGCGCCGCACGTGGTGATCATCCGTGAGACCGCGGACCCGCAGGTGATCCTCGCCGCCATCCGCGCCGGCGCGAGTGAATACGTCTATCCGCCGCTTGCCACCCAACTTCCGGTGGCGCTTGAGCGGATTGCGCAAGCCCGTGAACAGGAAAACACCCGCAGCGACCGCAAGGGCGGCAAGGTGCTCGCTTTCCTCTCCGTCAAGGGCGGCTGCGGCGCCACCACGCTGGCCTGCCATACGGCCGTTGAACTGGTTGAACTGACCGGCAAGACGGCACTACTGGCAGACCTCGATTTCGCCGCCGGCATCATCCGCGTCCTGATGCAGGCCAAGTCCCGCTATTCCATCATGGACGCCATGAACAACGTGCAACGGCTGGATCCCAGCTATTGGCACGGTCTTGTTTCGAATGGTTACCAGGGCCTGGAGATCATTGCTTCCGGCACGCTGGAAGCAACCCGCCGGCTGCCTCACCACCACGAGATCCGCCATGTGCTGCGTTTTGTCCGCGGCCTCTACGACTGGGTGGTTGTCGACCTCGGCCACGGGCTGGAGCCGCAGACGCTGTCTTCACTCGAAGGCATCGATACACTGTGCCTTGTTTCCACGCTCGAGTTGCCGGCTTTGCAGCAGACCAAGCTCCTGCTGCGGCAGATCCGCGAGTCAGGGTTTGATCCAGACCGGACACGACTGATCATGAATCGCGTCCATCGCCAGACTGAAATTGGCCCCGATGAAGTCGAGAAGGTGCTCGGCGTACCGATTTTCGCCTCCATTCCGAACGATTACCGGGCCCTTGAACGTGCATATTCCGAAGGCGGGCTGCTGCCCGAAGGCCATCACCTGAGAGTCACGATTCGCCGCGTTGCAGCGCGGCTGGCAAATATCGAAGTCGATGTCAAAAAGAAGAAATTTACGCTCTTCGGGCTATAGATAAGGCCGTTTTGGGAGGAATTAACCAGATGACGAGTTCGCTCACCCAACGCTCCGCCGCGCTCCAGAAGAATGATGCAGGCTGGGTGCTGCGGCTCTTTCACCACCACCCGTTTTCGAAGGAGTATCAGGAGCTCAAGTTCGCGCTGCACAAGAAACTGCTGCACCGCATCAACCTGGAAGCCGTTTCGCAGATGCCCGAACAACAGGTACGGGCCGAAATCCGGCACGCAGTGCAGCGCCTGATCGAAGAGGACGAGACGCCGCTCAGCCTCACCGAAAAAGACCGCATCGTCGACGAGGTACTGGACGAGGTCTTCGGCCTAGGCCCGCTTGAGCCGCTGCTCGAAGACCACACGATCTCCGACATCCTGGTGACGACACCGCGTCTGGTCTACATCGAGCGTTTCGGCCGGCTGGTCCGCGTGCCTGTCGAATTCAAGGACGACGCGCACCTGCTGCGCATCATTGAAAAGATTGTTTCACGCGTTGGCCGACGCATTGACGAATCGTCTCCGATGGTCGACGCCCGGCTGCCGGACGGCTCGCGCGTCAATGCCGTTATTCCACCGGTGGCAGTCGACGGCCCCTGTCTCTCAATCCGCCGCTTCGGCCGTACACCGCTGACGGCGGAGGAACTGGTCTCCAATTGCACGCTCACCGAGGGCATGCTGAAACTGCTCCACGCGGCTGTCGGCGCGCGTTTGAACATCGTCATCTCCGGTGGTACGGGCTCGGGAAAAACGACGTTGCTCAACATGCTCTCCACCTATATTCCGGAGACCGAGCGCATCGTCTCAATCGAAGACGCGGCCGAGTTGCAGTTGAGCCAGGTCCATGTGGCCCGCATGGAGACGCGCCCGCCCAACATCGAAAACCAGGGCGCCATCAAGATGCGCCAGCTTGTCATCAACGCACTACGTATGCGCCCGGACCGCATCATCGTCGGCGAGGTGCGCGGCGAGGAGGCGCTCGACATGATGCAGGCCATGAATACCGGCCATGACGGCTCGCTCACGACGGTGCACTGCAACAGCCCGCGCGACGCCATCTCCCGATTTGAGGTGATGATGGGCATGGCCAACTCAAGCATGAGCGTGCTTTCCATACGCCAGCAGATCTCGTCGGCCATCGACCTATTCGTGCATGTCTCGCGCTTCAGTGACGGCTCGCGTCACATCACACACGTGACAGAGTGCGTCGGCATGGAACGCGACATCGTCACCACACAGGACATCTTCCTCTTCGAAAAGACGGGGGTCTCGCCCGACGGCCGCATACTCGGACGCTTCCGCGCCACCGGCATCCGGCCGCGGTTCTACGACAAACTGCGCACGGCCGGCTATCAGATTCCGGCCGAAGTGTTCCAGACCATGGTCGAACTGAGTTGAGGACGCGCCGATGAACATCCTCTTTATCGCCGCCTTCGCCGTAATTCTGATCGTCGTCGGACTGGCCCTCTGGGTCGGATTCACTATCGCCGGCGCCCTGCGCCGGGAGGAATTGACACGCAGCCTGCGTCCCGAGGCTAGATTTCAGCCCGCCGCCGAATCGGCCCCTCGAATTTTCATTGACGAACGTTCGGCCGGAACGGTCAGCGGCCTGATCGCGGACATTCCGTCGCTACGCAACTTCCCTGCCTGGCTCGCCTCTTCCGGACTGACCTGGTCTCCGGAGTTCTTCTTCGGACTCACGTTTGCACTGTGTGTGGCCGGTATCATCATCGGCGCCCTGTCTCCGTTTGTCATTGCTTCGCGCCTTGCACTCGGCGTTGTGCTGGCCCTGATCGGCGCAATGATCCCCTATTGGATTGCCAGTGGCAAGCGCAACGCCCGGCTGCGCCTGCTGGAGTCGCAGCTACCGGAGGCGCTCGACTTCATCGCCCGCGCCGTCCGCGCCGGACACGCATTCTCAGTGAGCCTGGAGATGCTGGCGACGGATTCACCGGAGCCCGTCCGCACAGAGTTCCGTCAACTTTTCAATGAGGTGAACCTCGGCTCACCGCTCGACGTGGCGATGAAGAACCTGATTCGCCGCAATCCCACGCCCGATGTCCGTTTCTTCGTTTCCGCGATTCTGATTCAGCGCGAAACCGGTGGCAACTTGAGCGAGATTCTCGGCAAGCTCTCGCTCACCATCCGCGAGCGTTTCCAGCTTAAGGCCCATGTCCGCGCCATCACCGCGCATGGCCGAATGACCTCGTTCGTCCTGACGCTGATGCCGGTCATCTTTCTTGCCTTCTCGGCCATCACACGGCCGCAGTCAGTGCGTGTCTTCGCCGATGATCCGCACGCCCGCATCATGCTTCTAGCGGCCTTCGTGATGCAGATTCTCGGTTACCTGATCATTCGCCGCATGGTCAACCTCAAGGTGTAGCCGTATGCTTGTTGCCATCGCCATAGTCTCGTTCCTGATAGTGGGCGCCGCCGTTTTTGTATACGGCATGCTCGTCTATGTCCGCCCGACCCGGGCGCTGGAGAATCTGGCGTCTCCACTGCCGGGCCTTCACCTTCCGGACATTGAGCAGCGACGCGACGCGCCACCTTCATTCCGGATTCGCACGGCCATGCAGTGGCTCGGCCAAAGAGTGCCGCTGGACCCAAGCCAAGCATCCGACACCAACCGCATCCTGATGGCCGCCGGTTTCCGCTCAGAAGCCGCCTTGTCTATTTTCTATGCGTGGCGGATTTTGTCCGTGCTGGTGTTTTTCCTGATCACGTCGGCCGTCTGCGTGTTCGTGCCGCTGGACTTCTTTTATCGCGCCCTGATTGTCCTGCTCTTCTCCGTACTCGGGTTCTGGGTTCCCGTCTTTGTACTCGAAAGCAAAGTGCAAAGCCGCCACGACGTGCTGCGCCTGGCATTACCCGACGTGCTCGACATGCTGGTTATCTGCGTTGAGGCCGGCATGGCGCTCGACCAGTCCATCCGGCTTGTGTCTGAAGAACTCGCCATCACGCACCCCGAGCTATGCCGCGACCTGTCGATGGTCGTCGTCGAGATGCGCACCGGCGTTAAACGCTCGCAGGCGCTGCGCAATTTTGCCGACCGCACAATGGAGCCGGAAATCGCCAAGCTGGTGGCGGTTCTGATTCAGACGGACCGCTTTGGCACCTCCGTCGCCGACGCCCTGCGCTCCCACGCCGACTTCATGCGCCTCAGCCGCCGGCATCAGGCCGAGGAGGCCGCCAATAAACTCAGCGTTAAGATTGTTTTCCCGGTTTTCTTTTTGATTATGCCGGCCATTATCGTAGTGTCGGCCGGACCGACCATCATTCGTATTGCTAAACAGCTCATCCCCGCCCTACAGGGGCATTAACCGTTGAACTTCGAAAGGAACTGCCAGTCAGTATGGACACAAATAAGATTGCGATTGTGCTGATAGTCATCGGCGCCGCTCTGTTCTTCCTGGGATATCTGCGCCGCCGGGCACGCAAAATGAAGCAGTGGAAGACCTAGGACTCATCCGCTCCCATTCCAACCGACACGCGGCCCGGACCTGAAGCCCGGGCCGCGTCCCCTCTTTTCAAGTATTCAATTACTTAACGTTGATCGTGTCCCTAGCCGCCGCAGCCATGCCGTCCCGCAGTAACTATCGTCCGCGCCAGACCGTCAACGCGGCCAGCACGGCCACGCCCACGGCAATGGAGACGCCATGCGGCATCCGGATAGCCTCTTTGTG
>CAYZIX010000112.1:0-16440 GCA_964478395.1 uncultured Candidatus Solibacter sp.
AACCCGATGCGTCGAGTGGGCAATCTCCTTAAGTTAGCGCATATGAGCTGAAGCTCTGGGGCAAGAAAGGGCGGCCGGATTCCGAGAGTGGCAGGGTGACCCGTTTGCCAGGGCAGGATGGGGCCGGTGGCGCGGTCCGAGCCGGTGAAGAAGATGTGATGGGCTTCACCGGCGACGACACAGCGTCGGTTTCCCGGCAATTCGAAGGGATAGCGGGGGTGAATACGCGATATTCTCCGGAGGGGCAGAGCTATCTGCCAGTTTCATGGAAGACGCCAGTTGGTCGTGTCAGTGACTCGTTCGCGACCGTTCGGCCGTTCGGAAAAACCGCAGCCATCCAAAAACGCATGATCGACAATTCTGATATTGACAGAAGCAGCCATTTCACGGAACGCTGACCCTATCGACGGTATGATTCGAGTGATACGAAGCGGTAAACTCAAGCATCGCAAGTCTATGGCAGACGAGTCTCAAAAGGCCCTGGGACGGGTGGCTGCATCTCCGCGCAGCACCGGCAGTGAGTCTTTGAGCGCGCATGCGAAGGTGCTGTTCGTGACGGTGGCGCCATTCTTGGCTGTCTGTGTTATCGGATATCTCCTGACGGTGCAAACCAGACAAACCCGGGATCGGGAAAGGGTCGAAACGGCGTTTACGGACATCCGCAGAGCACTCTCAGTTGGCGTCAACTCTACGCAGCTCCAAGAAAAGGTTCAGGCGCTCGGCGCGGCCGTCGAAAACTACCGGCTGAGAAGTGCGTCTAGGAAGGATCTGAAGCGTTACGAGCTGGCGCTGCAAATTTACGCCGACAGCCTTGAATACTGGCGATGCGAAGCACGTATGACCGCGGGGCAGGATTTCGATGATCCGGATAGGGTTATTACGACTCTGAAGCGCATTGAGAAAGAAATGAAGGACGTCGGCGTTTCGGAAGTAACGTCAAAGGAGCAAAAGTGGCAGAAAGCGGACGAGGTTTGGAGGAGAGGCGCGCCGGACAGTAAATGACGAAGGATAGTGTGTGCGCCATATCTTCGGCGTGTTGAATGACGAGGCGGGCAATGTCGCCGCTCATGGCCTTTCATTGTTGGTATCATTGCAGCATGTTTGTCCTGAAACACGGGCGAATCTTCGACTACAGCAACATGGAAGGTTATATTCCATGGCTACAGGAACATCCGAAAGGCTATGTGGTGAATTTCCGATGGAGAGGCGGTAAGCACTTGGTAGTGCATCGGGCAACCGCTGGGCACATCTCTCGAGCCGATATCAATTACGGACGTAAGGACGATCATAGCGGCAAGGCATGTTCCACTGACATTGATGAGTTGCGTGAGTGGGCAAAGCACGAATACGGTCGTTCTCTCGATCCTTGCAGCTCTTGCCGTGTGACCTAAGATCTCCGTTTTGCCGGAGCGGAGTTTGACGCTTCGCGCACAGATCCTCTGAGTATCGTTGCTGCTGCGGCGCGGGCGTTGTCTAAAGGGAGCCATGAAGCGGGACTCTGCCCTTCAATCGCACCGGCATCGCTTTTGACACGACTCGTTTCACGTTAAGAACCGGGTGCAACGTGAACGGTTGGTCCCCATATTGGACTCTGGCCCACGCCATTGCCCAAATTCGGTGGTCTGGGACCTGGATCCGGCCTAGTCGCCTATCGTTGAGTTGATGGCATTCATGGCGGATTGCGCCAATCCGCCGTTCGCAGAACGGGTTGGCCCTTGGCGTTGGAACGGGCGTCTTCACAACGCGAATGCTAAACTCGCGAAGCTTCATGAATGGTGAGCCCGTGAGGATGGTCGTGGGGCGGGCGCGTGCGGAGTTGTCGGAGAATCCGCTGGATGATCGGGTGCGAGGCCGTTACCGAAATATCCCAACGCTGCCCAGGCGTCGGCCGCGGAGGCCGGTAAGAGTCCAGGTATTCGCGAACCGTGCGCCGTGGGGTGCTCAGACCCAACTTCAGCAGTTGTTCGTCGGCGATGCGCGCCTCTCGGTTGAAGTCGCACGAGAGGAGCCTAGGCTGACGCCTGGGGACAAAGGCGCGGCTTCATCAGCTTTGGCGGACGCGCAGGGCCATGGGGAATCGGGTGAAGACACACGCGTCCGCTCAGTTACCGTCGCGTCTCTGAGTCGGGAATAGGCGCGCGGCGGCATGGCTTTGGGCGGGCGGATTGTTGACGGGGAAGGGGGATGTGGCGTCAGTTCCGCGCGCGGCGGGCTGTGGATTGGAGATAGGGCCGGAAGGCGTCGGGCGATGCGGGCGGCGCCATTTCGAAGGCGATGCCGATATCGGCGGGGCCGGTTGTATAGATGAGGCGGAAGCGCGGGCCGGTGGAGTGGTCGCTGGTGAAGATGATGCGGTTGGTATCGACGCTGACGTCGTAGTGGATGAGGTGATCTTCGTTGTCCCAATAGTCGGCGCGGACGCGCCCGCTGGAGGGATCGCGATAGATGATCATCAGATCCGTGTGCGTGAAGGCAGGACGCTGCGCGGTGGCCGGAAACGCGGCCTGGCTGCGGCGCACGAGCACGCGATTGTCGAGATCGTAGGCCAGCGAGAAGCCGCCGGCGGCCTGACCAGGCGAGCCCGAGCCAACACCTTCCCAATTGCCGACCAACGCCGTGAGCGCGGTCCAGGCATCGGCGGGCGAGCCGGCCAGCAAGAGAAGCGTGAGGATTGCGGTGCACATAGTGTCAGAAGCGGAACGCGTAACTCATTTTGACAAACGCCTGACGGCCGGTGGAGAAGGTGGGCGCGCCGTCGCGCTGCAAATAAGGCGGGCGCGACGGATCGTAACGGTAATTTTCGTAAATGTCGGTGTAGCCGGCGTAGAGGGCCGTGCCGGGGTGGAGCAGCCAGGTGAAGAGGAAATCGTAGTTCAAGCGCTTGTCGCGCGTGGATGAGACGAAGTCCTCATTGGGCAGCAGGGCGTTGTAGTCGACGATGGCGCGCAGCGAAAACTCGCGCGTGAACTGGTAGTTCAGCTTGCTGCGCCAAACATGGTTGCTGTAGAAGGGCAAAGCCTGCGAGAGGTGGTTATACAGGTACGTTTCGTCGATCCGCAAACGCTCGGTGGGGCGCAGCGTCATGCCAAAAGACGACTGGCTGAAGTCGGCCAGCGAGGGGCGCAACCCGGCGGCCGGATAGTAATTAATGGCCGTGCCGCAGGTATACTTCCCATTCACGGAGAGCCATTTGTACCACTCGGTTTTAAACAGGGCGTAGGAGGAGCGGCGGTCGAAGCCGAGCCCGTTGTAGAGCTCAAAGGCACGGGTGAGGCCCGCTTCGAACTCGGTCAGCCGGATCAGTTCGACGTTGAAGCTGGGGGTGACCTCCCAGTCCTGCACGCGTCCGGCGTGTGTCCAGTTGCGCAGCAACGTGATGCTGGGCCCCCAATCGACCACCTTGCTTTTTGGCGGGCGCCACTTGTAGCCGAGCACCTGTTTCAACTCACGAATGTCGACACGCGGGATATAGCCGAGTTGAGCGCGAAAGCCGGGGGTGCGGCCGGTGTAAGTGGTTTTCGACGTCCAGTGACGATCCGAGCGGTTGATGCCGGCGAAGTAGACGTTGCCGCCGATGTTTGAACCGTCCGCCAGCGTGTCGCTGTGCATCATCTGGCTGGTGAGAAACCAACTGCGCGGCAAACGCAGGCGCAGGTCTACGGAGCCGACGCGGTTGTGCGCGCTCGATTGCTCGCGATCGGTGGCCATGACGCGGAAGTGCGAGTCCTTGAAAAAGTCGCGCTGCACGAGGAGGACGTTATTGGTCGCGTGTTCGGCCGGAGCGCGGTCGTCGGCCGACAGCACGCCGAGGCTCCAGCGGCCGATTTTGCCGGTGAGGCGGGCGCCGTAGCTTGGGTCAATAATGCGGCGCGAGAAGAAGAGGAGCTGCGGGGTGAAGAAAAAACTCGCATTTTCCTGGAAGAAAGGCCGCTTTTCGTCGTAGAAGACTTCGTAACGCTGATTGACGGTGACCTGCGGCTCGTCGGACTCCACCTGCGAGAAGTCGGGATTGACGGTGAGGTCCAGCGTGAGGTTGTCCTTGATGACGGCGCGGGCGTCCAAGCCGCCGCGCAACTCATTGTTGCGCTGGCGCACGGGCGGCGCGGCCGTAGTGTCGAGGTAACGAGAGTTGGACGTGGCTAGGTAGGGGATGATCTGGTAGTTGCGCCCGGGGCTGATGCCGTTGACGCCATCCAGGTGGCCGAACTGCGCGACGAAGGCCGGAAAGCGCTTGCGCGAGACGAACGGCCAGCAGGACCACTCGTTGTTGCGCTGGATGCAGCGAGCCAGCAGTATGCCCCAGCGCTGGCCGGGCGACGGCGAAAAGCGGAGCGTGCGAAATGGGATGGTTTCCAGCACGACGTAGCCATCGGCGACAATCCTGGCCTCCGTGTACCAGAGCCCTTCCCAGGAAGTGTCGTCACCGTAGCCATCGGTGGTGACACCGTCGAATTGCACGCCATGCGGATTGACGTCGAACCAGTAGGCGTGGCGGTGATCGTGGAAGGTATCGATGTTGATGGTGACGCGGTCGTCGTAGAGGATGTCCTTGCGGCGGGCGACGCGCGAGCGGATCAGCTTCGGATTGTCCTTACAGATCCAGCCGACATACAGGTTCTTGTCGTCGTAGGAAAGGAAAGCGGTGGTGGGCTGTGTAACCGGCTCGCCGTCACCGGGGTCCATTTGGCGGAAATCGGTGACGACGAGTTCAGCCTCGCGCGGCACGTTGTTGAGAAAGTCACTGAGCTTCGGGGCCCGCTTGACGCGCGGGATAGTGAGCGCTGGGGCATCGTCGGCCGGGCCGCCCAGCAGCGGTCCGGCCATAAGTAGAGCGGCCAGCGCGAAGCGCATGTATCAGGCCAGTTGAACGAAAGCGGCGCCGCGCAGGGCGGTGTCAATCTCGCGCGCGGCGCGCGCGCCTTCAGCGACAGCCTCAACAACAGTGGCGCCGCCGTTGACCAGATCGCCAGCAGCGAAGACGCGCTCACGCGTGGTCTGGAACGAGCCAGGCGCGGTGCGCACGTGTCCGGATGACGTCAGTTCAACACCTGTCAACGCCGCACGCAGCGGAGCGGCGAGGGTCTGGCCGATGGCTTCGACGACGAGATCGCACGGGATGAAGTGGCGTGTCGATTCGATATTCTCCGGACGGCGGCGGCCGCTCGCATCGGGCTCGCCGAGGCGCGTGCGAACCACTTCGACGGCGGTGAGGGCGCCCGACGCAGCGGCGACGTAGCGCAACGGTTGCGTGAGGACGAGGAAGTTGACGCCTTCGCGCATGGCGATGTCGCGCTCCTCGGGCCAGGCGGGCATTTCAGTGAACGAACGGCGGTAGACGACGGAGACGGAGTCCGCGCCGGCGCGCAGCGCGGACAGCGCCGCGTCCATGGCGGTGTTGCCGCCGCCGATGATGAGCACGCTGCCCGTTACCTTGCGGCCACCGTGCTTGGTGTCGCGCAAAAAGTCGATGGCGCTTTCCACACCCTGGCTGGGGGGCTCGGCACCGGCGAGGCGCACGGAGCCGCTGAGGCCCATGGCGAGCAGAACGGCGTCGTGGCCTTCGGCGGCGAGATTGTCGAGCGAGCAGTTGACGCCGAGTTCAGCCGCGCGGCGTTCGATGTTGCCAGCCGAGGCGAGCAGGTCCTCGACTTCACGGCCGAGGATGGGATCGGGAAGACGTTCGGCCGGGATGGTCTCGTAGGCCATGCCGCCGGCTTGCGCGGTCCGTTCCAGCAGAGTGACCTGATGACCCATGGAGGCGAGAGAGACGGCCGCGGCCACGCCGGCTGGGCCCGCGCCGACCACTGCCACGCGCTTACCGGTGGACGGCGCGGCGGGACGGGGCTCACGAACCCAACCTTCCTCGACGGCCTTGCGCGAGACCCAACGCTGCAAATGGCGGATGGGCACGGTGTCCTGATAATGCTCGTTGATGCAGGTGGACTGGCAGAGCGTCTCACTGGGGCAGACGTAACCGCAGACGGTGGCCAGAACGTTGGACTCGCGGATGGTTTCGTAGGCCTCGCGGAACTGGCCGGCGCCGATCTCGTGAATGAACTTGGGGATGTTGACGTGCGCCGGGCAGTGCGAGACGCATGTGGGGTCGTTGCACTGGCGGCAGGTTTTCACCATTTCCTGAATGGTGTCCCAGGCTTCGGCGCGGCCCGCTTTATAGATGGGCTCGTAGATGGCGGAGTCGCGGGGCACGCAGCCGGAGCGGCCGCCGTCGCGCATGATCTGAGTGCAGGCGGAACAGGCGACGCAGACCTTTTCAGGATCGAGCGGCTGGCCGGCGAGCACCTCACGCGCGAAGTCCGGATAGGCGAACGACATGCGTCCGCCGCCAACCATCGAAACCCAGCCGTTCTGAATGGCGGCGGCGCCGACGTTGGGCAGGTACTGGCGCAGCCACGAGTAGCCGCCGCCGATGACGGGCAAATCCGGGTAGGTCTGCTGCACCTGGCGCACGATGTGGATGAAACGCGCGACGCCTTCCAGCGGATGCTCGGGTGGGATGGGCATGCCGACGATGGGCAGGTCGTAGGGCCGGTTGACGAACGGATTGAAATACGGGTTGCCGATGGTGACGTTGACCAGCGGCGCGCCGTGCTCCTTCAAGAAACCGATGAGGCGCAAGGGTTCGGTGAGGTCCGGCGTGAGCGAGCCGTCGTCGGCCATGCCCCAGCCGTAGGGGCGCTGCATGGAGTCGTAGACGTTCATGCGCGAGGTGACGGCGATTTGCGGCACGCGGTCGCGGATTTTCATGACCACGTTGCGGAAGAAGCGCGTGCGGTTTTCCCATTCGGGGCCGCCGTAGCGCGAATTCTCACGCGTGAACGAGGCGTGCAGTTCGCTGACCAGATAGCGATGGCAGGCCTTCATGTCGACGGCGTCGAAGCCGGCTTCGTAGGCGCAGCGCGCGGCCTCGACGTAAACGTCTTCGAGCCGCTCCAGTTCGTCGTCGCTGATGAGCGGGTAATCCGGGCCGAGCTTGTGGATGGGATCGAGATACTTCGAATGATGCGCGATGATCGGCGAGGGGGCGCGGCCGGGCCGGGAGTAGCGGCCGGAGTGGGTCAACTGCAAGACGAACAGCGGGCGATGTGCGCCGCCCATAGTTGCGCAACCGGCGCGGCGGCCATCGTCCACCAGCTTACGGAAAGCGCCGATATTGTCCTTGTGAATCCACAGCTGGCGCGGGTTGGCGCGGCCTTCGGGCACCACAGCGCAGGCTTCCACCCACAATACGCCTGAGCCACCGGCGGCGAAGCGGCAGTAGCGGCGGAAAGTGAGTTCGTCGGGCGAGCCGTCGGCGAGGCCGTCGCAACCTTCCATGGGAAGCACCACGAAGCGGTTGGGCGCGGTGAGCGGGCCGCAGGCAACCGGCTTGGAAAAAACGCTGAGGTCCGCGGAGACAGGAACGTCAACGCCAAGGCGCGCAATGTCGGATCGAAGGTCGTCGAGCGAGTGGTAGTGAAAGGCCTGGTGAGCAATCATGGCGGGATTCTTGACGTTTTTACGATATCAGATCAGCACATCCGTTTTCCCGTGCGTGCCACAATCGGGTATGCGAATTGTGGCTCTACAACACGTGGCCTTTGAATCACCCGGTCTGATTGAGGAATGGGCGCTTGAGCGGGGCCATGTGCTGCAGAGCACTCAACTCTGGGCTGGCGAGGCGCTGCCCGCGCTGGAAACGTTGGACATGCTGGCGGTGATGGGCGGGCCGATGAGTGTGAACGACGAGTCCACGCACGCCTGGCTGAAACCGGAAAAGACGTTCATTCGCGCGGTGCTGGACGCCGGGCGGCCGGTGGTGGGCGTTTGCCTGGGCGCGCAGATGCTGGCCAACGTGCTGGGCTCGCGGGTCTATAAGAACAAAGAGAAAGAGATCGGCTGGCAGGAGATTGAGTGGCTGGACGGTACGGCGCCGCAGCGGCAAAAGGTATTTCAGTGGCACGGCGAGACATTTGACCTGCCCCGTGGCGCAAGGCAGTTGGCGCGCAGCGCGGCGTGCGAAACGCAGGCATTTTCGCTGGGCCGCGCACTGGCGCTACAGTTCCATCTGGAGATCACGCCGGAGATTGTCGAGCGCCTGCTGGCTGAGTGTGCAAGCGACATCGGCGCGGGCTCATATGAGCAGAGCGCAGAAGAGATTCGCGCCGGGCTGTGGCGCGTAGAAGAACTGCGGCCGCAATTGTTTGCCTGTCTGGACCGCTCCGCGGGAGCATAAAAATATGAACGGTTTGTTTGGTCTGGGTCGCGGGCAGGCGTTGCCGCTCGGTGCGACGCGGCTAGACGAGGGGATCAACTTCGCGATCTTTTCCGAACACGCGACGCACGTCTGGTTGGCGCTGTTTCACCCGGGCGAGGAGAAGCCCTTTCAGGAAATCGCGCTGAACCCGGATTATAACCGCACGGGTAGCATCTGGCACGTCAGTGTGCTGGGTTTGGGCGAGTCCACTGAATACGCCTGGCGCATGGACATGCGCCCGAATCCGGATCCGGTGCGGCATCGCTTCAACCCCTCCTGTTTCCTGCTGGACCCGTATGCCCAGGTGATTGTCGGCGGCGAACAGTGGGGCGTGCGCGGACCGCGCCGTTGCAGCCTGCGGCGGCACGTCTTCGACTGGGGGCTGGACCGGCCGCTGAATATCCCGCTGGCGCAATCGGTGATCTATGAACTGCATGTGCGCGGCTATACGCGCCATGCGTCGTCAGGTGTTGCGGCGCCGGGCACTTACCTGGGGCTGACGGAGAAGATCCCATATTTGCAGCAGCTCGGCATTACGGCGGTGGAATTGCTGCCGGTGTACGAGTTTGAAGAGGCCGACACAAACCGCTCGAATCCACTGCTAGGCAACAGTCTGCTCAACTTGTGGGGCTACCAGCCCATCTCGTTTTTCTCGCCCAACGCCTCCTACGCCAACGGCAAGCGGCCCGGCGCAGCGCTGGAGGAGTTCAAACAGATGGTGCGGCGCTTCCACCAGGCGGGTATGGAAGTGATTCTTGATGTGGTGTTCAACCACACGGCCGAGGGCGACGAGCGTGGTCAGACATTGTCGTTCCGCGGGATCGATAATTCCATCTATTACCTGCTGGATGAGAAGGGCCATTATCGTAATTATTCAGGCTGCGGCAATACGCTGAATTGCAATCATCCGGTAGTTCGCACGCTCATTACGGACTGTCTGCGCTACTGGGTGATGGAAATGCACGTGGACGGCTTCCGCTTCGATCTGGCCAGCGTTCTGTCGCGAGGCCAGGACGGCGAGCCGTTGCCGGACGCGCCGTTGCTGGAGCGGCTGGCCTACGACCCGGTACTGGCGCATACCAAGCTGATTGCCGAAGCCTGGGACGCGGCCGGGCTTTATCAGGTGGGGAGCTTTCCGGCGTGGGGCCGCTGGGCCGAATGGAACGGCCGTTACCGTGACGATCTACGGCGCTTCGTGAAGGGTGACGCGGGGATGACGCCGGCACTGGCGTCACGCTTCCAGGGAAGCCCGGACCTGTACGCGCCGAGCGGCCGGCAGTCGCATCACAGCATCAACTTTATTACTTGCCACGACGGCTTCACGCTGGCTGATCTGGTCAGCTACAACGAGAAGCACAATGAGGCTAACGGTGAGGACAACCGCGACGGCGCCAACGAGAATTTCAGTTGGAACTGCGGCGCCGAGGGGCCAACGGACGATCCAGCGATTCTCGAGCTGCGCGACCGGCAGATGAAAAACTTCGTTGCGCTGATTATGGTGAGCGGCGGCGTGCCGATGATGCTGGGCGGCAACGAAATGGGGCGTACGCAGCAGGGCAACAACAATGCGTATTGCCAGGACAACGAGATCAGTTGGGTGAATTGGCGGCTACTGGAAAAGAACACCGGTCTGGCTACGTTTTTCCAGAAGCTGATCGGCTTCCGGCGCTCGCACGAGGCGTTCGCGCACATCGACTGGGGACCGGAGCGTGAACTCTGCCACACGGATGTCGTCTTCCACGGCGTGAAGCTGGGCCAGCCCGACTGGAGTGTTGATTCTCATTCTCTGGCCGTTGAATACGCCTGGGGGCCGGAGCGGATCTACGTGATCGCCAATGCGTATTGGGAGCCGCTCGAATTTGAAGTGCCCAAGGCGCGCTGGACGGTGGTGGCGGATACGGCTGGGAAATTGCGGGGCCGCGTGGACAGCTTGAGTGTGCATGTCGAGGCGCGGTCGGTGGTGATCCTCGAAGTAGTCTGACGCGATAAACTCGATTCGTGACCCGTAGACAGCTTCTCCAGATGACCGCCGCTGCTTCCACCGCGGCTCCCCTGATTCATGCAGCTTCGTATCAGCCGGCGCCGGTGAACCTGCGCAACCGCGAATGGTTCCAGGACGCGAAGTTCGGCTTGTTCATCCACTGGGGCGTGTATAGCGTGCTCGGCAAGGGTGAATGGGTCATGAATAATGACAAGATCTCAATTGCCGAGTACGAGAAGCTGGCGCCGCGCTTCAATCCGGTGAATTACGATCCGGCGGCGTGGGTGTCGCTGGCTAAGCAGGCCGGCATGAAGTACATCACCATCACCAGCAAGCACCACGACGGTTTTGCGATGTGGGCCACGAAGCAGTCGAAGTGGAACATCGTTGATGCGACGCCGTATGGCAAGGATGTGCTGAAGCCGCTGGCCGACGAGTGCCACAAGCAGGGATTGCGGCTGTTCTTCTACCACTCGCATCTGGACTGGCATCATCCCGAATACTTCCCGCTGGGCCGCACCGGGCACGCCTCCGGGCGGGCGGCGCGCGGGGATTTCAATAAGTATCTCGACTACATGGACGCGCAGTTGAGTGAACTGCTCACCAATTACGGCGACGTGGCGGGCATCTGGTTCGATGGCATGTGGGACAAGCCCGATGCCGATTGGCGGCTGGAGCGCACCTACGGGCTGATCCACAAGCATCAGCCGGGCGCGCTGGTGGGCAGCAACCACCACCTGGCGCCATTCGATGGCGAGGACTTCCAGATGTTCGAGAAGGACCTGCCGGGGAAGAATACGGCTGGGTTCAATGAGAAGTCGAAGATCGGAACACTGCCGCTGGAGACGTGCGAAACCATCAACGTCGCCTGGGGATACAATTCGACGGACAAAAAATTCAAGAGCACGCGCGACCTGATTCATTATCTGGCGAAAGCCGCCGGAAATAACGCCAATTTCCTGTTGAATATCGGGCCGAAGCCGGATGGGACGATTCAGGAAGAGTTCGTCACACGGCTGAAGGAGATCGGCGCGTGGATGAGCCGCAATAGCGAATCGATCTATGGCACGCGCGGCGGGCCCATTACGCCACGGCCGTGGGGCGTGACCACGCAGAAGGGCTCGAAGACGTACGTGCATGTGCTCGACTGGCCGGATGAACTGCTGGCGCTGCCGAAGCCGGTAAAGCCGGTGCGTTCGGCGAAGCTGCTGGTAGGCGGACGGCCGGTGACGATGCGTGAAGCCGAGGGCGGGCTGCTGCTGAAATTGCCCGTGGCCGGGCGCGATCCGATCGACACGGTGGTGGTGCTGGAGAGCTAGCCGTGCGCCGGCATCGCATCTGGGTGCTGGCTACCGTGCTGGCATCCGCGGCGGTGGCCGCCGATCTGAAGGCTCTCTACAAATCAGGGGACTGGTTTGCGCTACGCGATGCCATGCGCGGCCAGTCCACGCCGTCGCTGTACGGTGTGGCCGTGGCGGCCGCATTTTCAGATGTTGAGCGAGCCGAGCAGATAGCGCGGGAGGTGGTGCGCCTCAGGCCAGAATCGGACGAGGCCGCCCGGGTGGGCGAGGTGATGATCTATGCGCTGCAGCGGCGAGGAGACTACCGCGCCGCTTTGTCGTGGTTCGGCACGGAGGCTGACGCACCGGACCTGTTCAGGATTCTGGCGCGCGAGCCCCGGCAGCGCATTGTGCGGCGGCGCGAGTCGGCCGTGAAATACGCGCTTGACGGTGGCAATATTTATATCCCCGCCACGATCAACGGCCGTGCGGTGAACTACCTCTTCGACACTGGCGCGAATATGCCCGCGGTCAGCGAGTCCGAGGCCCTGCGGCTGGGTTTGGCGGTGCAAGACACCAATACGGAGGGTGGCGATGCCTCAGGGCACAAGGCCGTCATGCGTGTGGCCGTAGCCAGGAGCGTCACCGTTGGCGGCTTCGAACTGGCGAACGTTGCATTTGTGGTGCTGCGCGACGATCAGAAGCCCTTCGCCAAGCTCGAAAAGAGCCGCCGCGGCATCATCGGCTTGCCCATAGTGTTGGCCTTGGAAACGGTTCGCTGGCGCAGAGACGGCTACTTCGAAATCGGTGTTCCGTCTTCGGGCGGAGAATCGAATCTGTGCCTGGATAATCTACAGCCGGTCCTGCGCGGCGAGTTCGCCCAGCGTCCGATCCGCCTGGCTCTGGACACCGGCGCTTCGCACACCGACCTGCTGCCGGCGTTTGCCGAGGACTTTCCGGCGGCGATGCGCGGCGCGCGGGTCGAGAAGAGGAAGATTACGGGGGTCAACGGAACAACCGAGGTCAGTTCGCACGTTCTGGAGCGCATCGCGCTGCGGCTCGGTGGCCGTGATCTGGAGTTGAGGAACGTGCACGTGATCGGGCAAAACACATACGGCGCGCCGGGCCGGACGCATGTCTGGGCGGGGCTCGACATCTTCACCGCTGCGTCCGCGGTGACACTCGATTTCCGCGCCATGCGGATCAGCGTCGAATAGCGTCACTCCTCAGCGTCCGGTAACTTCAGGCGGAACAATGCACCACCGCCGGGCGCATCGTCAATCTCCACGTCACCGTTGTGCAGTTGCAGGGCGCGATAGGTCATTGCAAGGCCGATGCCGCTGCCCTTTTGCTTGGTTGAGTAATAGAGCTCGAAGACGCGCTGGCGCGCCTCGGGCGGTACGCCGCCGCCAGTATCACTGATTTCCAACCAAATCTCACCGTGCCCGTGCGCCAGGTTCACTGTCAGGCGCCCGCCTTCCGGCATAGCGTCCAGCGCGTTGCGCAGCACGTTCAGCACGGCCTGCTTCAGCAGATCGGTGTCGCCGTTCAGGCGCGCCGGTGCGTCGAGCCCCCGGGTTTCAATGGCGATGCCGGCCGCGGTGGCCTCCGGCCGGACGAGTTCGACAAGCTCGCGCGCGACGGCCGCCAGATCGATTTCTGCGGCGCAAAGCTGGATGGGCCGCGTGAAGTCGAGGAAGGTGCGCACGACACGATCCAGGCGTGTGATCTCCTGCGCGATGACGTTGATCTCGGTTTCGGCCTCAGGCGCGGCGGGCAACAGGCGCGCGCGCAGCAACTCCAGGCGTAACGCGATGGAGTTTAGCGGGTTCTTGATTTCGTGAGCGACGCGGCCGGTGAGGCGCGTGATGGCGGTGAGCCGCGAACTGAGGCTCAACTGGCTCTCCACCATCTCCCGGCCCTCGGCGCTGCGCAGGCGCACCAGCACGCCGCCGCCGGGCAGTAGATCGAGATTGACCAGCAGTCCGCCGACGCGTGAGCTGCTGATGGCGTGTTGCGCTTCCACGGCGGCGTGCAACGCCGCACCCAGCGGGCCGGTGGGCGGGAACAGTTCCTCCATGGTTTGACCGGAGATGCCGGCGCGCTTCAGGCCGAGCAGACGCTCGACGCCTTCTCCGCAGACAATCAGGTGGCCGGTGGTATCGAACAGCAGGATGGATTCTTCGAGGTTCTCGATCATGCGCTCGACGCCGTGGCGCAATTCCGAAACGCCGCGCACCTGCTCGCCCAGTAGACGCAGCTTCTCCTGTACGACGGCGAACTCACGCGTAGCGGGAGCCTCGCGGACCGGTGGGGCGTCGCCGCGCGCGATGCGGTCGATGGTGCGGCTGATGCCGGCCAGTGGCAGCAGCGCCAGCCGCGCCGTCAGCCAGGCAATCAGCACGGAGAGCAAAAACAGCGGCAGCGACGCAAGCGCGGTGTGGTAGACCTCCGGCAGAATGGTGTCGCGCAACAGGGCGGAAGAGACCAGCACCTGAATGGTGAAGACCTGAATTTTGCGGCCGGGGTTGAGCGGATCGTCAACGCCCAGCTCGACACGGTTCTCATAATCGATGCGTCCACCCAGCACGGCCTGGAAGCGTTCGACGGGGCCCAGGCGGATGAGCGCGCTGAGCGGCAGGCGCGCGGCCAATGGCTTGCCGCGATGTGCCGCATCTGAGCTGGCCAGCGCCAGTTCGTCCTGGCCGGCCACCGATATTTCGGCGATAGAAGGAGTTTGCGCTGCGGTCGCGGCCAGCAGTTCGGGCAGGTCGTCGTCCATTCTGACCGCGGCGCGCCAAAGCTGGATGCGGGCGTCGACGTCCACGATGGAGGGCGCTTCGGCCGAGCGTTCCTGCGCGCGTCCCATGACATAGGTCTTGACGAACTGCGCCGTCAGACGCGCACGTTCCTCGGTGTGCGCGAGCGAGACGGAAATCAGCGTGTTCAGCTGCACCATCAGCAGCACCAGAGCCACGACGGCCACCAGCCCGGTGGTGACAAGCGTGAGGCGCGCGCGCAGTGAGATGGCCATTTACTCCTCGCTTCCGCGCAGCTTGTTGAACAGGGTTTTCTGGCTGATGCCGAGCAATGCCGCGGCGCGCGTGCGATTGCCGCCGGTGTGGCGCAGCGTCAGGTCGATCAGCGCGCGTTCCGCGTCATGGATGGTGGAGCCCACTTCCAGGCGCAGCACGCCCGCTTCATCGCGGGTGCGCGGCGGGGCCGGACCCAGGCCGGCCAGATGCGCCGGACCGATGCGGCCCGTGCCGGCCAGGATGACGGCGCGTTCCAGCATGTTGCGTAACTCGCGCACGTTGCCGGGCCAGGCATGCGCGTGCAGCAGTTCAAGCGCTTCAGGCGACAGGCCTGAGACGGAACAGCCGTGGCGGCGGTTCATCTCGGCGATCAGCGTGTCGGACAGCGCCGGAATGTCGTCGCGATGCTCGCGCAGCGGGGGCATTTCGACGTGAAAAACGTTCAGGCGGAAAAAGAGATCCTCGCGGAAACGTCCGGCGCGCGCCTCGTCCTGCAGGTTGCGGTTCGAGGCGGCCACGACGCGCACGTCGACATCGACCTCGCGCGGCGAACCCAGCCTGCGGACGCGCCGGTCCTCCAGCACGCGCAGCAACTTGGCCTGTGTGGACAAAGGCATTTCGCCGATTTCATCCAACAGCAGCGTGCCGAGGTTGGCCAGTTCGAAGCAGCCGCGGCGGCGCTCGACGGCCCCGGTGAAGGCGCCTTTCTCATGGCCGAAGAGTTCACTCTCGATCAGTGTTTCCGGCAGCGCGGCGCAGTTGATGGCGACGAAGGGCGCATCGCGGCGCGGGCTCAGCGTGTGTACGGCGCGCGCGGCCAGTTCCTTGCCGGTGCCGCTTTCGCCGCTGATCAACACGGTGGCTGAAGTGGGCGCCACCTGGCGCAGCAGCGTGAAAACAGCGCGCATGGCCGGCGAGCTGCCGGTCATCTCACCGACAACGCCTTCTTCACCGAGGCGCCGCTCCAGTGCGGCCTTGGAATCGAGCAACTGGCGCTGGCGCACGGCCCGCTCCAGCAGCAGGCGCAACGCGGGAGGCTGTAATGGCTTTTCAAGAAACCAGTAGGCGCCCAGATCATGAACGACGGCGATGGCGGTTTCCAGGTTGCCGAACGCCGTGAGGACGATGACGGGAGTGGTGGATCCCTGTTCGCGCAGGCGGCGCAGCAGTTCGCTGCCATCCATTACGGGCATCATCAGATCAGTGACGATGACGCTGGGGTTGAAGCTTGCCACCCGGTCGAGCGCCTCGGCCCCGTTGGCGGCCGAGCCGGCCTCGTAGCCCCATACCTCAATCATCGCGGCCAATGCGGTGCGCTGATTCGTTTCGTCGTCCACCACCAGCACGCGGGGCTTGGGGCGTTCCATAGCGTCCTATTGTCTCAGGTCCGGGCGCCGGGCGCCGATTGCGGACGTCCGCCTCCAGAATGAAGAATTTCAATTGTGATACGATGCCGCTCAGACGGGTGTGCGGGCCGAGACACCGGCGCCCGTAACCACTTTTGGAGTGTGCCCAGTGAAGGTATTCGAAAGCACTGATGTCCGAAATGTGGCCCTCGTCGGCCACGGCAACAGCGGGAAGACGTCGCTCGCCGCCGGAATGCTATTCGCGGCCGGAGCTACTAACCGCCTGACCCGTGTCGATGAGGGCAACACGATCACGGACTTCGACGAAGAAGAGATTAACCGCAAGATTACGATCTCCACCGCTCTTGCCTCGTTCGAATGGAACAAGAAGAAGCTGAACGTGCTGGACACGCCTGGCTTCAACCTGTTCATGTACGACACGAAGGCCAACCTGGTGGCCGCCGACGCGGCGCTGGTCCTGGTGGATGGCATCGCGGGCGTCGAAGTCATGACCGAAAAGGTCTGGGAATACTCCGAAGGCTTC
>CAYZIX010000113.1:0-16255 GCA_964478395.1 uncultured Candidatus Solibacter sp.
AGCCGGAAAGTGGCGGAAACGATTGAGGGAGAGGCGCTTACGCGCCGGAGGAGGTTGGTTGCGGGGGTAGGATTTGAACCTACGACCTTTGGGTTATGAGCCCAACGAGCTACCAGGCTGCTCCACCCCGCACTCATATCCTAGCAACCAGCGGATCAACATAGCAACAGGTTTGCTACCAAACAGTGATATAGGAATAGTGATGTTCAGAGCTACCCGCCGCTCGGTCTTAGCTGCGCCCGCCTGGGCGCCACTACTTGCGCAGAACTATCCCGCCGGACCGCCGGAGCGCCATCTGCTTACCGGCTCACTACCGGTTGACAGAATCAGAGCGCTATTGCGGCCGCGTTCCGAGTGGACGCCTTACCCGCGCGCGGCCAATCGTAGTGTGTGGCAGGGGCTGCCCGCTGACATACGCTCCGGCCTCGTAGATGCCGCGGCCGGCACGCTTGGCGCGAAGTGGGCGTCGTTGCCGGCGAGCGTCTTTCTCGACTTCCGCCGCAACGGCGACCGCTCGCGCTTTGAAAATCTGCACTTCGCGCGGCGCAGCCGGGTTCGCGCGGCGGCGCTGGCCGAATGCGTTGAGCAGAAAGGCCGCTTCCTCGACGACATTCTGGATGGGCTGTGGCTGATCTGCGAAGAGTCGTTTTGGGGCGTGCCCGCGCACGTGAACGCACAGCGAGCCGGCTCCGGCCTGCCTGATGTGAACGAACCAATTGTCGATCTGTTTGCCGCCGAGACGGCGAACGCGGTGGCGTGGATCGACTATTTGCTGGGGCCGCAACTGGAGTCGTTGTCCCCGTTGGTGCGGCCTCGTTTGCGCGCCGAGATTGAGCGGCGAGTTCTGGAGCCATGCCGGATGCGATCGGACTTTGGCTGGATGGGCCTGGACATGCGCCATCCGCATTACGTCAACAACTGGAATCCATGGATCAACTCCAACTGGCTGGCGTGCGTACTGTTACTGGAAGACGAGCCGCGGCGCTCGGTGGAGGTCCACAAAATCCTTACCTCGCTCGACCGCTTTCTGGATGGCTATCATCCGGACGGCGGCTGCGACGAGGGGCCTAGCTACTGGAGCCGAGCGGGCGCGTCGCTGTTCGATTGCCTGGAGTTGATTCACTCGGCAACGGATGGCAAGCTCAACTTTTTCACGTTGCCTCTGGTGGACCAGATTGGCGCCTATATTTATCGCGCCCACATCGCGGGTGACTGGTATGTGAACTTTGCTGATGCTTCGGCGCGCGTGGTGCCGAACTTCAACCTGGTGTGGCGCTACGGTCAGCGAACAAACGATGCGAAGCTGAGCGCGCACGGAGCATCGATTGCAGCGACGCATCCCCCCAAGGCTGCCGTCAGTGAGACGTTGGGCGCAATGGGGCGCGGTCTCGATACGCTGTTTCACATTGACGAATTGCGTAAGGCCGCCGCTGGTGCGCGGCCACCACTGGTGCGCGACGTAGCGCTCACCGGCGTACAGGTATTTGCCGCGCGCTGCCAGGAGGGCTCCACGGCGGGCTTTTATCTGGCCGCGCAGGGCGGGCACAATGCCGAAAGCCACAACCACAACGACGTGGGTAACTTCATCGTCTTCTGCGACGGTGAGCCTGTGCTGATCGACATCGGCGTGGAGACCTATACGGCCAAAACCTTCTCCAAAGACCGGTACACGCTCTGGACGATGCAATCCGCGTGGCACAACTGCCCTACCATCAATGGCGTGCAGCAGGCCGCCGGGCGGCAATTTGAGGCGCGCGGGTTTTCGATTGGAGATGGCGTGGTTTCGATGAACATTGAGGCCGCGTATCCGCGCGAGGCGGGCGTCGGGAAGTGGCACCGCATACTGAAGCTCGATCGCACCGCCAATGCTGTTCTGCTCACCGACGAATACTCGCTCGAGCGTACCGAATCTGTTGAGTTTAGTTTCATAATGACGCGTTTGCCAAGCATTGCCGCGCCCGGCCGCGTTATGCTAACCGGAGGCTATTTGTTTGAACACGATCCGAAACTGGAGGCCGTGTTCGATAGTCACCCGACCGATGACCCTCGGCTGAAACCTATCTGGGGCCAGGGCGTGCACCGTATCCGTCTGCGTTGCGCAAATCCGGCGCGGCAGGCTCACCACGTAGTGAAGATCACCAAATTATGATTACCAACGAATCTGAACTGGAAGACCTGCTCAGCGCGCCGTCACCAGAGGACGTCGCAGACCTGGCGAACCTGGAAGGCCCGCTGCTGATTTTGGGCGCGGCCGGGAAGATGGGGCCGTCGTTGGCGCGCCGCGCCCGGCGAGCGCTGGACGCAGCTGGCAACAAGGCCGAAGTCATTGCGGTGTCACGGTTTTCTGACCCGGCGTCGCGCGGTCTGTTCGAAAGCTGGGGCATACGCACAATTCCGTGCGAACTGCTGGAAGCTGGGGCGCTGGAGCGTCTTCCGGACGCGCCAAACGTTATTTTCATGGCGGCGCGCAAGTTCGGTTCGGCTGGTAATCCGGCGCTGACGTGGATGATCAATACATTCCTGCCGGGCATGGTGGCGCGCCGTTACCGCGAGTCGCGAATCGTCGCTTTCAGTTCCGGCAACATCTATCCCCTGGTGCCGGTTGACGGTGGTGGCGCCACGGAGGCAACCATTCCCGGGCCTGTGGGCGAGTATGCGCAGTCCGTCCTGGGGCGGGAGCGGATGTTCGAATATGCGGCCACTGAATGGGGAACGCGCGTGGCGTTGATGCGGCTGAACTACGCCGTCGATGCGCGTTACGGCGTTCTGGTCGACATAGCCCGGAAGGTGTACGCCGGAGAAGTTGTGGACGTGACCATGGGACACGTCAACGTCGTTTGGCAAGGCGATGCGAATTCGGTCACCTTGCGGTCGCTAAATCACTGTGCCGCGCCGGCTTTCGTGCTCAATTTGACGGGTCCGGGAATTCTGCGCGTCCGCGATCTTGCGGCCGAATTCGGCCGCCGTTTTGGCCGTGAGCCACGCATTGAAGGTACGGAACAGGGCACGGCGCTGTTGAACAATGCGGCGCTCTGCCACCGGTTGTTCGGTGCTCCGCGCATGCCTCTGGCAGAGCTAATGGATTTGGTGGCTGCCTGGGTGGAACAGGGGGGGCGCTCGCTAGGCAAACCGACGCATTTTGAGATGAGGGAAGGCAAATACTAACGCAATGCCGGAATGGATTGAACGTCTGAAGCAGGGGCAGGTGATTCCGGCCCATCCGTTGTGTCTGACGGCGGACCGCAAACTCGACGAGGCTGGTCAGTACGGGTTGACGCGGTACTACATCGAGTCGGGCGCGGGCGGCATCGCAGTCGGCGTGCATACGACACAATTCGCGATCCGGCGCCCGGAAGTGGGGTTGCTCGAACCCGTATTGCGGCTCGCCGCGGATGCGGCGCGCGGCACGGATACGATTCTGATTGCGGGCGTCTGTGGACAGACCGCGCAGGCTGTCCGGGAAGCTGAGTTGGCGCGCAAGCTGGGTTACAAAGCTGGCCTCTTGAGCTTGGCCGCCATGGGGCAGGCGTCGAACGATGAACTGGTGGCGCATCTGCGGGCCGTGGGCGAAGTGATTCCGGTGATTGGCTTCTATTTACAGCCAGCTGTGGGCGGGCGGGAACTAAACTACGACTTCTGGCGCCGGGCGGCGGACGTCGAAGCGTTGATCGCCATTAAAATGGCGCCCTTTAACCGTTACCAGACTCTGGATGTAATCCGGGCCGTGGCCGACTCGGACCGCGCCAGGGAGATTGCCCTGTACACGGGAAACGACGATAACATTGTGGCCGACCTGTTAACACCGTTCACGTTCAATGGAAAGACGCTTCGGATTGCGGGCGGCTTGCTAGGGCAATGGTCGGTTGGAACGGCCAGTGCGGTGCGACTCCTGAAACGCATTCACGAAGCAGAAAACCAGTCTGTTTTGTTGGCTTTGGGCGCTCATCTGACCGACCTGAACGCGGCGCTGTTCGACGTTGCCAATCACTTTCGGGGATGCATTGCAGGCATCCACCAGGTGCATGTGAGGCAGGGCCGGATGGCCGGGCGCTGGTGCCTGGATCCGCAAGAAGATCTTTCTCCCGGACAAGCCGAGGAGATCGATCGTGTCATGGCCGCCTATCCTCACTTGCTCGACTGAGGCGGCGTTACAGCAACGTTACGCACTCGTGAGCGGGCGGTTGCATCGTCGGCATGGTTGATATAGATTCATCAAAGGGCGCGTGCCCAGGGGTCATCCATGTCGAACCTGAATACTAACCATGTTGCTGAGCGGGCCGAGTTGGAAGCGGTCCTGAAGTCTGGCATTTTTCAACGTGCGCCATCGTTAGCGCAATTCTTGACGTTTGTATGCGAGAAGCATTTCGCTGGTGAGAAGCATCTGATTCGCGAGTTCAACATCGCGACCGAGGCGCTTGGGCGCGGTACGGATTTCAACCAGAAGAAGGACTCGATTGTACGCGTCGAGGCGCATCGTCTACGCAAACGTCTGCGCGAGTTTTACGAGTCGGAGGGGGACGGGCACGCGATACAGATCACATTGCCGCCCGGTGGCTACACTCCGCAGTTTACTTGTGTCGCGATAGAGGCTGTGCCGGCGGCAACGCCAGCCGAGTTGGTACCTGTACCTGGCGCGATGCCCATGTGGATGCGCTGGTGGCCGGTGGCGGCGGTGAGCGCATTTGTTGTTGTGGCGTTGACTGCTGTGCTGTTGCTGCAGACGCACGGCTAAGCCCGGTCTAGACGCGGCCGCGTTGCTACAATGGAAGTTTCCGGGCAACCCAATCCATGCGCACATTGTTCCTGAATCCGCCTTCCTTTGAAGGCTTTGACGGCGGGGCGAGCTCACGCTGGCCGGCCACGCGCGAGATCGAATCCTACTGGTACCCGGTGTGGCTGTGCTATCCGGCCGGTCTGCTACCGGATTCGCGTGTGGTCGATGCGCCACCGCACCACATCTCATTGGAAGAGACCATTGAGATCGGCAAGGATTTCGAGCTCCTGGTGCTGTTCACCTCGACGCCCGGTTTCCACGTCGACGTGCGCATGGCGGAGATGATGAAGGACGCCAACCCGCGTCTGAAAGTCTGCTTCGTCGGCCCGCCAGTGACCGTGGAGCCGGAAAAGGCGCTGGAGCACACCGCCATCGACTTTGTCGTACGGCGCGAGTTCGACTATCAGATTGTCGACTACGCCAACGGCAAGCCGCTCAGCGAGATTGCCGGCGTCAGCTACCGCCAGAACGGCCAGGTGGTTCACAACCCCGACGCGCCCTACATCGAGAATCTCGATGAGCTGCCGTGGGTCACGAAGGTCTACAAACGCGACCTGGATTTCCGCCGTTACAACGTGCCGTTCCTGAAGAATCCGGCCATTGCGCTGTACACGTCGCGCGGCTGCCCGGCCATGTGCACCTTCTGCCTGTGGCCGCAGACGCATTCAGGCCATCGCTGGCGGCTGCGCTCAGTGGACGACGTCGTGGCCGAGGTGGCGTGGGCAAAAGAGAATTTCCCGGGCCTGAAAGAGATCTTCTTCGACGACGATACGTTCAACTACAAGGGCGCGCGCACCATCGAGTTGTGCAAGAAACTGGCGCCGTTGGGCATGACGTGGAGCTGCACGTCGCGCGTTACCACTGAATACGACACGCTGGCGGCTATGAAGGATGCCGGTGCGCGGCTGCTGATTGTCGGCTACGAATCGGGCGATCCGCAGATCCTAAAGAACATCAAGAAGGGCGCGACGCTGGAGATGGCTGAGCGCTTCACCAAGAACGCGCACAAGCTAGGCCTGACCATCCACGGCGACTTCATCATCGGTCTGCCGGGTGAGACGCGCGAGAGCATCCGTCACACCATCGATTTTGCCAAGAAGCTGGACACTGAGACGATCCAGGTCTCTATCGCGCACCCCTATCCGGGCACCGAGTTCTACTCGCACGCCGAGCGCAACGGGCTGATTCAGCTGGGCGCGTCGATGACGGACGAGGCCGGCCACCAGTTGCCGAACATCATTTACCCCGGCCTGGACCGCGCTGAGCTGGTGGACTTCGTCCAGCGTTTCTACGACGAGTATTACTACCGCCCCAAGGCCGCCTTCCGCGTGGTGGCCAAAGCCGTTGTGAACGGCGACGTCAAGCGTCTGTACAAGGAAGCGCGCGAGTATCTAAGCCTGCGCTCCAAGCGCAAGCAGTTTGTCGCCGATCAAAAGCGCGACGCGTTGGCGAGTGGCGATTAACACAATGAAGCCAACCACCGCAGCTCTCACCGTGGCGGTGATTGTGGCGAACGTGGCAGGCAACTTCGCACTGAGTTGGGCGATGAAGCACGCCCCTGCCTCGGCCGGTCCCATCGTGTCGTTGTTCGCGCCGTGGGCTGTGGTGGGCATTGCGCTGCTGATTGCCTGGGCGTTGATGCGCATCCGCCTGTTGGGCTTGGCCGATCTGAGTTTCGTGCTGCCGGTGACGGCCATCGGCTATGTGCTGAACGCGGTGGTGGGGGCGGTCTGGCTGGGCGAGCACGTTTCCGCGCAGCGCTGGGCGGGTACGCTGCTGATCATGGCCGGCGCGGCGCTCACGTCGATGACAGAGGCGCGGACGGAGCGCGGCTCATGACCACCGCCTGGATGCTGGTTGCGGCTGTGGTGGGCGCCACAGTCTGTGCGGACCTGTTGCAGTCGCATGGTATGCGCCGTGGAGGCGCGCGCTGGAAGGTGCCGCTCTCGTTTGTCTTCATGGCGGCCTCCTTTTTCTCTTTCACACAGCTTCTGAAAGTGGCCGACCTGAGTTTTGCGGTTCCGGCCACCGCGGCCAGCCTGGTGATCGAAACTTTGCTGGCCCGTGTCGTGTTACATGAAGACGTCTCACTGCGCCGTTGGGCGGGTGCCCTGCTGGTAGCCGCCGGCGTGTTGTTGTTGGCCCACTGATGCTATCCATACTGCTGTTGACTCTCGGCGCCGTGGCCCTCATCTATCAGGCCATGGCATTGGCGGCGGTGCTCGTCCACATGGTTCGCGCCTGGGTGAGAAAGGCGCGCCCGTTGCCGGCCTACACTCCGGCGGTGTCCGTGCTGAAGCCCGTCACCGGCGTGGACGATGCGTTGGAGGAGGCTCTGCGCTCGCACCTCCAACTGGACTACCCGGCGGAGTACGAGCTGCTGGTGGGTATACGCGCCGAGGACACAAAGGCCCGCGCCTTTGTTGAACGCGTGTTTGCCGAGTTCCCGCAACGCGAAGCGCGCGTCGTCAAGGTCAGCGGGCAGGCGCCGAATGCGAAGGTGGCGTCACTGGAGGAACTGGCCAAGGCTGCGCGTCATCCGGTGATGGTCGTCAACGATGCGGACATTGTCGTGCCGAAGAACTATCTGCGGCGCGTGGTGGCGCCGCTCGGAGGCGGCCGCTACGCGTTGGTCACGTGTCTGTACCGCGCCACCGCCGGTTCGGTGGCGGGGATGTTTGAGGCTACCGGCATTGCCACGGATTTCATGCCGTCGGCGCTGGTGGCGCCTCTGGTAGGCGTGCGCGAGTTCGGTTTCGGCTCGACGTTGGCGTTCCGCGCCGATGATTTGAAGGCCGTCGGCGGATTCGCCGCCGTGCGCGAGTATCTGGCCGACGATTACCAACTGGCGCGGCGCCTGACCACGGATCGCGGCAAGGCCGCGATGATGTCGGAGGTGGTGGTCCGCACCACGCTGGGCTCGCCCACATGGCGGGAAGTATGGCGCCATCAGGTGCGCTGGGCGCGCACCATTCGCGTGTCGCGCGGCAACGGCTACGCGGGCCTGCCGGTGACGCACGCCGGGCTTTGGATTGCCGCGAACCTGGCCGTGGGCAATGTCGGCATCGCCGCCGCGTTGTGGCTGGCGCGCGCGGCTATGGGTGCGGGCGCGGGCTTCATGGTATTGCGCCACTGGCCCGCTCTGTTGGCCGCGCCGCTGTTGCCGCTGTGGGATCTGTGGGCCTTCGCCGTCTGGCTGGCCGGGCTGGCCGGCCGCTCCGTGTGGTGGCGCGGCCAAAAGCTGAAGTTGGAGCACGACGGGCGGATCACCGCGCCGTAGTGGGCGCGGTGTTCAGACGCCGGCCTCGTCGTTCGCGGCCTCGGGCTGATAAAGCAGGCTCTCAATCTGGAAGCTAGTTTCGCCCTCGCGGGTGTCGAACACCAGCGTTTCACCGACGCGGCGGCCGAGCATGGCAATTCCCATTGACGTCAGAATGGAGACGCGTCCATTCGCTGGATCCGCGCCGCATGGGTAAGTCACTGTTCGCACAACCTCCTCTCCGGACGTCACGTTCCGCAGGCGAACTGTGGAGTTCATGGTCACCACGTCGGCCGGGATCAGTTGCGTGCTGAGCCATTCCGCCTCGTCCAGCTTCCGCGCGAGCATTGTGAGTGTACGTGGTGGGTTGGGGCGGGCGTTCTGTGCCTGGAGCAAGTGCATCAGTCGCTCAGCGTCCGATTCAGTGACGGCCAGCAGGCCGGCCGGTGGCCGTCTTGTCTTGGCGGCGCGGGTCTTCTTCATTTTACTGGAGATCCATCGGAAGCCAGGGCATGCGCGCACTCTGTTACGCTCCACTGCTCGATGGCGGCGCGCAGCACGGGGGGCTGCGGCGTATGTAGCATCTCCGTCGCGAACTGCGCCACGTCGGTGCTGAAGCCGCTGGTGGCATCAGACTGACGATATCGGTTGAGCGCATGGCGCACGGCGTGACAGGCCAGCAGGCGCGTCTCCATGTCACACAGATCGTCCGCAACGATGGTCAGCAGCGCTTCGAGAACCTCCTTTGACGGCGCTTTCAGGTGGAGCGCGGCGCGCAACGCAGCCTCACGCAGTTGCCAGTTATAGCGATAGCGCAAGATGCGCGCGAGCCCGACCTGGTGCTGGTCCAGGCGCGCGGCAAGCCGCAACTCGTCCATCTGGTTGATCACATCTCCCCACTGTTTCAGGTCGCCGAAAACATCAGTCATGAATGAGGAAGCCTCCTTCGTACGACCGCTTCGGTCGTTCACCCGGTCAGAAGCACGCCGGGTGCCAGAGCCGAAATGGTTTTGGGCTGAAGGGGTTCCACGGGATTGGAGGCGGCTGCGGTGAAAGAGGTGCCTGAAAACGCACAGCGCTGGCCGTTATTGCTCAGTGTTGCGGCGGATGCCGTATTTTTCCATGCGATAGATCAGCGCCTTGCGGCTGATGTCGAGGTAGCGTGCGGCGTGCGTCTGGTTGCCGTTGAATTTGTCCAAAGCACGGACGAGCAGCTCTTTCTCCACCGACTCCAGGCTGAGACCTCGTGGTGGCAGTTCGAGCTGTAGCGTGTCTATCGCCGGGCGCTCCTGCCGCAGAAAGGCTGGCAGATCGGCGAGCGTGATTTCGTCGCCGCGTGCCAGCACCACCACTCGCTCGATGACGTTCTCCAATTCACGTACGTTGCCCGGCCAGCGGTAATCCTGGAAGCGGGCCAGCAGCGCGGGCGGCAGCACCAGCTCCGGCCGGCCCTGCTTTTCCCGGATCCGGAGGAAGAAGTGCTCCACCAGCTCGGGGATGTCGTCGGCGCGGTCTCGCAACGGGGGCAATTCCAGGGGGATGACGGTCAGGCGGTAGAAGAGGTCCTCGCGGAAGGCGCCATCTTCGATCATGGCGTGCAGGTTGCGGTGGGTGGCGGCGACAAAACGTACGTCCACCTTCAGCGGAGCCACGGCGCCAATCTTCTCCAGCTCGCCCTGCTGGATCAGCCGCAGCATTTTTACCTGTAATTCGAGCGGCATCTCGCCAATCTCGTCGAGGAACAGCGTGCCGCGATCGGCCATCTCCACCTTGCCCCGCTTGTGCGCGACGGCGCCGGTGAACGAGCCCTTGACGTGGCCGAACAGCTCCGATTCCAGCAACTCGCGCGGGATGGCGCCACAGTTGATGGTGATGAATGGGCGTTCGCGGCGCCGGCTGTTGAAGTGAATCGCGTGCGCCAACAGCTCTTTGCCCGTGCCGGTTTCGCCGTGAATGAGAATAGTCGATTCGCTTTGCGCCGCGCGAGCTGCGGTGTCAAGCACGGTCAGCAGGGCTTCGGAGTGTCCGATGATGTTCTCGAAGCCGTACTTGTGGTCCAGTGCAGTGCGCAGGTCGCGGACTTCAGCCACCAGACGCAGGTGCTCCAGTACGCGACCCACCACCAAGCCCAGTTCTTCGTAATCGATGGGCTTGGTGAGATAGTCGTACGCGCCCAGGCGCATCGCTTCCACCGCGCTTTGGATTGTTCCAAAGGCGGTCATGATGATCACGGCTACTTCTGCGTGGTCGGTGCGAATGCGGTCCAGCAGCTCCATGCCGGACAGGCCCGGCATTTTCAGGTCGGTCAGCACCAGTGCGGGCGGCTCGCGGTCGATTTCTGTTGCGGCCTCACGCCCGTCGGCGGCAGTGGCGACCGCGTAGCCCAGGTCTTCCAGTTGAGTGCGCAGCACCCAGCGGAGATTCTCGTCGTCATCCACCACAAGTATGCGTGCAGGATTCATTGGTTTGATGTTTTGGCCGGCAGGACGACGGAGAATGTCATCCCACGCACGGCGTTCTTCTGCCCGATCAGAGCGCCGCCCATTTGGCGCATGATCTGATGAGCCACGGGTAACCCGAGACCCGTGCCGTGTTCCTTGGTGGTGAAGAACGGATCGAACAGGCGGTCGACATGCGCCGGTTCGACACCTGGGCCGCTATCACTCACGCGGACGACAATCCGCTGGTTGGCCTGCTCAGCCGCGAGGCACACTGTTTCGCCGTCGGGGCTGGCCTCAATTGCGTTGATCATGAGATTCAGCAGGACCTGCTCCAGTTGCTCCGGATCGCATTCCACCGCGGGTAGGCCATTGGCAATGCGTTTCTCCAAATGGACAGTCTTGTCGTGGACGCCGTGCCCGGCCAGCGAGACGACGCCGTCGAGCACCGTCTCCACGTGGATTGTCTGGAAGCGCGGAGGCCGCGGCCGGGCGAAGTTCAGGAAGTTGGTCAACAGACCATTCAGACGTTGGCATTCATTCGTGATGATGTCGATGCAGCGGGCCTGTTTGGCGTCCAATTCCGGATTGCGCTTGAGGATGGCCGCCGCACCGGAGATGCTGGCCAGCGGGTTGCGGATCTCGTGTGCCAGGCCGGCCGACAACTGCCCCAGCGCGGACAGGCGCTCGGCGCGCTTCATCCCATCGAGGTTGGCCTGAACTTTTTCGTACACGGCGCTCAGCTTCTCGGCGAGTTGCCTATAGCGGCGCATCTGCCGGCGGTCCCGCTCAACCAGCCAGCCGGCAACCGGTGGCAGCGAGAGCAACACCATCGCTTCCACCGCGTTGCGCGGCCAAAATGGCGCCGGAGACGTGGCAGCAACGAGAGCGGCGGACAGGCCAGCCAAGGTGGCACCGGCCATCCAGCCGCGGCCGAGAGCTGTGACGACGACCAGCAGGCCGTAGAGGGGCGCGCAAGCGCCGGCTGTGGCGCGGTCTAGCAGGGCCACGGCAAACACACCCAACACCCCTCCGGCGAAGCCCCGCCAGGACCCGGCGACGGCTCGCATAGCGGAAAGTTTGCGCGACAGCCGATAGCCCATCCTCAACAGGCTACCTCGTTACTCGCCACGGTCTCCACGGCGCGGACCATGCGGATGTGGAGATTGTAGAGCGGCTCCTGCACGCTGGCCGGCAGACCCGCCGCCACCAGAGACTCCATGCTTTGCAGCAGTACTGTCGTGCACCCGGCACCGCCGGAAAGCACAATTGGCTGAGGGATGACCAGCGCGGCGCCGCGATGAAAGATGGCCGCCTCCAGCAACAGGAGCGGGTCGTCGATATACAGTACAATGCACGGCGCCAGGCACGCGCCCAGTTCCTGCCGGATGTGGGCGGTGATGTCCAACTCGGCGGCGATGCGGAGCCCGTGCTGCGATAGCTTCTTCCGTACCGTTCGGAGCGCGGCCGGAGGCGATTGCGGAAGGCTGAACTCCACTATGGATGACCCTCGGATCATGTAGTACTGGTCCTCGGTGCAGGTTGAAGCAATCCATGCGCCATCACCTTAAAGCGCGCTGCTGTGAGCCTTTTCCCCAAATGCGATTGGCCCCATGCGGCCGGCGCTGTGCCTTTTCAGGCAGAAGCGACGGCTTAGTCGTTGTCTTTTGCATGGCACGTCGATTGCACTGACCTTTTGCAGTGAGAATTGTCATGAAATCCCGGATCTACATCACTGAATCTGATTTTGAGCAACTCGACGCCATGATCGGCCGCCAGCGCGCCGTCTGCGGGGCTGACGCTGGATACTTGGAGATGCTTGAACGGGAACTGGATCGTGCGGAAATCGTCGATTCCCGCGTCATTCCGCGCGATGTCGTGACCATGAACTCCGAGGTGCGGCTGCGCGACCTGGATTCTGGAGAAGAACGTGTCTACCGCCTGGTGTTTCCCGGTCGCAGTGGTGCCGCCAATAGCGTCTCTGTGCTGGCGCCCATCGGCACGGCAATGCTCGGCTACCGTGTGGGAGATGTCATCGAGTGGCCTGTCCCCAAGGGGTTGCGGCGATTGAAGGTGGTCAAGGTGCTCTACCAGCCAGAGGCGGCAGGCGCCTGTGGCAACTGATACGCACGTGGAGCGTACGGCACAATGAGCCGCTTCGGCTGCCGGAATATCGGCATCGATTTGGGGACGGCCAACACCCTGGTTTGTCTGGACGGACACGGCGTATCTGTCCGGCAGCCGTCGCTGGTCACAGTGAATCAGTGCACTGGCGAGATTGCGGCGGTGGGCTGGGAAGCCGAAGCTGGCTGCGGGAGGACTCCACGGAAGCTATATACTGTCCGACCGTTACGGCGCGGGATGATCTGCGATCTGTCGCTGTGTGAGGAAATGATCAGCCGCTTCCTGTACGGGATCAGGCCGGCCCACGGGTTGGGCTGGATGCGTGTGGTGGCGGCCGTGCCCGGCGAGTTGACCGAGGTGGAGCGGTTGGCCCTAGCTGAGTCGCTCAAACGTGTTGGCGCTGCTAGCGTCATGCTCACAGACCAGATACTGGCTGCGGCGTACGGAGCCGGGTTGCCCATTGCTGAACCGCGCGGACGCATGGTGATCGATGTCGGGGCGGGCGTCACCGGCATTGCCGTCATCTCGATGGCGAGCGTCGTCCAGGGGGGCTCGGTTGCCGTGGCAGGCGATGAGTTCGACACCGCCATTGCGGCCCACGTGCGTGGCCGGCACCAGCTTCTGATTGGTGAGCGGACCGCGGAGCGGATCAAGGTGGAGGCCGGGTCGGCCTGTCCACTCACCGGCCGCTTGACCGTAATGGCAAAGGGCCGCTGCCTGGGAGATGGCATCCCGCGTGAGGTGACATTGTCTGACGTTGATATACGGGAGGCGCTCGCTCCGTCAATCCAGCAGATTCTGGACGCTGTTCGAAAGGTTCTGGAACAGGCCCCTCCGGAGCTCTGCGCGGATTTGGTCGAGACCGGTATTCTGCTCACGGGAGGCTCGGCGCTGCTGCGGCACCTGGACCGGTGTATTCACCGGGAGTTCGGATTGCCGGTACACGTCGCGGCGGAGCCGCTGTTGACGGTGATTCACGGGCTCACTTATCAACTCCGGCGGCTGCGCGGCCGCGACTGGCGTCGGTTCGGGTATGTCAGTTGATGTGCCATGGTTCCGGTGCAACAGGGTTAGCCCAATAGCTAGGCTGGCGATAAACACCACAATCAACAGAGACAGGAGGAGATAGGAAAGGACACGGTCAGCACAACTGGGCTGGTGTCGATTTTCGCAGCGCATCGGGCATCCCGGGCGCAAGCATCTGAGCATTGCAGGTCTCCATTGTCTCCATGTGAGGCGGAATAGAAGATTGCAATCGGTTGGCCAACGCGGAGGATGGTAGAGTGAGTAACGTACCCGGTGGTTGTTCTTACCGGCGCCCGGGTGGCGAAACTGGCAGACGCAACGGACTTAAAATCCGTTGTCCCGCAAGGGACGTGCGGGTTCGATCCCCGCCCCGGGCACCAACTTCAGTCCAAACCTAGATGGAATGTCACGCAGTCGGAGGCCGACTCCGAACCTGTGCCTTCGATATAGCCGATATAGAGTCCGTGCATCCGTTCCATCAACTCGGCGGAGTGGTCCCGCCGCCCAAGGTTGAACGCTGAAACATAGGCGAAGTACGGCATTGAGACCCTTGCCAGAGCCGCCATCAGCCAGGGGTTGCCGCCCATCTCCCAAACCGCATGGTGGAAGGCAAAATCCGGTCCGGAGCAGGCCAGGATGCCACCCTGGCGGAATGCGTTGACCAGGTCGGCCTGCAAGCGCCGCAGTTGCGCCACTGCGTCTGGCGTGTAGTGCGCACGCGCCGCTTCCAGTGCCAGGATCTCCAACGGCAGCCGCACCTGGACAATCTGGTCGAGGCCCGCGCGGCCCAGGCGGGGCACTTCAAAGCCGCGGTTCTGGTGGTGGACCACCAACCCCTCTTCCGCCAGCAGCAGCAAAGCCTCGCGTACAGGGCCCCGGCTCACTCCAAACTCCGCTGCCAACCGGGAATCCGAGAGTTCCTCGCCCGGTTGATATCGCCCTTCCAATAGCGCCGACCGTAGGGCGTCGGCCACACTGCGGCGAAGAGCGACGGGACGTATTGGAGTATGCGCGTTCTCCATGCACTTAAAGAATAAAGCTCAATGGTAGAATGCGTCAACTGTTATTTGTTTACAGTTTTTTGTTGACTGTAATTTTACCGCAACATATAATCGCTCCATGCGGACATCGCTCCTATTGATTGCCACGCTTGTACCGCTTTGCGCGCCAGCTGAGCCCAGGTTGGAACTGCTTTCAGTGAAGCGAATATGGGATCGGGCTCCGCATTCGGCGTTTGGCGATCTGATCCGGTTCCGCGACCGCTGGTTTGCCGTCTTCCGGGAGGGGGCGGCTCACGTCCCGCGCACCGGCGGGGCTGACGACGGAAAACTGAGGGTTCTCACGTCCAAGGATGGCGACGCCTGGACGTCGGCGGCATTGATCGCCGAACCGGGCATCGACCTGCGGGACCCGCATCTTTCAGTCACAGCCAAAGGCGAGTTGATGATTGTTGCAGGCGGATCAGAATATCCTGGCGGCGTTTACCAGGGCCGGCAGCCGCGCGTGATGTTTTCTCGTGACGGCCGGAGCTGGTCCAAGCCCACGTCCGTGCTCGAGCGCGGGCATTGGCTATGGCGGGTCACTTGGCACAACGGCATGGCCTGGGGTGTGTCTAAGTTCGGATCACCCGGCAAGGAGTTGCCCGCTGATCCGCGGCGCGCCAATCTGGTCCGCAGCCGTGATGGCGTGCACTGGGAGACAGTGACGGCGCTGGATGTCCCGGGCGCCGATGAAAGCACAGTCCGTTTTCTGCCCGGCGGGCGGATGGTGGTGCTGATGCGGACGCGTTCGCTTAGCGATGACCTGGCCCAGATTGGCTGGGCCGACGCGCCCTATACGAGTTGGCACTGGACCAAGCAGTCCGTGCATGTTGGAGGCCCGAATTTCATTGTGCTGCCCGACGGCCGGATGATCGCCGGCGGGCGTTGGGACCGTGTACCGGGCGAGGACGGTCCGCGAACCGTGCTCGGTTTCATGACCACCAGTAGCTACCAGCCCCAACTCACGCTGCCCAGCCGCGGCGACAATAGCTATCCCGGTTTTGTTCTTGACCATGGAGTGCTGTGGACGCTTTATTACAGCACTCACGAGGAGCACACTTCGATTTACCTAGCGAAGATTCGGATTAACTGATGAGACACTTACTTCAGATTCTTACGTTCCTGGTCGTGCCATGCATATCGTTGCTGGCACAAACCGCGGAAATGACGGGACGCGTCACCGATCCGTCGGGCGCCGTCATCGTTGCTGCCGCAGTGACCGCGACTAACGAAGCCACGCAGGTGGAACGTCGTACCAACACCACCGACGCCGGCTACTACACGATCACCCAACTACCACCGGGCGACTACCGGCTGCGCGTCGAGGCGCCCGGCTTTTCGCCCCAGGTACAAACCGGCATCCATCTTGCCGTTCAACAATCGGCACGTATCGACCTGCAACTGAAAGTCGGCGCCGTGTCGGAATCTGTCGAAGTGGCGGCCTCGTCGGCGCTGCTGGAGACATCCAACGCCACGGTCGGCTTCGTTATTGAGAACAAGCGCGTAGTCGACCTGCCGCTGAAAGGCCGGCAGTTCCTCGAATTCGCGCTGCTTGGCGCTGGCGTCAACGGCGGCCGCGCCGGCGACGTGCGCT
>CAYZIX010000114.1:0-16206 GCA_964478395.1 uncultured Candidatus Solibacter sp.
GCCGCTTTATCGAGGCCGTGCTCGAAAGAATTCCCACTGGTGTGATCTCACTGGCCCACGACGCCACGGTCCTATTGGTGAATGGAGCGCTGCACAAGATTTTTCCGGCGCAGAGCGTCGAGCCGGGCGTACGCCTTACCGAGCTTATCCCGGGCGAGCAGGCCAGCGAGTTTGCACGCCTGTTGAAACGCGCCCGGCGCACAGGAACGGCCAACCGGCAGTTCGAGATGCGCACAACCGATGGCGTACGCCACCTGTCACTCACCGTGGCCGCGCTTGAAGCCAGCCCAACCGGCGGCTATGTGTTGCTGATTGAGGACACCACCGAACTGCTGCGCGCCCAGCGCGCCGAGGCCTGGAACGAGGTGGCGCGGCGCATCGCGCACGAACTGAAGAACCCGCTGACGCCGATTGCGCTGTCGTCAGAGCGGATTCTGCGGCAGCTCGACAAGGCCAGCCCGCCGCCCGAAGTGCGCCGCATCGTCACCGACTGCTGCGTGACCATCGCCCGCGAGGTGGAGAGCGTCAAGACACTGGCCGACGAGTTCAGTCAGTTTGCGCGTTTCCCGGCCGCGCATCCTAAGCCGGGCAACCTCAATGCCGTGGTTGAGCAGGCGCTGGCTGTATTCGAAGGCCGCCTGGAAGGGATCCGTGTGCAGCGGCGCTTGGCGGCAGACCTGCCTGTGGTGGCTCTCGACGTCGAACAGTTCAAGCGCGTGCTGGTCAATCTGGTGGATAACGCGGCCGAAGCGATGGCCGACACGCCATTGCGCGAACTCGACATCGAAACGCGTCTGGCGGCGCCGGACGTCGTTGAATTGGTGGTGGCCGACACAGGTTGCGGCATCTCGACAGAGGACAAGGAAAAGCTCTTTTTGCCCTACTTCAGCACCAAACGCCGCGGCACCGGCCTTGGGCTGGCCATTGTCAGCCACATTATCGCCGAGCACCAAGCGCAGATCCGGGTAGAGAGCAACGTTCCGGCCGGCGCCCGCTTTATCATTGAATTGCCGGCCGCAACAGCGACAGACGCCGACTCCCGGCCGGCCGAGGCAACACTTTGAGACGGACGCGTGTACTGATTGTGGATGACGAGCCGGGCATTCGCGCCTCACTCGGCGGCGTGCTTGAAGACGAAGGGTTCAAGGTGAGCACGGCCGCAAGCGGCGAGGAAGCTCTGGCCGAGCTGGCTTCCGGCTCCTACGAGGCCGTGTTGCTGGATATCTGGCTGCCCGGCATCGACGGCCTGGAGGTGCTTGAGCAATTGGCCGTCATGCGACCGGCCACTCCGCCGGCCGTAATCATGATCTCCGGCCACGGCAGCATCGAGACCGCTGTGCGCGCCACCAAACTGGGGGCCTTCGACTTCCTGGAGAAGCCGCTTACCATCGAGAAGGTCTTGCTGGTGCTGAAGAACGCGCTGGAGCAGCGCAGCCTGCGCAACCAGGTGCGGGCACTGCGGGAGAGTACCCGCGGCCAATCTCAGATCATCGGCGAGAGCGTCCCCATCAAGGCGCTGCGCCAGCAGATTGCTTTGATGGCTTCCACCAACGGCCGCGTGCTGATCTACGGTGAAAGCGGCTCCGGCAAGGAACTGGTGGCCCGGGCCCTTCACGCCTCTAGTTCGCGCGCCGAACACGCCTTCGTAGAACTCAACTGCGCCGCCATTCCCGAAGATCTGATCGAAAACGAACTCTTCGGCCAGCGCACGGGCGGCCCGGCCGACAAGGCCGGCAAATTCGAAAAGGCCGACCTTGGAACCCTATTCCTGGACGAAGTCGGCGACATGAGCCTGCGCACCCAAGCCAAGGTGCTGCGCGTGCTGGACGAGCAGCGCTTCGAGCCGGTTGGCTGGCCCGAACCGGTGCAGGTGGACGTGCGCGTGGTCGCGTCAACGAACAAGAATCTTGAAGAGGAGATTGAGCGCGGCAACTTCCGCGAGGACCTGTTTTACCGCCTCAACGTGATTCCGTTCGAAGTGCCGCCACTGCGCGAGCGTCTGGAAGACATCCCCTTATTGGCCGCCCATTTCCTGGATGAATTTGCCACGGCCTACGGCCGCAAGTCCAAAGAGCTGACGCCGGAAGCCCTGCAACTGCTGAGCGACTATTCCTGGCCCGGAAACGTGCGCGAACTGAAGAACTTGATGGAACGGATTGTGATCATGAATCCACAGGTGCGCATCGACGCGCGTCACATTCCACTGCCGCAAGGCCGGCGGCCGGCAGAGCGTTCGGCTGAGCGCACAGCCAGCCTCCTCGAAGTGCGCCAGGCGGCCGAACGGGATTACATTCTGCGCAAGCTGGAAGATTGTGGTGGCAACGTCAGCCGCGCAGCCGAGGCGCTCGGGCTGGAACGCTCCAACCTCTACAAGAAGATGCGCACGCTTGGCATCGCACCCCGCGAATAGCGCCTTACTTTCCGCCGATTAGCCCAACAGCAACCGTCACAGGCGAAGACGCCTTGGCCTTGGCCGCACTATCCTCGCGCTCAAACAGTTCAGCCTGATCGACGCCTGAAACCGTGATCTGGTAGCGATTGTTATCAGAGCGGACCACGAAACCACGTTCCTTCAGGTACCAGAGCGTGAATTCCAGATGATCGCGCGGTACGCCCAGCAGGTCTTCAATCTCGAACATGGTCATCGCCGGGGAGTGCGGCTCGCACATGCGCTTGGCCAGCAACCCCTTCAACACGCCATGGCGCCGGCTGCGTTCAGCCTCAAGCCCGTGCGTCGAATCGGATCCAACAAACGGGCGCCAGCGTGAACGCAGCATGCCTCCACGCTCGATGTCGTAAGCGGCGCGCCGTTCCGGGTCGCTCAGTACACGATAGGCGCGCACCAGCCGCTGGAACAACTCCTCGTCACCACTTTGCCGGTTGTCAGGATGAACTTGTTGCGCCAGCAGGCGGTAGACCCGGTGAATCGTCTCCGGCGACGCTTTCGGACTGACCTCCAGCACCTCGTAAAGATCGACATCAGATTCCGGTTCTGCACGGCCATCACCGACGTCTTCATACCGGACACCGGCCCTATAGAAGCCGCTGGCCATGGGTCCCGTCCAGCAGACTTTGGCGCGCGGAGGCAGATGCAGTTCAGTAGTTTTGGCGCTGCCGAGCAGCGTGACGATGGCGCCCACCTGCAACGCCACACCGAGTTGTAACCCCAAACCAAAGTCGCTGATGTCGACAATATGGGCCGGAACAATCTGCTGCACGCCCGCTGCGTCCAAATAGCTCAGGCGCAATTCAAGCGGATGAGCAAGCACGTTTCGATTCCGGCGCCGCCGCTCGGTGGAAGCCATAGCCACCCCTAGAGCTTATTTCGGCAGACCGGAATATTGATCGAGGGCCTAATCCACTGAGACCGGAATAGAGAATCACCTTAGCTCAGCGAGGCTCCGACCGCATCAGCAGCACGCCGTGGCCGGGAACCGTTACCTCAAAAAAGCTGTTACGCACGCCATAGTCGACCTTGCGCCACAGATCTGTGAGATGCCGGACGCCCTTGAAGTCGTAACGCAGGCGCGTGGCATTGGTTCCGCGATTGAAGATAGCCACAGCCTCATCGCCGCCTTCCAGTTTCTTGGTCCAGGTCTGCACGGAGCCTTCCTGCGCCGTCATGACCGCTTGCAGGCCAAGCCCGTCCTGGTTGATATCGATCACATCGTCGTTGGTCAGAATGGCCAGCGTCTCGTCATCCAGTTTCGTCATATCGCAGCCAAGCACGAGCGGCGAGGCGAGCATCGCCCACAGGGTGAAGTAGCTGCGTTTTTCGTTGAGCGTCAACGGCACAGGCTTCAGCTCGTTCTTCACGAGCACCTGGCCAATGAGGAGGTTATCCGGATCGTTCCAGCCACCCGGCCCGGCATACTTTTCCTTGCCGCCCTGGCTGAAGCCGGTCTTATCGACCGCTTCCCAGAAGTTGCCGAAGTTCTCCAGCAGACCGATATCGCCCGTGGTGCGCCAGAAGTTACCGCCCACCTCGCGGCCCCACGTCCAGACGTCGCCCATGCCGTACTGGCAAAGGTTGTAGACGAGGTCGCGCGGCGCCTTCTTCACAAGATCGCCCATCAGGCGGTAGGGCTTCTTGTAGTATTCGGGCGTACGCTCGCCGGGCGTGGCCTTGCCGTAAGTGCACCAGTCGTACTTCAGAAAGTCGAAGCCCCATTTGACGAACGTGTTCAGATCCTGCGCCTCGTGGCCCAGGCTGCCTTCGTAATGCGCGCAGGTGAGCGGTCCGGGCGAGATGTAGATGCCCGCTTTCAGGCCGCGTTCGTGCAGGAAATCGGTGAGCCCGTTCATGTCTGGAAAATCGGAGTTGGTGCGTAGCGTGCCATCGGGCATTCGCGCCGCACCGCCACGAACGGAATCGCCGGGCTTGATGTTCCAACCGTCGTCGATGTTGATGTAGGAGTAGCCGTGGTCGGCCAAGCCGGTGCGAATCATCGCCTCGGCCTGCTCGCGCACCATCTTGTCGCTGATCCGGGTGTAGGCCATGTACCAGGTGGACCAGCCCATCGGCGGCGTCAGCGCGATGTTGGGCCCGGCGGCGATGCGGAACTCGCGCGAAGCCTTGCCGCGCTTGTTCGACGCCTTCAATGTCACGTTGTAGAGCCCCTGTTTAGGCGTGGTGCCGGTGATGACGCCCGTTTCGGCGTTCAGCTTCAGCCCTTCCGGCAAGCCGGTGGCGGAGAACTTCATGGGCCGCTCACCCGTTGCCGGGACACGGTAGATAAAAGGGTTACCCGGCCGCGCGCCATACTGCTTCGGCCCGTGGATTTCGGGCTTCTGCGCCAAGGCCAAGCCAGCCAGCATCAGACTCACAACGATTATGCGCATTACAAACTACTCCTCAACCACCTGATAGATCAACACATGCCGGTGCAGCGGACCAGCTAAATACGATTCGACGCGCGGCGCGGCCGGCCGCCGCCCGTGCGTCTCCATCCAGTCGTCCAACGCCGCGTGCAGTGCCGGCAATTCACTGTCGTCGCCTTCGTACGACAGCGCCACGGCTTCGCCGCCCTCCAGCATGACGGACTCGACGCCCTCGCCCCCCGGCAACGGATCGAGCGTCGGCACACCGGCTTCAATTCGCAGCCTGCCACTTTCGGTACAGCCCAGATAGCGCGTGAATGGAGCGCCCGAAGACGGTGAGCCGGAGCGGAGTGCAAATTCGATAACCCGGGCGTGCAGCCCGGCCGACGTCTCAGCCAGACACGCAGGCTCAGCCTCGGCGCCGGCGACCAGCGCCGGTTGCGCTTCTAACCGGATGACGCGCGGCTCTTCCGTCAAATCAGATTCCTCCGCGCGTAATCGAGGCTCCGCTCCAGATCCACCCACTGCTGACGTTTCAGGGCGGCAGTGTACTCGGCTGGCTTGTCACCGGACGCGTCGGCCACCACCATGGGCGCCATCAACGGATGGCCCTGCTTAACCAGCGCGACAAAGCGCGCAAACTCGGCGGCGCGGGCCTTGGGGAACGCCTTCCAGAACGTCTGCTCGTAGAACGGCACAATGCGCGGCGCCCGGCCAGTGATGATTTCCAGATGCAGCGACGCGCGTGGGCACAGCCGCTTTTGCAGCTCAGCCAACTTCTTCATATCGACGCAGCCGTCGCCGAGAGCGGTCCACTGTCCGGCGCAGCCACGCTCATGCGCGAATATGGCTGTGTCGCGGAAGTGCGTGGTGACGGTGAGTGGGCCCAACATTTCCAGCGTCACTTCCGGATGCTCGGCGCACCAGATGGGGTTGCCCGTGTCGAGACACGCCGCCACGTAGCTGGTGCCCGCGGCCTCGATCAGCGCGCGGCATTCCCAGGCCTGCATGTCGCCGGAGTGATTCTCGATGGCGATTTTGACGCCTGTCTCCTCCGCCACGGATTTCACCGCGCGGAACACCTTCACGGTGTTCTCGATGTGGAACTCGATACCGTTCGGGTGCAGCCGGTCGCCCGAGTCGCCCAAATAGCAGCGCAGTGAAGCCGCACCCACGGCGTGTGCGGCCTTCAGAGCACGCGTCAACTGCTCCTCGGCCGTGCCCGCCCGCCGGTTGAAGGCATGCGATGAGGGGCAGATGCAGCCGGTGCCGGCGTCGATGACAATGCCGAGTTCCGCCGCGCGCGCCTTGACCTTGGCCAAATGCGCGGGCTCCAGTGATTCGAAATCACCGAGCGACGAAATCTGAATGGCGTTGCAGTGGTGGCGCGAGGCGAACTCAAGATGCTCCAGCGCCTTCATGCCCCAGGCGCGTATGGAGTATGTGTCGTAGCCGAGTCGCAGAGCTGGGTCAGCGGCGCGCAGGACCGTCGCGGCGCTCACGAGTGGAAGATGGAGAAATTCTCGACGGCGCATGGTGTGACGCTGTCATCGTAGCAAGTCCGCGCGCCTACCACTCGTTATAGGGCGTGCCTTCCAGCGACTTCTTATCCGACTTCGAACGCACGTCGAAGATGCCCGGCTCGGTCTGGTTGACACTGGTAACGGCGTCTTCCTGAATGGTGGTCCAGTCGGCCTCGCCGGTCATCGGATCGAACGGAATCTGGCGCAAATAACCTTCCTGCACCAAGTCCTGCAATGCCTGTGGCGCTTTCGACTTGTCGTAGGTGAATTCGTCGATCACGGTACGCAGGGTGAACAGGTTCTGCCGCAGCACGCTCTCTTTGGCGCGGATGATCGACTTCTGATACATCGGGACGGCCACCGACACCATGATGGTGACGATCGCCATCACGATCATCAGCTCGATCAGCGTGAAACCGCGCGCGAACCTACCACTCTGAATACGGCGTGCCATCCGGAGTCTTCTCCATGGTTTTTGTATAGACGTCGAAGACGTTCTGTCCGCCCCAGCCGTTGCTCTTCGGGTCGTCCTGCGTTGAACGCAGCCCCCAGTCGGTGGAGTTCGTGAACGGGTCGCGCGGCAGGCGGCGCAGGAAACGGATCTTTTTGCCGGAGGCGTCGTTCGCAAGCTTCACGCCCTCCACCAGTTGATCCAGCGTTTCCGGATAACACTCGGTGCCCATCTTCTTCTCGATGCCGCCTTTGTCACAGGTGTCCTTGTACTTGTCGATGGCGGCGCGCATGTCATGCAGAGCGTAACGGAGTTCCCGTTCACGTTCGCGCCGCACCTTGAAGCGCGCCAGCGGCAATGCCATTGCCGTCAGCAGCGTCATGATAGTGAACGCGACAATCAGCTCCACTAGCGTGAGCCCGCGCCGTTTGTGCTTGCGGTCGATCATTTCACCGTCAACGTGATGGCCGGCGGCATCACCGTGATGGACTCCAGCCGCGAATCACGCAGCCCCAGTTCCGAAAAGCCAATGCTGCTCGCGCCCTTCGCTATGCCCTGGAACGTCAGCGTCAACAGCGTGCCCGAGCCGGAAATACCACCCGCGCCCGGCACGCGGTTCATGTTGATGATGGCCGCGCCGACATCCTCGGCGCGAGTCTCTGAAAAGCTCACCCGCTGGCCATCCCCGCCCAGGAACGTGCCGCTGCGGACATCCACCAGCTTGAGCACCTTCGGATCGTAGCGGATCCGCATGGGCGCGCTGAACAGTTCTCCGATGTTATCCACCTGTACGGCCACCGTCGCAGTGCCGCTGAGCGGAATTTCGCTGGCGCTGGGACGTAGCGTCAACGCCGCAGCGCCCGGCGCAGGCGTGGCCGCGGCGGGCGTGGTCTCAGGCTTTGGCGACGGCGCGGCCGGAGTGGACTGTGCGGCCGGCGCGGCCGGCTTGGCGGCGGCGGGGGTGGTGGCCGGCCTCACAGGCGCGTAGTTCAGCCTATAGATTGTGTCGGTACCGGTGTCGATAGTGCGTACGTTGTCGGGCCCGATGTCGGGAGCACGTAGGATGTGAGGCACCAGCGCTACCACGAGGTCCGATTTAGAATCCGATATGCTATCGCTCTGGAAAAAACGCCCCAGAATCGGCACATTCATCAGGAACGGTACGCCACCCTTGGTCTTGGTGTATGTAGACTGCATCAGGCCGCCGATCAATGTGATCTCACCCTCTTTCACGCGGATGATGTGATTCACCTTGCGCTGGCCGATCACAGGCTGCGTCAACCCGCCCACATCCACCTTTTCAGTAATGTTCGAGATCTCAAGCTCAACCTGCATTGACACTTCGTCGGTACCGTGGATTCTGGGCGTCAAATCAACATTCACGCCAACATCAGCGTATTGAAATTGCGTCGAGACGAGCGCGGAGGTAGTGGTAGTGGTCACACCGGCCGAATACGACCCGGTCGCGTACGGATAACGGTCGCCGATCTTGAGCGACGCCTTCTGCCCGTCGGTGGCGCGCAACTGTGGCGCGTTCAGCACCTTCGACTCGGTGTCGGTCATCAGCGCCTTGAACAGCACCGACGGAACCACCGTGGACCAGTCGCCCAGACCGAGGCTCTTGATGTTCTGGATCGAGACACTGCTGCCCGACGAGCCGCCCGGCGCGAACGTACCCGTCATCGATAACCCGGCCGTACTGGAGGAATATGGCGTCAGGGCCAAATCGCGGCTCTTCTTGCGGTTCACCTCCATCACGATGATGTCGACCAGCACTTCGCTCTTCGGCCGGTCCAGGTCGAGCAGCACCTTTTCGGCCAGCGCCACCTGGTCTGCCGTACCGCGTACGACAATCGCCGACTGAGAGTTGATCGGCATGACCTTGCGCACATCCGTGACGGCGCGCATGGCGGTCATCACCTCCTGCAACTCCTGCGCCGAAGTCAGATTCTGCAGGTAGAAGACGCGGGCCACGTGTTCTTCATAGTCCCGCCGTTTGGTGACGTTGTCCTGGGTAACGAAAATGGCGTTGGCCGAAAGCGGCTTCCAGTAGGTTTTGGTGACCAGTGCGATGTAGTCCAGAGCCTCGTCCAGCGTGGCGCTGTTCAGCTCGATCGAGTAGGTTTTAGTGTCCTGGTATTCGGAGTCGATCAGCACGTTGATGCCGGCCAGCTTGCCCACGGTTTCGTACAACACGCGCGCCTTCTGATTGGCGATCTTCAGCCCGGTAAGTTGCTGTGACAGCGGCTTTAACTCCGGCACGGCCTGGATGCGCGAGGCGCGCCGCTCGGCTTCGCGCCGGGCCATTTCGGCCGGCGTCAGTCCGCGCTCCTCACGCGAAAGCGGCTTGGCGTTAGGGTCCGCCATGCGAACCTTTTCGGCTTCGATCATCTGGTTGGTGCGGCGCAGTTCCACCTCGGCTAGAGCCGAGCTGGGATCAATGGCATAGGCCCGCTGGAACTCCTTGATGGCGCCTTCCAAATCACCATTCGCGCGGATCTTTTGCCCGGCATCGATGTGCGTCTGGGCGGCAGCGAAGCGCAGCCGGCGGACGTGCAACTGGTAGACCGCCTCAGAGGGGTCCGTCGCCAGCGCCTTCTCATAGTTCTCCAGCGCGGTGTCGTACTCGCGGCGCGCCTCGGCCGCCTTTCCGGTGGCCAGGTACTGGTCGCCCTTCCTGTTTGTCTTGGCCCAGGAACTGGCGGGAACGAGCGTCGCGAGAATCGCAAAAAATAGCGCTAACCGATTTATCTTCCGCATGTTAGGTCCGAATATCGAGCCTCTGGCGCCGTGCTACAATCGTGAGCGGAACACTCGCCCGACGCGCCGGCAATCTTCCTCTACGAATGCTGACGCTCGCCGCCTCCGTGGCGTGGAGACGATTTCTCTTGGCTAAGGACAAGAACGGCATCCAACCCGTCGCCGATAATCGCAAGGCTTTTCACGACTACTTCATCCTGGAACGCCTTGAGGCCGGACTTGTGCTCACCGGCACCGAGATCAAATCAGCGCGTGAGGGCAAGGTTCAGTTGCGGGACGCTTATGCCAGCGTCGAGGCGGGAGAAGCCTGGCTGGTGCACGCGCATTTCAGCCCCTACTCGCACGGCAACATCTGGAACCACGATCCCACCAAGAAGCGCAAACTGCTGCTGCACCGGCGCGAGATTGACAAGCTTTACGCCAAGATCCGAGAAAAGGGCTTGGCCATTATCCCACTGCGCCTCTATCTGAAGGACGGCCTGCTGAAGTGCGAGATCGGCGTCTGTAAGGGCAAGAAACTGCACGACAAACGCGAGGCTGAGCAGAACCGCGACATCGAAAAAGAAGCACGCCAGCAGATGCGCCAGCGCAACTTCAAGCATCAGGACAACTAGAACATGCAAATCACTCTGACGACGAAGCCGGGTGTCGAACTCGATGCCGGCGCGCTGGTGGTGGTATGCCACAGCGACCAGACGGTGGATGAAAAACTGGCCGGCGGCTTGGCGCGCGAACTGCGCGAAAGCGGCGAATTCAAGGCCAAGGCGCTGGAAAAGCTGATGATTCACCGGCCGGCTGGACTGCCGGCCAGCCGTCTACTGCTGATCGGAGCCGGCGAGCAGGCAAAGTTCACCCCCGCAGTCATGCGGCGCGTGGGCGGTGTGGCGGTGCGCGAACTGCAATCGCGCGGCGCCACCAGTTGCGCCATCACCATCAGCGATGCGGAAATGCTCGAAGCCTTTATCGAAGGCGCCTGTGAGGGCAGCTACGAGCCCGACACCCACAAAACAGAACGGGAGAACGGCGCGACGCCCCTGGAGCATATCCAGGTGTCGGTTCAGGAAGTAACGCCCGAACTGGAAGCCGCCCGCAGCCGCGCCGAGGCTGTCGCCGGAGCGCAGAACTGGACGCGCGCGCTGGTGGCAGAGCCTGGCAACCTGTTGACGCCGGGCGTGCTGGCCGCGAAGGCGCGTGAGATGGCGGCCGAAGCCGGTCTGGAGTGTGAAGTTCTTCAAGAACAGCAACTTCGCGAACTTGGCTGTGGTGCACTGCTGGGCGTGGCGCAGGGCTCGGCCGAGCCGCCGCTGATGATTGTTGTGAAATACCGTCCGGCGCAGGAAAGCGCAACGCACCTGGCGCTGGTGGGTAAGGGCGTAACGTTCGACTCGGGCGGCATCTCCATCAAGCCTTCAGCCGACATGGACAAGATGCGCTACGACATGGCAGGCGCCGCGGCCGTGCTGGGGGCCATGCGCGCCCTGGCGGCGCTCAAGCCGGCCATCGCCGTGACGGCTTTTGCCCCCTGCGTCGAGAACATGCCCGGCTCGCGCGCCCAGCGGCCTGGAGACATCGTCACCAGCTACCTGGGCAAGACCATCGAAGTGCTGAACACCGACGCCGAGGGCCGCTTGATTCTGGCCGACGCGCTCACCTACGCCGTGCGCCAGGGCTGCACTCATCTGGTGGACGCCGCTACGCTGACCGGCGCCATCGCCGTGGCGCTGGGCCACCTGCGCGCCGGTGTCTTTTCGAACGACAAGCCGCTGGAACAACGTCTGCTCAACGCCAGCGAGGCCGCCGGAGAGCCGATGTGGCCGTTTCCGATGGACGACGAGTACAGCGAACTACTGAAGAGCCCGTTCGCCGACCTTGCCAATATCGGCGGGCGCTGGGGCGGCTCCATCTCGGCGGCCAAGTTCCTGGAGGAGTTCGTCGAGTCCAAACCATGGGCACACCTGGACATTGCTGGAACTGCGTGGCTTGAAGAGACGAAACCCTACCTGGCCAAGGGCCCGACGGGGTTGCCTCTACGGACTTTAGTGCGGCTGGCGCTGAATTGGTAAGAACAGCCCGTAAATAGTAAAGAGGCCGTGTGGCTGGGAACCGCACGGCCTCTGTCAGAGGGGCTTGCGAGGAGCTGGGCCTCCTCGCGGGGATGCAATTAAGTCGATGACGACTTATGTTGAATCCATTATGGCATTTCAGACCCGATACTCGTCAACCCCGTGGTGACAATATTGCAGTGTTTTAATCTTCGACACTTTTCGCGTCACCGGGTGGCTGAATGAAGGCGTGTTTCGTGTAGAATGACCCTTCCTGTCATGCCGTTACCGATGCCGCTTGCCTTCCTTGCCGCAGCGCCGAGCCGGCTGTTGTCACTGAGCCCGGTAGATCTGGCCATTATCGCCATCTACTTCGCGCTAGTGCTGACTATCGGCTTTTATTTGAAGAACTTCGCCAAAACAGGCGAGGACTTTTTCATGGCGGGCCGCGATATGAGCGGCTGGATTGCGGGGCTGGCATTCATCTCGGCCAACCTCGGTTCGCTGGAGATGATGGGCTACGCGGCTGCGACCTATCAGTACGGGATGATTGTGGCGCACGCCTACTGGGTGGCGGCTATCCCGGCCATTCTGTTCCTGGCCATCGTGATGCTGCCGTTTTATTACATCTGCAAGACGCATTCGGTGCCAGGCTACCTGAAACTGCGCTTCGGCGAAGGTCCGCGCGGGCTGGCCGGGGTCAGTTTCGCGGTGATGACCATCCTGATGAGCGGCATCAACATGTACTCGATGGCGATCATCATGAAGGTGATCCTCGGCTGGGACATTCACTTTTCCATCTGGGTGAGCTCCATCACGGTAGCGCTGTACGTGATGGCGGGCGGGCTGCTTTCCGCGATCTTCAACGAAGTACTGCAATTCTTCCTGATCTGGCTGGGCTGCCTGATCATCCCGGTGATGGGACTGATTGAGACCGGCGGCTGGAACGGGATGGTGGCGCGCATCCAGGCCAATTTTCCGGGTCAGGATTTCGTCCACCTGTGGCGCAACGTGGGCAGCTATGCCGACAACCCTATGGGCGTGAACTGGGTGGGTATCCTGCTGGGCTGGGGCATTGCCATCAGCTTCGGATATTGGACGACGGATTTCCTGGTGGTGCAACGAGTGATGTCGGCCCGCACGATGCGCTCCGCGCAGATGGGCACGGTGCTGGGCGCATTCTTGAAGATGTGCGTGCCGCTGATTGTGATTCTGCCCGGGCTGCTGGGTCTGGCGTTGCTACCCATCAAGCTGGTGCCCGAAAACGTTGCGATTGCCACAGGTCAGCATAGCTACAACGAGGCGCTGCCCCTGATGCTGGCGCGCTATGCCGGTCCGGGCCTGTTGGGCTTGGGAATCACGGCGCTGGTGGCGGGTTTCATGAGCGGCATGGCCGGCAACGTCAGTGCTTTCGCCACGGTCTGGACCTACGACATCTACAAGCCGTTCATCCGCAAGCAGGCGAGTGATGAGCACTACGTCTCGATGGGCCGCTGGTGTTCACTGCTGGGCGTGTTCATCAGCATCGGCACAGCCTACCTGGTGATGAATTTCTCGAACATCATCGCCTACGCGCAAGTAATCTTCGTCTTCTTCATCGTGCCGCTTTTCGCCACCGTGATCCTCGGCATGTTGTGGAAGCGCTGCACCACGGCCGGCGCCTTCTGGGGTTTATTGTCCGGCATCCTGACCGCCTTCGGGCTGTGGCTGTGGGTCCATCTAAATCCGCACGCGGTGGCCTACATCACGGGCTCGCCCGACGCCAAGGACATGTCCGATAACGTCTTCCGCGCCTGGTGGTCGCTGCTGGCGACATTCCTGGTCACCGTAATAGTAAGCCTGCTGACGAAGCCCCGTCCGGATGCGGAGCTGGAAGGGCTGGTGTACGGACTGACGGAACTACCGAAATCGGACAACGCGCCATTCTTCGGCCGTCCGGTTGTGTGGGCCGGCGTTGTGGCAGCAATGTTCGTGGCGGTAAATTGGATCTTCTGGTAAGGAGCGCGAAGCATGAGCGAGCACAAGCAGATGACCATCTCGATCTGGTTCTTCATCGGGAGCCTGCTGACCGTCTACGGTGCACTGATCCTGGGCGCCGACATTTGGTCGCAAAGCCATCCGCCAGCCCAGCAAGTCGTGCTCTCCGAACTCCGCGCCGGCCTGTGGTGGGGCATCCTGCTGCTAGTTCTGGGCGTCTTCTACTGCGTGAAGTTCCGGCCTCACAAGCCCTAAGGAGACTCTTGCCATGGCTCATTGGACTGCGGTGACGCTGGCACCCGGCGTGGTGCTTTCCGTACGTGCTGAAGGCGACGCGTTGATTGAGGCGCGTTTCAACAGCACGTGGGACGAGGCTGAGCGCAACGACCGTGCGCCCGTGCTGCGCGAGGCCGCACGCGAATTAAAAGACTACATGACCGGGACGCGCCGCGTCTTCGGCGTACCGTTCGAGCTGGACGGCACAGAATTCCAGTGCCGCGTCTGGGCCGAGCTCACCAAGATCCCGTTTGGCGAGTTGACGACGTACGGCGAGATTGCGAAAGCGCTGGGCTGCCCGAAGGCCGTACGCGCCGTGGGCGCAGCCAACGGCCGGAATCCGCTGCCGGTGTTCGTGCCGTGCCATCGCGTGATTGGCAAGGACGGCACGTTGACCGGCTACTCGGCGGGGCTCGACATCAAGCGCCTGCTGCTCGCGCGCGAAGGCATTCTTCTATAGCGTCGAGCAGGACGCAGGCCTCGTTGTACACCCCTGGACCGTGTCCCGATCTTCCGCACCAACGTTCGGCTTCAGTTTCACTGGCTACTTTTCACCGGTACCTCATGGTCAAGTTTGACCGTCGCAACCCCAGAGGAAGGATGGTGACATAGAAAACCCCGGCTGTGCCAAACACCGGGGATGCCCAGTTACCGCATCAGCAAGATGATGCCGATGATAACTTGCATCGTGCCAAGCACGACCTGGATTACCATCAACACCTCAGTGCGTTCAGCGGCGGAATGGGCCACTGTGCGCTTTCTGCTCACTGTGCAGCACTCCTTTCATAAGGGGTACTGACAATGCCCAACCTGGCAACGTCAACGTATCATCACAAGTACCGTCACTCGGGGCGGGACCACGTCGACAATGCAAGTTGAAGGGTGATGATTGCAGGACTCGGTCAGGCCTAACCTAGCCCCGCGCCCTCAACATCAGAAGCCACCACCTCCATGTTAGGTATGGCGCGAGCTCTTCGCTTCCTCCACATGGTGCGGAAATACTTTATCACACTCCGTTACTCTCGTTGCGCGAACAGTACGAACAACTCATGAACGAGCGCGAAGGCATTCTTCTATAGCGTCGAGCAAAACTTCGGCCTCCGGCACTTCCAAATTCATTGCCACGGCCTGCACGCCCAACCGTGCGGCCAACGCGGGCTCAATGTTCAGTAGATCCTTCTCCGTGGTGATCAACTGGCCGTCGAGCCGCGCCAGATCGGCCTCCGTGTAGCGGTAATGATCCGGGAACGCTTCGAAGCGCGCCGGGCGTATGCCCAGCTCGGCCAGCGTGCGGCGGAAGCTCTCCGGTTGGCCGAGCCCGCAGAACGCGGTGATGGGACGTCGCGGATCGAGCGGTGGCGGATAGGCAACGGTCTGAGCCAGGAAAATGGGTACGGACGGATTGTGGCGGTGGATTTCGTCCTTTAACCCCTGGTAAGCCCGGCCCGGCGTGGCGCGCGTGATGATGACAATGCCAGCGCGCGCCAACGACGCAAACGGCTCGCGCAGACGGCCGCGCGGCAGCAGCCCACCACGAAACGGGTCGAGAGCGTCAATCAAAACGATGTCGAGATCGCGCCGCATCGGCCAATGCTGGAAACCGTCGTCCAGCAGGTAGACATCCGGCCGCAGGCGAGCCTCCAGCGCAGTCCGCGCGGCGCGGCGGTTAGCGCCCACGGCGATGGCCGCGCCGGCGCGCAGAATGAGGCGCGCCTCCTCTCCGACCGCATCCACCGCGACGTGCTCATAGGGCAGAGCGGTGACGATTTCCGATGAAGCGCGGCCGTAGCCGCGCGTCAGCACCGCGACGGAGCGGCCGGCGTTGAGTACACGTCCGGTAAGCCAAATGACGAACGGCGTCTTGCCGGAGCCGCCCGTGGAGAGATTGCCAATGCTGATGACGGGAATGCGGTTGTCGTCCGGGCGGGGTCGGCGCAACGCACGATCGATGCGGACGCCAGCGCTCCACACAGACCCGAGCGGGTTCCAGCCATAGGGGCGCGGCAAGGCTGAATCGTATAGCTCCACGATCTGCGCCAGCGTACGGCCGGTGGCGCCACGGCGGCGCTCGGCCAACTCCTGCCCGCGCCGGCCCAAATTGCGGCGCGCTTCGGCGTCGTCCAGCCAACGCGCCAGAGCAGGGGCGAAGCGCGTCGGATCGTCGATGGTGACAACGCCGTCGTGCTCCCGGAATTCAGCCGCGATTTCGGCAAAATTTTCCATGTGCGGCCCGGTGACGATGGCGGCGCCGAAGGCGGCCGGCTCCAGGATGTTGTGCCCGCCGCGGTGGGGGAAGGTGCCGCCCATAAAAACGAGGTCGGCCAGACGGAACAGGCCGCTCAATTCGCCGATGGTG
>CAYZIX010000115.1:0-16049 GCA_964478395.1 uncultured Candidatus Solibacter sp.
CGTGCTCACCTATATCGGATTCGACGGCATATCGACGCTGTCGGAAGAGGTGCGGGACCCGCGGCGCAACGTACTGCGGGCCATGGTGGGCACGTGCCTCATCATTGGAGTGTTGTCTGCCGTAGAGGTGTACGCCGCGCAACTGGTGTGGCCGGCGGCGCAGCCCTATCCGGATATCGACACGGCCTACGTGCACATCGCCGGGCGGGCGGGCGGCGCGGTGCTGTTTCAGGTGCTGAGCTGGACGCTGGTGGTGGCCACGATCGGGTCGGCGTCAGGCGCGATGCTGGCCGGAGCGCGGCTGCTCTATGGCATGGGGCGCGACAATGCGCTGCCGAAGAGCTTCTTCGGCTACCTGCACCCGGTACGGCGCATTCCCAGCCGCAACGTGCTGCTGATTGGCGCGCTGTGCACAACGGGAGCGTTCCTGATCAGTTATCAGACTGGCGCGGAGCTGCTGAACTTCGGCGCATTGATCGGCTTCACGGGGGTCAACCTGTCCAGCCTGCTGCATTACTGGGTGCGCGGGCGCGAGCGCTCCTGGTCGCATCTGGTGGCGCCGGCCGTGGGTGCGGCGGTATGCCTGTTCCTGTGGTTCAGCCTCAGCCCGTTGGCCAAAGTGGCCGGCGCGGCATGGCTGGCGTTTGGAGTGGCCTACGGCGCCTGGAAGACGGGCGGCTTCCGGCGCAACCTGATCTCGTTCGACGCAGTGGACGACGATTGAGTTGATCTCAGGTGTTTCCCCGATAGCCCTCTGCCGGTCAGCGGTCGATCTATCCTCTGAAGGGCAAGGGAAGCGGTGATGAAGTGCCTGCAATGCGGTAAACGAATCCCGCTGCTGCACGTGTTCTCGGACGGTGAGTTCTGCTCGGCTGCGCACCGTGACCAGTTCCGTCAGCAGCAGAACGATCTTGCGCTTGCACGGCTGCTGGAGACGAAACAACGAATTGAGCGCCAGCCGGCGCCGAAGGCGCGGCCGGCCGCCAAGCCGAAGGGACGGCAGGCCGAGGTGGAGCCTGTCTTTCCGATGGCAGGGCTGCTGATTGAGACGATTGCACCGGTGGGGAAGCGCTGCATTGCCTGTCCGGAACTGGAATGGCAGCCGGCGGCGGCGGAACGCGCCGTGCCGTCCGAGGCTGCTCCGTTAATGTTCCGTGGATTCCCGCAGGCGGAGGCGGTGGGCTTACCGGATACGGCGGCGGCCGACAGCCGGCGGCAGAGCCGGCGCAGGCCGGCGCCGCGGTTGCATGTGCAGTTCCGCATCAGGGTTCCGCAATGGGCAAATGACGGGCCGGAGTGTGGGTGGCAGCCGATCGGGGTCTTGATGACGGTTGCGCTGCCGGATGCTCTGGCTGGTGGGCGTCTGACGATTCAGGTGAGCCAAGCGGGCCGCGAAGTGCTGGCGTTGGAGCCGATGCAGCCGCGAACGCGGCTTGCCACCATTGCGCCGCCCTGCTACAGCCGCCCGGTGGAGGGCGACCCGCCGTGGGTGGGGACGCCATGCTGGCCGGGGCAGGGGCTGGCGAGTTTGTGCGCGGCAGTGGGCAGTTTTGGCGCAGGCATGCCGGCCGCGGCCCCGGTGTGGAGCCGAGTGGAGCTACCGTGCTGCCCGGCGCCGAAAGAGCGCGGTTGCGCGCCGGCCGCTCTGGCTGCGGCGGCGGGGGTGGCGGTCCTGTCTGGCCGGCCGGTGGCGGGATTGAGGCAAGTGGCAGCGCTGGACACCACGTCTTTCGATCCGGACACACAGTCTGGATTGCCCGTCTTAACCGAGGCCGGACCGAGAGTATTCGGGTTGCACGTTGCGCAGAGACTGGAGCAGATCGAGGGCCGTCTGGTGGTGGGGTTGAGCGACCTCCCAGCACCACCGCCAGCCGAGCCCGCCGCCGCTGGCGGGAGTGAGCCCGGACTGCCGGAGCTGATCTGGTTCGGGCCGGAGCCACAAGCGCTGCGCAGCGACGAGGCGCTGCTGCCGGTGGAGACACTGTTGGCGGCCGGCGCTCCGGCGCACCTGCCAGGCACCTATGCCGAAGCAGAAGCACTTGGCGCAGGGGAAATCATGTTACCTTCCGTTTTGTTGTCGCCCGTCGAGCCGGATACAACGGCGCAAACTGACGCGGCGGCAGCCGTGGAGCCGGACGAGGCGCCGGCGCCGATGTTTGGATTGTTGCCGGGATCGCTGATCCGTCCGTTGGACTCGCCACTCGCGGTGGAGCGGCGTGCGTTGCCGGAGACGGCTTCGTTGTGGGAAGACGAGGCCACGGCCGGTCCGCAGTTGCCGCAGTTGAGATTGACGATTGACCAAGCCGACGGGTCGGGACCGCGGCGGACGGCGCAGCAGGAGCAACAGAAGCGGCGAACCGAGTTTCGCCTGGCGCCGCACATGCGAAAGCTGCCCGGCTACCGCTTCTGGGAGCATGCGCCGGCGGATCTGAAATGGGTGGCGGTGGGGCTGCCGCTGCTGCTGGTGCTGGTGATGGTGAGCTTCCGTGGGCGGGTGCATTCTGTCAGCTCGCAGCCGCGGGACGGGCAGACGGCGATCGGTTCGGAGTTGAACACTCTGCAGAGGGTGATATTGCGGCGCGCCGCCATACGGCTCTACGACGATTTCCGGGGTGGGCTGGGGGCTTGGCAGGGGGCGGACGGATGGGCCAAGACGTGGCGTTACGGCGTGGCTGGTTTCCTGGAGCCGGGCCAGTTGGCTCTGTACACACCCAGCCTGGAGCTGCGCGACTATTCACTACAGTTTTTGGGCCAGATTGAGGGTCACAGTTTGAACTGGGTGTTCCGTGCCAAGGACGAACGGAACTACTATGCGATGGCGATTGTGGTAAAGCGCGGAGGCCCGATGCCGTCGGCCGAGATTGTGCGCTCGGTGGTGGTGGGCGGCGTGGAGCGTGAAGTGAAGCGTTTGCCGATTCCATTTCCGGTGCACCTGGACACGATGTACCTGGTGCGGATGGAGGTGAAGGGCAATACGTTTACAACCTATATCCAAGGCCAGGTGGTGGACAATTTTGTCGATGACCGTCTGGTCGAGGGCGGTGTCGGGTTCTTCGGCCCGAAAGGCGACACCAGCTTGCTGAGATGGGTTGAGTTAACGCATCAATACGATCATCTGGGGCGGCTTTGTGCACTGCTGGTGCCGGGCGGTCCTGACACTCAGGCGAGAGCGGCTGAATGAGGGGGCCGCGCGAAACAGACGAGGTTGCGAGGATGAGTCAAAGCAAGAACGAGACACCAACCGGAGGCGGCACGGCGCTGTCGCGGGCAGTTACCCTGCATTTGGAAGGGAAGGGCCGAGAGGCTCTCAAGGAACTGGAGCAGGCGCTCGACACTGGCGAGTCGCCGCGCGAGGTATATGCGGCCAGGGGACATATCCAATTCGAGCTGGAGCTCTACGAGGAGGCGGTGAAGAGCTACGAGGCGCTGCTTGAACTGGAACCGAGTTCGGTCTCGGGCTACTTCAATCTGGCAGTCTGCCAGGAAAAGCTGGGCCGCTGGGGGGAAGCGTCCACGAATTTCCAGCGTACGTTGGCGGCGGATGCTGAACGGATGGACGCGCGGCTGGGGCTTGGCATTTCTCTGTTGCACACCCGGCAGGCGGAGCAGGCGCTGGAGTGTTTTGACGCCTGCCTGCGCAGGAACCCGGCGGACGAGACGGCGCTGTTCGGAAAGGCTGTCGCTCTGGAGTTGGTGACGCGCTACGACGAGGCGCTGGAGATTTACCGCCAGATCATTGCCGCGAATCCGAACGCCGAGGAGCCGATGTCGAACATCGTGCACATCGGAATGAAGCGCGGTGACGCGGCGCTGGTGAGCGAGACGAGCGAGAAACTGCTGGCGCTGCGGCCGTTCTCACAGACTGCACTGGAAGGGCTGGCCTGGTGCGCCTTTGCGCGCGAGGAGTTTGAAGCCGCTTCGCGCTACTCGGCCAAACTGGTGGAGCTGACGCCGGAGCATTTTGAACGGCGCTATAACCTGGGCGTCGCCTACCAGAGGCTGAACAAGCTGGATCAGGCCGAAAAGGCTTACGCCGAGGCTGTCCGGATCCGTCCGGATCACGCGCAGAGCTGGGCGCAGTTGGGCGTGGTGCGGCAGGCGCTGGGCGACGGGAAAGGCGCACGGGAGGCCTATGAGGCCACGTTGAAGCTGAAGCCGGCGCAGCCGGAGGTTCTGGCCAATCTGGCCGGTCTGATGGAAGAGCAGGGGCAGACAAACGAAGCCGAGGAGATGTACGCTACGCTGCTGGCGCGCAATCCGGAGCGCGAGGACGCCTGCTTCCGGCTGGGTTACCTGCGGATATCGCGCGGCGACGCGCTGGGCGCGCTGGAGGCGTTCGAGCAGTGCGTCACCCGTAAGCCGGACTGGGTGGAGGCGCAGATCAACCTGGGTCTGGCCTACAAACAGACTGGCGACAATGAACGTGCCGAGCGCGCTTTTTCGGCAGCGCTGGCCTTAAAGCCGGAGAGCGTCGAGGCGTTGCGCGGGCTGGCGGCGCTGGCCGTCGAGCGTCAGGACCACGTCCGTTCGCTTGAATTGCAGGGCAAGCTGATCGATATCGGCGAGCGCACGCCGGAGCTGTTCTTTAACACCGGTTTGCTTTTGCAGCGGCAGGGTCAGGTAGACGATGCCGTGTCGCTGTACCGCGAGGCGCTGGCGCTAAGGCCCAATTTCCCGGAGGCGCTGCTGAATCTGGGCCACGCGCTGAAGTCGCAGGGCCGCTCTGAAGAGGCGCGTTCCTGCTGGCGCCAGGCGTTGGAGATGAAGCCGGAACTGGCGCAGGGCTACTTCGGCGACTGAGCCCGGCGCGCGGCGATGGGATAATGGGACTTGCCTCACATTACCCTGATCCGCCACGGCCAGGCCGGCCAGCGGGACCACTACGACCGACTTTCTGAATTGGGTGTTCGCCAAGCTAGCACGCTGGGCGAACACCTGCGCCGCGAAGGTGCGCGCTTTGACCGTTTTATCGTTGGCGGCCTGCGCCGCCAGCGCGAAACGGCCGAGGCGGTGATGGGCGCTCTCGGTGACGGAGCGCCGGAAGTGGATCCGCGCTGGAGCGAATTCGACCTGGATGGAGTCTTTTCCGGCATTGTGCCGCAACTGGCTGCGGCCGATGCCGGTTTTCGCGCTGAATGGGCGGAAATCGAACGCCGGATGGCGTCCGGCGACGCTGAAGTGCACCGCGAATGGACGCCCACCGACGGACGCGTGGTCGAAGCCTGGATCAACAATCGTTTTCAAATTGAGGGCGAAAGCTGGCTGGACTTCCTGGCCCGTGTGCGCGCCGCTGCGGCCTCGCTGGCCAGCCTGCCGGACGAGATGGAAGTGGCCGTTTTCACCTCCGCCGCGCCGGTGAGCGTGCTGGTGGCGACGCTTTACGGTGACAGTACGCCGCAGCGCATTCTGTCGACGGCCGGGCTGATGTGGAACGCCAGCCTGAGCGCACTCGACATACGTGGCGGTGCGGTGCTGCTGCACCAGTTCAACGCCATCCCGCATCTCAGTGACGCGACGCTGCGCACCGTGCGCTAGAATCCGGAGAGCCTTGAAGCATACACCTAAAGTCGAACCACGCCTGCTGAAGACGCTGGACCGGGTGCTGTCGAAGGCCGGCCTGTGTTCGCGCACCGAGGCCGCCGAATGGATCCGGCGCGGCCGCGTCAAGGTGAACGCGAAGCCGGTTCGCGACCCTGAGCATTGGGTGGATCTGAACCGCGACGCGGTGCTGGTGGATGGACGGCCGCTGCGCTCGGAGAAGAAGATCTACGTGCTGCTGTACAAGCCGAAGGGCTATCTCACCACGTACAAAGATCCGGACGGGCGGCCGACGGTCTACGACCTGATTCAGAATATCGACCAGTGGGTGTTTCCGGTGGGGCGGCTCGACCAGGACACCTCCGGGCTGCTGATCATGACCAACGATACGGCGCTGGCCGAGCAGTTGACCAACCCGGACTATCACGTGCCGAAGACCTACCTGGTGAAAGCCTCGGTGTTGCTTACCGACGAGCAACTCGACAGCCTGCGCAACGGGTTGGAACTGAAGGACGGGCCAACGCGCCCGGCGCGTGTCGAGCGCATCCGTGACGGCAACGGCAAGACGTTTTTTGAGATCACCATCACCGAAGGGCGCAACCGCCAAGTGCGCCGCATGGTGGAGGCGCTGGACGGGCGCGTGCTGAAGTTGGTGCGCGTCTCGATTGGGACGATGCGGATTGGCACGCTACAGATTGGCCACTGGCGCGAGTTGACGCACGACGAGTTGCACGCGCTACGCCGCGCGGGCCGCGTCGGCGGCGCCCACCATGACAAGCGTAAGCGTGAGCATCTCGCTGTCGCCGAGGTTGTGCTCGAACAGCCCGGTGATCAGAACGCCGATCATCACAGCGACGGCGGCGCGCAGCAGCCAGGCTTCGCCGCCCGCACCCAAACGGAGCCGGCCGAGCCAGCGCCGCAGCGCGAGTCCGAAAAAGACGAGTAGGGACAACAGCGCCGGCACGCCCCGTTCAGCGGCAAATTGCAGATAAATGTTGTGTAGATGGCCGTAGAAGCCGTCCGGCAGTTCGGGCGAAAGGTCTTTGGGTAGATACTCACGGAAGTGCGGGCCGACGCGTTCCGGCCCCAGGCCGAACCACGGATGAGCGCGCACCATTTCGATGCCGGTGCGGAAGGTGTATACGCGATGTTCGTTCGAATCGCGTTCGCCATGCGGGTGGACCAGTGAGACGGCGCGTTCGCGCACGGCCGGCAGAGCCAGCGCGGCCAACGCCAGCGCCGGCACCAGTGCGACGGTCCAGCGCTTCCAGCTCCAAAGCAGGTAGACGGCGGCGAGGGCCGTGGCGATCCAGACGCCGCGCGTCATGGCCAGCACGATGGACAGCGTAATCACTGGCAGTGTGAAGATCAACATCCAGCGCAAGACGCGGCCGGGACGGCCCCAAATGAGCAGCGCCAGGCCCACCAGCAGGGCCACCATCATCTGACCGCTGAAGGTCATCCAGTGGCTGTTGAAGCCGGTGATGCGGTCGGCGACGTAGTTGCGGTAAAAGTCCTCGCCCGGCGCCTGCGCGACCAGCCATTTGCGCGCGAACTGCTGGATGCCCCAAAGAGCGGATGCTGTCGCGCCCAGCAGCCAGCCGGTGGCCAGCAGCCGGGCCTCGGCCACGTGCCGCACGGTGCTGACAATGGCGAACAGGAACAACCAGACGAAGAACTTTTTCACCTGCGGCAGACCGGCGCGCGGCGCGTCGCTCAGCGCCAGCGCGGCGAGTGTCCAGAGAAAGAAGACGGCAATCCACGGCCAGCCTTGCGGCGGGCGCCACTGGTGGCGCAGGCCGAAAAGTGACGCCAGCGCCGCCCCCAGCAGGATTTGAGAGGCGGCGATGGAGACCATGGATGCGGCGCCGGCAGCCAGCGCAAAGTAGAGCGCGGCCCGTTGAAAATAAACGGTCCGGGATTCATTCGCCACGCCCTACAGTGTGGCACAATGCCAGACAGAGAGACTCTTGCAGCGAGGAGTGTGAGTGCAGATCTACCTGCTGCGCCATGGCATTGCCGAAGACGCTGCGGCGGGAGTGCGCGATGCTGAACGTGCGCTGACCCCGGAGGGGAAACGCCGGTTGCGCGCCATGTTGCGGCGAGCCCGGACCGCCGGCGTCGAACCATCGCTGATTCTCACCAGTCCTTATCGCCGGGCCCGGGAAACGGCGGAGTTGGCGCGCGCGGCGCTGGCCCGCAATGCGCTGCTGGTGGGTTCGGACGCGCTGACGCCGATGGCCGATCCGGCCGCGGCCTGGGACGAGTTGCGTATACACGCCGACGAAGAGCAGGTGCTCTGCGCCAGCCACGAGCCGCTATGCGGACGGCTGGCCGCCTACCTGCTGCGGTCGCCGGAGCTGACGCTCGAATTCAAGAAGGGCGCCATGGTGCGGATTGACGTCGAACGGGCCGGGCCGCGGCCGCGCGGCGTGCTCAAGTGGATGCTTGCTCCCAGGCTTGTCTGACGAAGGCGAGCGCCTCTTCGCGCGTTGAGACGCGCCCTTCCAATTGTTCCTCTTCAAGCGCCGAGAGCACGCGCGCAAACTCGGGGCCGGGCGCGCAACCCAGCGCGAGCAGATCGTAGCCGGTCACCAGCCGCGGCGGGCGGAGTTCGGCTTCGGTGAGGGCGTCGCGGCGGGCGCGCACGTTCTCGTAGTTGGTCAGCGGGCGCAAGCCGCCGGCCAGGTCCAGACGGTGCAGCTCCAGCATCAGGTCGAAGCCCGGCTGGCGCGCAAAACGTTTGAAGCGCGCCCCGGTCATCTGCGTCGCCTGCCGGAACTTCATGTGTTGCGCAATCATCGATTCGACGGCGTCTACTGTGGCGTTAGGGAAACGCAGGCGGGTGAGAATGGAGCGCGCCAATTCCGCGCCGGCGCGCTCGTGTCCCTGGAAGCGGATGCGGTCCGAGATGGTCTGCGTGGCCGGCTTGCCCACGTCGTGCAGTAGTGCGGCCAGCGCAAGCTCGAGTTCCACGCCCGGTTGAAGCAATTCGAGCAGACCCAGGGTGTGGCGCCAGACGTCGCCCTCGGGGTGAAAGTCGGGCGGCTGCTCGACGCCGCGCAGGCGCGCCACTTCGGGCAACAGGATTTTGAGCAGACCGCTCGCCTCCAGCAGTTCAAAGCCGCGGCGGGCGCCACCTTCGGTGAGAATACGGGCCAATTCGTCACGGACGCGTTCGGTGGAGACGCGCGTAATCAGCGGCGCAGCCTGGCAAAGCGCACCCCACGTCTTCGGCTCAATGGAGAAGCCCAGCCGCGCGGCGAAACGGATGGCGCGGAGCAGGCGGAGATGATCTTCGGCGAAGCGGGCGGCCGGAGTGCCGATGGCTCGGATCAGGCGCGCGCGCAGATCGGCCCGGCCTCCAACGTGATCGATCACCTCGCCGGTGAAGGGATCTTCCAGCAGTGCGTTGATGGTGAAATCGCGCCGCAGAACGTCGGCGCGGACGTCGGTTTCAAACTGCACTTCGTCCGGATGCCGGCCGTCCTGGTAGCCGCGCTCGGAGCGGTAGGTGGCGATTTGAACCTGATCGTGTCCTTCGTGCACCAGCATCACGCCGAAGCTGGCGCCAACTTCAATGGCGTCAGGCAGCAGTTCACGGATACGTTCCGGGCGGGCGTCGGTGACCAGGTCGACGTCGTAAGCCGAGCCCCCCAGCAGGCGGTCGCGCACGGCTCCGCCCACCAGGAAAACCTGGTGGCCGGCGTCGTGCAGACGGCGCGCCGCACGTTCGGCTACACTCGAATGGGTCGGGCTCACACTCTGATCGTAAGATAATCAAAGAAGAGGATTCGTATTCCCCTACATGGCTGATTCTTCGAGCCACCCTGTCATGAACACGAAGGTGGTGGTGGCGACAACAGTGGCGTTGTCGTTCATCTCCTTCTGGCGCGGCGCCTCCATCGTACTTAGCGATCTGGCGTCGACGATGTTTTACGTCGGGGGCATCGCCGAGCAGGCCATCGGACAGTCTGCGCCGTGGTTTGTACTGGCCGTGCTGCTGTTCGGCTTTGCCATCCGCTCCATCTACCTGGAAAGCTGCGGCATGTTCGTGCGCGGCGGCGTCTACGTAGTGGTGCGCGACTCGATGGGGCCGCGTATGGCCAAGCTGTCGGTGTCGGCGCTGGTGGTGGATTACATCCTGACGGGGCCGATCAGCTCGGTATCGGCGGGCCAGTACCTGGGCCGGCTGATGAACGAACTATTTGAGTTCGTACACGCACCCTACCGGTTGAATCCAAACTACTTTGCGGCCTGCCTCGGCGTGGTGGTGACGCTCTACTTCTGGCGCCAGAACATCAAGGGCATTCACGAGTCGTCGTCGAAGGCGCTGCGCATCATGCAGATCACCACGGTGATGGTAGTGGTGCTGCTGGTCTGGTGCGTGGTGACCATCGTCCTGCAGCGGCGTTTTCAATTGCCGCCGCTGCCTACGCTGCCGAACATCCACTTCGATTCGACGTCGCTCGGCTGGCTGCAGGGAACCATCTGGCCTGCCATCTGGCCGGCCGCGCTGGTGATCGGCTTCGGCCACACGCTGCTGGCCATGAGCGGCTTTGAGACGCTGGCGCAGGTCTACCGCGAGATCGCCTCGCCGAAGATGCGCAACCTGAAGATCACGGCAAATATTGTCTGCATCTACGCGCTGCTGGCGACGGGGCTGGTGAGTTTCTTTGCCGTGATGATCATCCCGGACGGCATGCGCAAGCAGTATTACGACAACCTGATTGGCGGCTTGTCGATGAGTCTGGCCGGGCCGCACGTGCTGAAGCTGGCGTTCCACGTCTTTGTCGTGATTGTGGGCGCGCTGATCCTTTCCGGCGCGGTGAACACGTCCATCATCGGCGCCAATGGCATTCTCAACCGCGTGGCTGAAGACGGAGTGCTGACGCCGTGGTTTCGCAAGCCGCACCGCCGCTTCGGCACCACGTCGCGACTGGTTTCACTGATCGCGCTGGCGCAGTTGGCCACCATCGTCGCCTCCATGGGTGACGTTTACCTGCTGGGTGAAGCTTACGCGTTCGGCGTGGTGTGGAGCTTCGCGCTGAAGGGCATGGGCGTGCTGGCGTTGCGCTTCCAGCGTCACGACCAGGAGTACCGTTTTCCGTTCAACGTGCGTGTGGGCACGCTGGATTTGCCGGTGGGGCTCGCTGTCACCACGTTGATGTTGTTTGTGGTGGCGTTGGCCAACCTGTTCACCAAGAAGATTGCCACCATCTATGGCGTCAGCCTGACCATTCTGCTGTTCATCGTTTTCACAATCTCGGAGTATGTGAACATGCGCGCGCGGCGCGCACGGGGTGCGGGCGCAGCGTTGGAAGAGTTCAACCTGGAGCATCAGGCTGAGGTGGACGATGCGCACGTGCACACGCGTCCGGGCGGCGTACTGGTGGCGGTGCGCGATTTCAATGCCATGGATCATCTGCGCCGCGTGCTGGAAAAGACCAACCTGCGGCGCCACGACATTGTCGTGATGACGGTGCGCCCGGTGTCGGCTGGCGCCGGTGAATACGGGCTAAGTGAAGAGCAGTTGTTTTCGGATTACGAGCGGCAGTTGTTTACGCGCGTCGTCGCGCTGGCCGAAAAAGAGGGCAAGCCGGTGGAACTGCTGGTGGTGCCTTCCACCGATCCGTTTGTGGCCATGGTCCAGACGGCGCAAAATCTGAAGGCCTCGCGGCTGGTGACGGGCGTGTCGCGCACCATGGCCAGCGACGAACTGGCGCGCCGCATCGGTCTGGCGTGGGAGCGGCTGCAAGAGCCGCGCCAACCGCTTTCGTTGGAGATCATTGCTCCAGACCGTCCGCCGGCCTATATCAATCTCGGCCCGCATCCACCGCGATTGTGGCCGGAGGATCTGGACCGGCTGCACGAGATCTGGTTGCGGCTCACCTCACAGGAAGGCTTTGGCTCCAACCTGCATCACCGCGACGTGGTGGGCGTGGCGCTGCGCCGTCTGGAGCAGGAGCTGGATTCGCCGCTTCGCGATGAAGTGCTGGGCCAGATCCGGCGGCAAACGCCAAAAGGTTAGCTCTTTTTGCGGATGGTCTTCTTGGGCGGGCCGGCCGGCTCCGGCTCGGCGCCGGGAATGGAGGCCAGGACCGTGTTCATCAGCGCGGCCTTGCGCAGATCCCGCTTAGACGGTGGAATTTCACAACGCCGGAATGGACCTTCGTTGTAGCAGGTACGGCAACGGACCTTGGCAGGCTCGCCATCGACTATGCTGATAATTGAGTGATTCGTGAGCCGCTTGCACTTGATGCAGTAGTCGTCCACGTCGTCGCCAAGCCGTAAAGGGGCCATCGAATCCCTCCAGTGCCGAGCCTAACACCTTCCGCAGTGCCGGCTCAATGGCCCGAGCGGGCTGCTCTTTCCGTCTGGTGGCAGATTCGTGCAACTCTCCCCGGTGCGAATCGTCTGATAGGTATGGCCGCTACGTGGGCGGGCCCTGGGACTAGGAAAGGATCAGCTTCTGAAAGTCCAAGAAATCCTGGCAGCTTGGCGTACAATTCTCGCCGGCGGACGGCCCTTTTTATCGATTGAGGTCACCAAGGAGTGCCCGCTACGATGTCCCGGCTGCTATGCCTTCACGCCGGGTCACCTCGGCGAAGGTGTCGCCCTGGGCGACGTCAGCGATTATCGTGGCGATGAACTGGTGAGGCGCGCTCTGAGTCTGGTGGATCAGTACCGGCCGTTGCACGTTTCGCTGATTGGCGGTGAGCCGCTGGTAAGGTATGCCGAGGTGGGCGAAATTCTGCGCGGCATTGATGAGCGCGGCATGCACTCGCAGGTGGTGACCAGCGCTGTGCGGCCCATTCCGAAAGACTGGGCGGAGCGGCGCAACTTGCAGATCTCGGTTTCGATCGACGGTCTGGCCGAAGATCACGACCGCCGCCGCATGCCTGCCACCTATGAACGTATTCTGCGCCACATTGAGGGCCATCGCATCGTCGTGCACTGCACCATCACGCGCGCGATGCTGGGCCGGCCCGGCTATTTCGATGAGTTCTGCCGCTTCTGGTCGGCGCGGGCAGAGACCAAGCGGATCTGGTTCAGCCTGTATACGCCGCAGATCGGCGAGCAGTCCGACGAGCGTATGAGTGCCGAAGAGCGCACGGCCGCGCTGGCCGAGGTGCGCGCCATGGCCGGGCGTTACCCGCTGGTGCAGGCCAATCACTACATGATGGCCGCGTTGGAGCGCCCGCCGGCTTCGCCGCCGGAGTGCCTTTTCGCGCGGTTGACGCATTCGTTCACAGCCAATCTGGAGACGCGTGTCGAGCCCTGCCAGTTGGGTGGCCAGCCCGACTGCGCCGAGTGCGGCTGTCTGGCGCAAGCCGGCATGACCGCCCTGGGCCGTTACCGCTTGGCCGGCCTGGTGTCGCTTGAGCAGTTGGTGTCGTTGTCGGAACGCATGGCCGCGCGGAAGACCCACCACTCGCCGACCGCGAAGTTGAGTACGGCCACCAACGCCACGGCCACTCCGTTCGAGATCATTACGCCCCAGCCGAACACGCCGACGAACAGACGCATCAACACGACGTTGGCCACGATGGATAGCACACCGTTACCTAAGTGAAAGCGCAACAGGCGCGCCGCGCGCGAACCCGGGCGGTCGCGCCACGTCCATAGCTCGTGCCAGGCGTAGTTGTGGATCACGGCCAACTCAACGGCCACTGCGGTGGCTGCCAGGTAGTGCCAGCCGAGTACGCGGTTGAACAACGCCAGCGCTGCCAGCTGGACGATGAAACCGGCCGCGCCCACCAGGTTGAATTTCACCCAGCGCCAGCGGAGCGTCAATGCCGCGTCTCCTCGCGATAGAGCCGCCGCGTGTGACCCACGGTGGACCAGACCAGAATGGCCGCCAGCCCCACAATGCCACAGGCGAAGCCGACGTCGAACAGCAGATAGCGCGCGCCGAACATCACCACCTCCGGACGCTTCCACGCCACGGCATTGCCAATCACCAGTAGCACGCGCAACTCCGTGGGTCCGAAAAAGCCATAGCTCATTTGAAATTCGCCCAAAGCATAGGTGGCCAGAAATGTTTCGATGCTCACCAGCAGGTAGACGATCAGAAACAGCGCCGCGATCACGGGCGACATCAATCCGGACAGCGCGAGCCCGCCGGCCAGCGCGGCCGTGCCGATGGAATCCAACACGTGGTCGATGTAGAAGCCGTAGCGGGGCCGCTGCTGGTCGCGCACACGCGCCACGGTGCCGTCCAGGCTGTCGCCGAACCAGTTCACAATCAGCGCCGCCACCACCAGCGCGAGGCCCAGACCGCGTGCGTGGCTGGAATACCAATAAGCACCGCCTGCGCCCACCAGGCCGGCAAAGCCGAGCGCGGTGAGATGGTCGGAATTCACCCAGCCGGGCAGGCGGCGCGCAATCGCAATCAGAGTGCGTTTTTCAATGCCGGTCAGAAGACTGGTTTGTTGCCGCGTGGCCGACCGGAATTCACTCATGATTTTTCGAGTATAACGGCGGGAACAAAGCACGCGCGCGGTTGTCTATTTGGGCAGACGGATTTGAGAACGAGCGCAAGCCGGCAGCGCACGGACTTCGAACGAAAGGACGTGACGCCATGTTCGAGCAGACCTTTATCGCGCATACGCCTGTCGCGGCCCGCGGCTGGACGTTGGTGGCTTCCACGGCCGGACAGATTGGGTTGATTGCGGGGCTGGCGCTGGTGCCGCTGTTGCAGCCGGACCTGCTGCCGCGCAGCGCGCTGGCCTCCATACTGACGACGCCCACGTTGCCGCCGGCCAAGGCCCCCGGGCCGCCGCCTCGCGAACTGGGGCGCGCCGCCGGGCCACGCCGTAACGTTGTCCGCGAAACGGTGTTCACCGCCCCACCGGCCATTCCGCTGCGTGTGGCGATGATCGACACGTTGGATGAGGCTCCGGTCAACAGCGCTCCGGATGGCGTGGTGGGCGTGCCGCCCGGACTGGGCAATACCCCACACGAGCACGCCTTCACGCTGACGCCGCCGCCGGCGCGGACTGAGCCGACGCCCGCGCCCAAGGCGGTGCCGCCGCCCGCGCCAGTCACGCGGATCCAGGTGGGAGGCGTTGTGCAGGAGGGCATGCTTGTGCACCGCGTCATTCCGGAGTATCCGCGTCTGGCGGTGCAGAACCGGCTGGAGGGTCAGGTGGTGTTCCATGCGCTGATTGGGCGCGACGGCGTCATCGCGGCGCTGCGCGTCGTCTCCGGTCACCCGGTGTTTGTCCAGGCGGCCACCGGCGCGGTGCGGCAATGGCGCTACCGGCCGACGCTGCTGAACGGCGATCCGTGCGAGGTGGAGACCAGCATCACAGTGACGTTTGCGCTGCGGCGCTAGCCGAGCGCGGCCACGACGCTTGCTGCCACCTGATCGGCCAGCAGTTCGTAACCTTCCGCCTTGTAGTGGAAGTCGTCGGTGTGCAGATTCTGATGCGTGGCCATCAGCGCATTCAGATCGTCCACCGGCACGCGTTGTGCCTCAAAGTAGACGCGCGCGCTTGCATTGCGCGCCGCAATGCGCTGGTTCGATGCGCCGCTCGCCTGCTCCCGTGCGATCGGTGTGATCGAAGCCCATACGAGCCGCGCCTTGGGCAGTGCGGCTCGTATGGCGCTCACCGCCTCGGGCAGATATTGCTCAAATTCTTTTTCGCTGTAGCGCCAGCCGTGCAGGCCGTTGTTGAAGTGGACCAGCGCATAGCCGGTGCCCGTGAGGAAAGCCGTCAATTCACGGGCCAGCGCCGGGTCGCCGACACTTTTGCTGTTGGCAAGCCGGGCGCAATAGGCCTTGCCGGCCAGACGGCGCTCCACCGCGGCCCAGTAGCCGCGCGTGATGGAATCGCCAATCAGAATTACGTGCGGCAGGTCGGTTTTATCCGTGTGCGGCATCCAGACGTCTGTCCATTCGGTGGCTTCGCGGTATACGTTCCGCGCCGGCTCGGCCACCAACGGAGTGGCGGCCAGGGTGAGGGCCAGTTCTCTGCGCGTCATATGATCCAGTCTCTCAGGCGCGTCATAATGACGCCATGCGGTTTGCACTACTCCTCTGTCTTGGATCTTGGCTGTGGGCAGCGGCGCCGCCGCGCCACATCGTACTGCTGGCCGGTGACGAGGAGTATCGCAGTGAGGAGTCGCTGCCGATGCTGGCCGCCATTTTGCACCAGCGGCACGGCTTCCGCACCACGGTGCTCTACTCCATCGACAAAAAAGATGGCTCCATCAACCCGAATCAGAACGACAATCAGCCGGGGCTGGAGGCGCTCGACAAGGCTGACTTGATGATCATAGCGCTGCGTTGGCGCGACCTGCCCGACGAGCAGATGCGCCACATTGTCCGCTATGTGGAAAGCGGGCGGCCGGTGATCGGGTTGCGCACGGCCACGCATGCGTTCAACTTAAAGTCGAGCCCTACCTACCAGCGCTGGAACTGGAACAGCACGGAGTGGGACGGTGGTTTTGGCCGTCAGATTCTTGGCGAGACGTGGATCTCGCATCACGGCAAACACGGGTCG
>CAYZIX010000116.1:0-16033 GCA_964478395.1 uncultured Candidatus Solibacter sp.
TGCGCGCATTGCTGGAGCGCGAGTTCCCGGACGTATCCACGGAAAGAACACCATGAACGCTCACGCTTTGCCAGGCACGGTTGCACCACCGACTTCACTCGCTGAACTTGTCAGCCGAGCCGGCGCCGCATCGCTTACCCGCGTTTCGCTGGCTTTCGTTGAGCAGCGCATCGACATCTATCTGCGCTTCGGCGAACCGGCCCGCACCATCCGGCTCGACCGCTGGCGACGCGTCGCGATGTTCCTGCCGGGGGCGATGTTCTGTCGCATTCGCTGGCACGCCAACGACTATGGCACCGTGCGCTGGCAGCTCATGGTGATGCAGGCTTGCACTCCATTGGACGCGGCGCAGCGCATCCCCGGTGTGCTGCCCGGCGCGCGCCTGCTGCTGCACGCCGAGGGCGAACCGACCGTGCGCGCCGTGCTAGCACAACTCGACGCCATCGAGGCACAAGGCATCGCACCCGCCGACGTGTCGCCCGCGTACTGGCGCACGCTCGGCAACCGTCTCGCTGCGCGCCTGCCGCTGCCAGCGTACACGGCCAAGCGGCATGCCGCCTGGCTGGCAGGGAGGGCGCTGTCGTGACGCCGCTTTCCACATCTGGCGCCGCGCCGCATTCTCGCTCGCTTGGGCGCGCCCGCATCGTCGTGGCGACACTGGCCGCCATCGGCTTCGCTGCGCTGGGCTGGGCATCCTTCGTTTCGCCGCTGCCGCGCCTGACCTACAACCTGTCCGACAGCGTGGCGGTCGGCTGGTATCGAGTCGATCCGCTCGACCACCGGGCCGGTTCGCTGCCAAATCCGTTGTCCGTGAACAGCATCGTGCTGGTCCCGCTACCGCCCAAGGCCGCCACATTGGCCGCGCAGCGTGGCTACCTGCCGACGCGCGTTCCGTTGCTCAAGCGTGTGGGCGCGATCGCACCGCAGGAAGTGTGCATCGCTGGTGGCATCGTCCGCATCGACGGCGTACCTTCGGCCGCCGTTCTGCGCGCCGACCGGCTGGGCCGGTCGCTGCCTGCTTGGCAGCAATGCCGCCGTCTCGAACCGGGTGAGCTGTTCCTGTTGAGCGTGACCAATCCGGCGTCGTTCGACAGCCGCTATTTCGGGCCGGTTGCCGCATCCACCGTGCTCGGTGTTGCGCATCCGGTCTGGCTGGAGACACGTCCATGATGGCCGCCGATTCGCTGCACATTCCCGTGCACCTCATCGTGCCATCTGACGTGTCGTTCCGTTGGTCGTCGCCGTGTCGTTGCGCGTGCATTGCGGGTGCTGATTCTGTGTATCGAGCACCGCACTTCGCGCAACCTCCGGCGCCGTCCCTCTACGTGCAGGCGTCTTGCCTCGAACACGCCCGGCCGGTGGCCGTGGCCGCGTTCGTCGGCGGGCTGGCTGCGGACAGCGCAGCACCGCCGGGCCGACGAGGCCCAGAGCGAAAGCGAGGGGCAAAGGCGGAGGGCAAGATAAAAGGTCGCGGCACTCAGCCGCTTGAAAACCCTGTCTGCACATGGGGGTGGCGCGGCACGCGCCGAGGAGCGGCAGCGTGCCGCGATAGTGCGCAATCCGGCATCGGCATTGGCGCAAACGTGTGCCTTGTCCGCCGGGCTGCGCTGGCCTTGGATGGAGGCACAGCATGAGCAATCAAGATGAAGACCGTTTCCGGGTACGGCCAGGAACGCCAAAACAGCGCGATAACGCCTTCATCAACAAGGTGCTGCGCCAGAGCAACAAGACCGGCACCAAGCTCGGCAAAACGGTCGGCAAAATCGGCCATCGGCCCGGTTCCCGGCTGGGACGTGGCCACGTTGTGGCCCGATTCGCCGGGGCCTCGCTCACGCCAAACGCCCGTCGCGTGACAATCAAGGCGCGACTGGTCAATCTGTCCAAGGCCGGGCCGCGTTCGACCATCTCGCACCTGCGTTACATCGAGCGCGAAGGAGTTGATCGCCAAGGTGGTCCGGGCCATGCCTACGGCCCAACGACCGACGCGGCGGACACCGCCGCCTTCGAGGATCGGGGGCGCGAGGATCGGCACCAGTTCCGCTTCATCGTCTCGCCGGAAGACGCCGAACAGCTCGACGACCTGCGCACCTACACCCGGCATTTGATGGCGCGCATGGAAGCCGACCTGGGCACGCGGCTGGACTGGGTGGCGGTGGATCACTGGAACACCGACAACCCGCACACGCACGTCGTTCTACGCGGTAAGGACGACACAGGCAAAGACCTCATCATCTCCCGTGACTACATCGCCGAAGGGATGCGCCACCGGGCCACTGAATTGGCAACCGAATGGCTGGGGCCGCGTACCGAGCTGGAGATCCAGCGTGCCATGCAGCGCGAAGTCGACCAAGAGCGGTGGACGGGGTTGGACCGCACCTTACAACGCCTGGCTGAGGACGGTCTTGTGCGTCCGGAGATGCTGGCCGATCCCCGGCTGCAACGCCAGCGTCAAATGCTGATCGGCCGCCTGCAACGCTTGCAGCGCATGGGACTGGCGACCGAGCAGCAGCCCGGCACATGGGCCATCCATGCCGAGGCCGAGCCAACCCTGCGAGCCATGGGCGAGCGAGGCGACATCATCCGTACCATGCAGCGCGCCATGAGCGGTAAGCAGCGTGAACTGGCCGTGTTCCAGCCTGGCGAGGATGGCCGCGCCATCGTCGGTCGTGTGGTCGACAAGGGCTTGGCCGACGAGCTGCACGACAAGGGCTATCTGGTCGTCGACGGGACCGATGGCAAGGCGCACTACGTCACGCTGCCACCGCGCTCGGAGCTAGAGCTATATCCGACTGGCGCCGTGGTGGGGGTGAAAGGCTCGGCCGACGTGCGCGTGGCCGACCGGAACATCGCCGCGCTGGCCGTCGATGGTGTGTACCGCACCGATCATCATTTGGCCGTCGCGCAAGGCCATGCAACGCCCGACCGCGACCCGCGCGAGGTGGTGGCAGCGCATGTGCGTCGGCTCGAAGCCCTGCGCCGTGCCGGCATCGTGGAGCGCGAGGCCGAAGGCGTCTGGCGCGTACCTAGCGACCTGACCGAACGGGGACGCCAGTACGACGTGCAGCGGCACGGGGGCGGTGTAGCGGTAGAGCTGAAATCGCACCTTCCCATTGAGCGGCAGGCCCGTGTGATCGGCGCCACCTGGCTGGATCAACAGTTGATCGGTGGCGGCAAGGGGCTGGGTGACCTGGGTTTTGGCGCCGAGGTCAAAGACGCGCTGCAACAGCGGGCAGATTTTCTGATTGAACAGGGGCTGGCCGAGCGGCGTGTCCAACGCGTGATTCTGGCCCGCGATCTCTTGGCGACGTTACGTGGACGTGAACTCGCGAAGGCTGCACAGGAGATCGCCAACGAAACTGGCTTGGAGCATCGCCCGGTAGCCAACGGGCAGCGAGTGGTCGGTGTCTATCGACGCAGCGTCATGCTGGCCAGTGGGCGATACGCGATGCTCGATGACGGCATGGGGTTCAGTCTGGTGCCGTGGAAGCCGGTTATCGAGCCGAGGCTGGGGCAGCAGCTCACCGCGACGGTGCGCGGTGGAGAAGGGTCGTGGGAGATTGCGCGACAACGCGGGATTTCCGTTGGTTAGAAGGCGCCACTCGCGCGGCGCAATGGCGCTACCGAGGTCGCACTTGGCGATCTCACGGATGCCGATAGCGTGCAACAAGCGCTCCAAGGTATCACCAGCGTTTTCTACATCGCACCGCTTCAGCTCCCCGATCAAGCAGCTGTGGGGCAGCGGATCGTCGAGCAGTCAATCGAGGCTGGCGTTAAACGCTTTGTATTCTCATAGTCAGCACCGGATTACTCCGTGCACTACCATGTGATCCCTGTCTACGAATGGACAGTTTCAGCCTACCTGAGTGATGACAGGTACCGCACCCTCCAACAGTTCTGTGGCAGTAAGCCGGGGCTATCCTCCCCCAAAGATTTCGATGGGGCTGACATGACATTGTTCATCTGGCGGACCTTTGTAGAGGCCGGTGTTGAAGCGCCCACGAGCGATGGTTCTACTGTCGACGAAATCATCGCCAAGTTGAGGTCTAAATTCGGCAAGTAACTCCCCCTGCTTTGCAATCCTCTTTCCAAGACGATTCCACCAATCGGTAATACCAAAAGGCCTCGTCGTTCGCCAGGCGTTCGCCAAAGCGGGCTGGCGACAAGCCGGTAACCCGGCGGACTTCGCGCCCCATGTGCGACTGGTCGGCAAAGCCAGCGTCGGCGGCAATGTCGGCGAGGTCCGGTGCGCTGCTGTTGCACGTTTCAGTGCGGCGGATGAATGCTTCCTCGACGCGGACAAAAAGCTGCAGATCGCGGTAGCTCTGGCCCGTCCAGTCGCGGACCCGACGCTGCCACTGGCGTAGGCTTTGCCCGGCGGTCGAATGCGTGGCGCGTGTCGTCAGTAATCGAACCCAGTTGCCCAGATACGGGGCAGGGCTGGCTTGGCGCGGTTCTCGCCACAAGGGTTGAAACTGTGCCTCCAGCACGGCAAACGGATCCTGGTCGGCGGCGCCGAAGACGGCTTCACAGGCTTGCAGAAGTGCGGTAGGAGCCACCGTTTCCAGCGGCAGGTGCTGGTCGAAATAGGGATCGATGGGTCGGCCAATCAGTCGGCCGATGGCTTCGGGATAAAAGCCGACCGATAGCGCATGTACCTCGCCTGGCGACCAGCTGACCGAAGGGCGGCGTTGCGGTCCGGAAACGACGAGACGCGGCAACGCCGGCCTGAGCATCGGTTGGAAACTCGACCCACCTTCCTCGACCATATGCAGCGTCCCCTCGAAAATCCATGAGATCACCACCATCGGCGTTGCCGGGTAGTAATTGAAACGTTCCGCCTCTTCCAGAACACAGCCGCGCGTATCGCGTTCAACGCCGGCCAAGAGGCAAGCACCGAGGGCGGCTGAGGGGATATGCATGAACGCAGCTGGGCGGGGCATTCGATGTCGTTTCCGTTCTAGCGGCAAAAAACCGTCGTTGGCATCATCGCGACAGTTTAACGCTGGAGCGCGAGATGAAGAAAACGATAATTCAGGGCCGCTTTTCGCACAAGCTGCGCAGCATGGCGATTTCAGGAAGGGTCGCAGCGAGTGTGCTGGTCCGGCGGGTGCTTGGCCGGCCGCTGGTGGCGGAATGGCCCATTCTGGTCGAATACGGAACATTGTATTTCCGTGCCCAGTTCAACCATGCTTTTCGCCTGAGCGACAATATCGCGGCCAGTCGAGCCTACTTCGACAGCGTCTATGCGTTGCTCGACACCTATCCCGATGTCGAGGTTCGGCCAACCGGCCCGGACGAGCCGCGTGGCCACTGGTTCCTGCCCAAGGTTCGCTGCCGTGACGCAACGCTCCTGCATTTCCATGGCGGCGGATACACCTTCTATGCCGGTGTCTCACATCATTTCGTCGCCTGCCTTGCCCATACCCTGGGCGTCGCGGTATTCGCCCCGGACTATCGATTGACGCCCGAGCACTCGCATCCCGCACAACTTGAGGATGGATTGGCGGCCTACCGCCATCTGCTTGAACGGGGCATTGATCCGGGAGCCATCGTACTCTGCGGCGATTCGGCCGGCGGTCACCTGGCCTTGATGACCTTGATCGGAGCGCACCAAGCTGGTTTGCCGAAACCAGCCCTGACGCTTGGCCTCAGCCCGTGGACCGATGTCGGGCGACGGGGCGAGAGCCAGTTCGGAAATGACCCCTACGACCTTGTTCAGGGCTACATGACCCTCCAGTTCGCCGCGTGGCTCAAGGGTGGCCAGCCCCTGAGCGATGCCGAATTGTCGCCAATCTGCCAAGACTTCACCGGTCTAGGGCCTATCTACTTGCAGGCAGGTGGCAAGGAAATCCTCGTCGACATGATCCGTGACTTTGCGAAAACGGTCGCTGGGCAAGGTGGCCAGGTGCGCCTGGACGTCTGGACACACATGAACCACGAATTCCACGCCTATGGAGACTATCTGCCGGAAAGCCGTGATGCGCTTGCCCGGTTGGGTGACGCCATCGACTGGGCACTCGGCAAGCCGAATCGGTTTGTCGCTGATGCCTGCACGGAATGCGATTGCCTAGGGAATACTAATCAAACTACAAGGGCTTCCCCCCAAAAGTCAAACACCGATCTGACCGTGATGCATCGCGAAGCGATGGATCACGGAATGCGTTCTGACGTGGCTTGATTCAATTGCCACCCTCAGCGCCCAGCCCGGTTGCCAGTACCGGGGTGATCTTCTTGCCCAGAAAACTGGCGACTTGCTCGGCCTTGACGGCCAGCACCGCCTGCCGCGAAAGCTGCTCGTACAACGGCGCGAGCGTCGTGCGCGCGGTCGGACTGTCAACCGCCCTTGCTGCGCCGCCAGATCAGGTGGTGCGCCGTCCTCGCTATGGTTCTTCCCTGAGGATGGCGCCGACTCCGGCGCAACAGCTTCGGAGTCGGCGCTCCGCGTCAGTGCCGAGGTTCATTGCCCATCCCGTGTGTCGCCCCGCGCTCTGACCCCACTGATTTCGGCGTCTGTCCGAAGTGCCGCGCAAATGCGGCGCTGAAGCTGGCCGGGTGCTGGTAGCCGACGGCATAGGCGGCCTGCGCCACCTGGCATCCAGATTGCAGCAACACACGGGCGCGCTGCATGCGCATTTCGAGCAGAAACTGGTGCGGCGTTGCGCCGAACATATCCCGGAAGCCTTGCTTGAATTTGCACTCGTTGAGCCCGACTGCGGCACTGAGGTAGGCAATCGTCAGCGGGCGGTCCATGTGGCTTTGCATCAAATCGCGGGCGCGCGTGAGTTTCTCGATATCGGCTGTGCTCAGGCACGCGGATGAGGCAGCAGGCGCCGAAGCAGACATGAGCGGACGCAGATGCTCGGCCGCAAGGGTCAACGCGGCGATATGCAGATCCAGCGGCGTCGCCGCTCGGGGCGCCAGCAGCGGACGGAGCAAGGTGCTGCACCACGCTGCGGTTGTGTGCTCGCCCAGCGGGCGCACCCCTTTGCGATTGGCGAGGTGCGCCACAGCGGCTTCACCGAGATAGCGCGAGAGCGCCGTCCCGCTCAGGATCAGCCGCAACTGACGTACCGCTGTTTCCCCATTGAAGCGCCGTTCGCCGCAACTCTCGTTGAAAGCGGTGAGTGTCGTATGCCCGGCCCGGAAGCGTAGGCTCAACCCATCCTTCGCCACGAAGCCGGACTCGCCCGAGAGGCCGAAGGTGATTACCAGCGTCGGTCCGCCGCCGCTCAGGACGGTCTCTTCGGCCAGTTCCCGAGTGGGGCGGTAGTGAGAGCGCGCCACGGTCAGCCCATCGTCGAGCGCGGTGCGCTCAATCCAGCAATCGCCGAAGCGGTCGGGCAACGCCACGCGCCTCGCGTCCCGACCCGAGGCGGCAGGGCTTGTCGCGTCCGTCGCGCGCACGAAGTCAGTCATGGTGCCACGCCTCGCTTTGCTCCCTTTTGCATACGAAATCCTCCTGAACGCCATCAATTCTACATGAGAACGATTCTTAGTTAGCAATAGTATGGAGACCATACAGAACCCAAGGAGGATCAACGATGCTCACAATTTTCCCTCGCTCAGCCGGGCTGCTGGCGCTGATAGGCGCGGCCCTGCCTGCCGCCGCGCAGCCGTCGCAAGAGCCGGAACTGCCTGTCGTCACGGTCACCGTGAACAAACAGTCGCAAGCGCTGGAGCGGGTTCCCGCCAGCGTTTCCGCATTCGGTGGCGATGAACTGGAGGCTGCCGGCATCGACAGCCTTGAAGGCGTGGCCCAGATGACGCCCGGCTTCACCTTCCAGGCATCCGGGCAATCGGGTCTGCAACCGCCGGTGATGCGCGGCCTGACGGCCAACATCATGGGATTTTCTTCCTCGGTCGCGCTCGTGGTCGACGGTGTCCCGACCCTGAGAGGACAGGGCTTCGACGACAATCTGTTGGGCATCGAGCGGGTGGAGGTACTGCGCGGGCCGCAGTCCACGCTGTACGGGCGCAATGCCGAGGCCGGTGTGGTCAGCATCGTCACGCGCCAGCCGGGGAACGATCCCTATGCCGTCGTTTCCGCCGAGGTCGGCAGTCGCAACAAGCATGTGCTGCGCTTCGATGCGAGCCACGCGCTGATGCAGGATACGCTCTTCGTGGGTGTGGCCGGCGAGTTCTTCGCGCAGGATGGCTTCATCGACAACGCTTTCAAGGGGCACAAGGAGGACGGCCGCGAACGCCGCAATGGTCGCCTGGCGCTGCGCTGGACGCCCGATGACCGAACCGATGCCACGCTCCGCTATGCCCAACGGAACTATCGCGACGAGGGCTCGCTGTGGGGGTCGGTAACTGCACCGCGCGGCACTGTTCGCTCCGGCACCGACAGTTGGAACGACTCGACGGCGCGCACCGTGTCGCTCGACGTAGCGCACGAGTTGGCGCCCGGCCTGCGCCTACGCTCAGTCACGGCAAACAACGAATTCACCGACCGCATCAAGCAGGACATCGACTTCATGCCTGCGGACATGCTGCATGTGAGCCGCGACCACCACTTTCGGACGCTGTCGCAGGAACTCCGCCTGGAGGGCCAGTTGGGCCAGGCGCAGTGGCTGGCGGGATTCTACGCAGACCGCGACGACCATGACCTGAGCTTCGGGCAGAAGATTCCGCTGGGTTCGACAACGACCTCCGCAACGCAGAAAGGCAACTCGACGGCACTTTTCACCCACTGGAGCATCCCGCTGGCGGATCGGTGGACGGTCACGGCCGGCGGTCGCATCGAGCGGGACGAGGTGCGCTTCGCCCTGGCTGGAGGCAGCGAACAGTCACGCGAGTGGACCCACTTCTCGCCCAAGTTGGCCCTGCAATATCAATGGCGGCAGGATGCGCAAGTCTATGCCAGCGTCGCCGACGGCTTTCGCGCAGGCGGTTTCAATGCTTTTGCACCCGAGGCCTATCGGCGTTACCAGCCGGAACGGGTGCGCTCCTTCGAACTCGGTGCCAAGGGGCGGCTCTTGGACCGGCGGCTGCGCTACGGCGCTTCGGTCTACCTGATGGACGTGCGGGACATGCAGGTTCAGCAAATCGGCTCGCCCGGTCAAATGTTCCTCACCAATGCGGCGTCGGCACGTCCGGTAGGCGTCGAGGCTGAATTGCAGTACTTGCTTGGCTCGGGCTGGCAGATTCAGGCCGCCCTCGGACTGAATCGTACCCGCTTCCGCGAATTCAAGGACGGCGCCAACGACTACAAGGGCAACCACAACCCGCTTGCATCGGATGCCACCGGGCACCTGGGTGTGCGCTACGACGCACCGCAAGGCTGGTATGCCCAAGCTCACCTCAATGGTGCCAGCAAGGTTTATCTCGACGCCGCGAACAAATATGGCCGTGCCGGGTACGGCGTCGTCAACCTGATGGCGGGCTACACCTTCGGACACACCGAGTTGTCCGCCTATGTCCATAACGCCGGGAACAAGAAGTACGACACCATCGGCTTTCTGAATGGCACAACCACGATCTACAGCCCGCCGCGCGAGTTGGGGGTGCGGCTGACCTGGCGCATGTAAAACAGAGCAAAACACATGAATCCTGAACAAAAACACCCGCTGCAACGCTACTGGGATCTGGCCGCTGCGCCCATCCAGGCCGAGGCACTGAACGCAGCCCTGTCGCTGGGTTTCTTCGAGCATCTGGCCGAGCCCAGGACCCCCGACGAACTGGCAGTCCAATTCGGCCTGAATTCCAGAAACACCGCGCACCTGCTCGAACTGCTGTGGGGCATGGGCCTGCTGGAGCGATCCGCGCGTCCCGCCCTGGACCGGATCGGGGGTTCGGAACCCGTGTACAGCCTCGCAGAAGTCGGGCACACGTATTTTCTGGCCGCCTCTCCTGCTTGGTCCGGCGATGCCTGGCGCTATCGCGAAGCGCGCCTGCGACAGGCCGCCGGCCTGCTGCAGGAACAGGTGCAGCAGGGCGCGCAGCCCGACGGGCAGCCGGCCATCGACCACGTCGCCAAGCAGTGGGCCACGGCCGCGCGCGGACAATTAGCGCAGGATCAGCATGCGGCCACCGTACCGGCCGCGCTGGAAATCATGCAGCGCGTACCGGAGTTCGCGACGGCGACGAATCTGCTCGATCTGGGCGGCGGCCCCGGCTGGGTGGCCATCGAACTGGCGCGGCGGCAGGGCGGGCTTTGCGGCGTGGTCTTCGATTTCCCCGAAGCCGTGGCGGTCGCGACGGAAAACATCGCCGCCACCGGCCTTGCGGGCCGGCTTTCCGTGCTCGGCGGCGACCTGGCGGTCGACGCTATCGGCAGTGTTGGCGGCTGCGATTACGACCTCGTCTGGTGTTCCTCGGTACTCCACTTCGTGCCGGATACCGAGGCGGTCCTGCGCAAGATTCTGGCGGTGTTGCGGCCGGGCGGCGCGCTGATCTGCGCGCACGCCGAGATCGGCGACGAGCCGACCGCTGCCGCCGGGGTGTTGCAGTATTACCTGCCCATGCTGATGCAGGGGCGCCATGTCGGCCACCGGGGTGACATGGCGGCGGCGCTGCGGCGCCTCGGTTTCTGCCGCATCGAGACCTTTGCCTGCGCCCTGTTTCCGATGGCGCCGCTGCAGGTCGTCGTCGCCCGGAAGGAATCATGAGTACGGCCCGCTCCCGCATACGCGTGCGCCACATGCTATTCGGCTGGATCAACTTCGCGCTGACCGCGCCGGCCATCTATCTTTGGCTGGGCCTGCCGCTCGTCATGCGACAACAGGGCTGGTCGGGCGCGGAAATCGGGCTTTTCCAGCTAGCCGGACTGCCGGCCGCCTTCAAGCTGTTTCTGGCCTTGCCGATCGAGCGCTGGCGGCCGGGACACCGCCCCTACCTGCACTGGGCGTGGCTGACCGGCGGCGGCTACCTCCTGGCCCTACTGTCCCTGGCAACATTGGGGGCGGATACCCACAAAGCCATTCTCTTCGCGCTGACGTTCCTGGCCGCCCTGTGCGCCACTTGGGCCGACATCCCGGTCAATGCGCTGGCCATCAAGCTGTTCCCCCCCGAAGAACGCCCCCGCGCAGGCGGCGTGCGCTCGGCTGCCACTTTCGCGGGTGCGGTCGTGGGTGGTGGCACGATGCTGCTGTTACAGCAGGCTTTTGGCTGGGCGGCGCCCTTCCTGTTCTTGAGCCTCTGCCTGGTCGCGGGGTTGGGGCTGCTCGGTTTCGTCCAGGAGGATGGACGCGTCTCCAGCTCCTGCCGCTCGGCGCCGCTCGCCGTGTGGTGCGGCTTCTTCCGGCAGACCGGGGCAGGAATCTGGACCGTGACGCTGCTCGGCTACTTTCCCTTTGTGGCCGCCGCCTGGATCTATCTCAAGCCACTGCTGCTCGACAGCGGCTTTCCGGCAACCGAGGTCGCCTGGATCGCCGGTATCGGCGGTGGCGCCCTTGGGGCGCTGGCGAGTTTTACCGCCGGTCTTGTGCCGCGCGCGCTCGTGCTCCGGGTATTACCGCTCTCCGCTGGCACAAATGCCCTTGCTCTCGTACTGCTGGCCGCCGCTGCCGGGTACGGGTCGGAAACCTGGCTGGTCGCTGCCGCCGCATTCCTCGCGGTCGCCATGGGCGTGGCTTCCACATTCGCCTTCGCGCTGATGATGGAATTCGCCCGCGATGGCTGGCGGGCAGCCGACTATGGCCTGCAGGCCAGCCTGTTTACGCTCGCGCGGATCGCCGTCGTGCTGCCGGCCGGGCTGTTGCTCGACCGCCTCGGATACCCCGGCATGTTGGCCGCGCTCGCCATTGCAGCGCTGGCGTTTGCGCTGCTGATATCCACTCGCCGAAGACTCGGTTTTTCACTTGAAGGAGTATCGCCATGACCCTGAACCGCAAGCTTGCCGTCCTCTTCCTGTCGTCGTTCCTGAGCCTGACAGCTTGGGCCGAAGTCCGCCCCGGCGGCGAGGACTGCGCGCGCATTGAACCGACGCCCGCGCAATATTCGATGATCCATCCTTTCCATCTGCCGCATGTCCTGCGTTTCATCAAGGACAACGGCGATGACTTCCGGATCGAAGGCAGCCAACAACAGGCGATCGACCGGCTCGCCGCCGACGTGAGCGGCCCGACGCAGTCCCGCCAGGCCGAGGCGAGCAAGCTGGAGCGGGAAATCGCCGTTGCCGCCTTCGACGGACTGGACAGCCGCGCCCAGACGGAGCGCTTCGAGCGCCTGCAGCGGGTCAAGCGGGAGATTGCCGAAATACATGTAGATTTTGTCAATCGCTTGCGCGGCATTCTGTCGCCAGAGCAATTTGCACTGCTGAGGAAGCTGGCGAACCGCTGATGTCGGCAAGCTTCAATCACCGTCCCGCCTGCGCCGATATTTTTGTCCTGCTCAAGCTTGATGATCGTTTCGGCTACGCCCCGATCGAGGGCGCTCGCCGCAGTCTCCTTGCGTGCTGCGGTGGTCGGCCACATGCGCTCGCGTTGAACTTCGCGCTGCACCAACCCTTTGATGCCCGGCACCTCCCGGGAGGATTGTCACTCCATGCCCGACCACCACACTTCGAATCCCGTTGATGCCGCCTTCCGTCCCGGCATGGAGTCTACGGAGGTTGCGGCGCCCGGACGCACGGGCCGCACCGTGCTGATCCTGGGAGGCTATGGCGCCGTCGGGAGCGCCATCGTCCGGGCACTGCTGCTGCACAGCGACTGTTCGATTCTGGTCGCGGGGCGCCGCCTGGAGCGAGCCAGGGCATTCGCCCGCCCCTTGGGGCCGCGTGTGAAGGCCGTTGAACTGGAGGCCGACGGATCGTCGGTATCCGCAGGCCTTCTGCCCTGCGTGGACGTTCTGGTGAACTGCGTCGAGGAAGCCAGTGCGCGGTTCGCCGCGCAATGTCTGGCCGCCGGGGTTCACTATGTCGACATTTCGGCGACGGCCTCGGTCCTGCACGACATCCGCCGCCTATGGGGTTCGGCTGGAGAGGTGCGCTCCAGCGCTATCCTGAGCGTCGGAGTTGCGCCGGGGCTCACCAATCTACTGACCCGCTGGGCCGTCGACCGCCTGGGGCCTCTTCGGCATGTGGACATTTCTGTCGTCCTGGGCGCTGGCGAGGTGCATGGGCAAGCCGCGATCCGCTGGACGCTGGAGAACCTGGGCCGCGACTTCGCCGTCCAGACCCGTGCCGGACGCAAGGTGATGCGTGCCTTTGGCGAATCGCGGATCGGACGGTTCGGGGCGCTCTACGGCAGGAGGAGAACGTACCGCTTCGACTTCTCGGACCAGCACACCGTCCCTCAAACGCTGGCGGTAGGCTCAGCCGCGACCTGGTTGTGTTTTGACTCCCGTCTTGTCACGCAGGCATTCGCCTGCATGGCACGCCTGGGCCCAACCCTCCTCCAGCGCGTGAATGGCCTGGCGAAGGCCCTCGCTTGGGCTGCTGACCGCTTTCCGCTCGGCAGCGTCAGGTTCCTGGTGCAGGTCGACGCCATCAGTCACGCGGATCAGCATGCAAGTTATGCCGTGCGTGGAGACGGTGAAGCGTTCAGCACGGCGCTGGTGGCTGCCTATGTGACTGCCAGGCTACTGGCTTGCAGCATCCCACCGGGAGTGCACCACATTGAGGAGGTGATTGGTCTCGAAGAGGTGCTGGGTGCATATCCGCAACATCTTCGGCTTGTGGCCTCATGTTCCTCGGATTCATCAGCTTCGTGCTCGTCGCCGATGGGCTGAGGATGTGTTTTAACACGCCCCAGACTGAAGCGGTCTTGGCCGGGAGTTTCCCTATGCGGCAGGAGTCGAGGCGCAGGGAGCAAGCGGCCGCTAGGCTACTCGGGCGCGCACTCATGTTTGTCCTTGGAGTCATGGGCAGTGGCTCCATCGACAGGAGGAAGCATGAACTTGCGTCATATCGAGTCCTTCATCGCGGTGGCCGAGGAGTTGCACTTCGGCCGGGCCGCGAAGCGGCTGCACATCGAGCAGTCGCCGCTGTCGCGCCGGATCGGCCGGCTGGAGGCGGACCTGGGCGTGACCCTGCTCCACCGCAACGGGCGTGGCGTGCGCCTGACCGGAGCCGGGAGGGTGTTCCAAGAGGATGCCCGGCGCGTGATGCTGGCCTGCGAGCAGGCCCAGGCCCGTTCGCGGGCCGCGGCGGCGGGCTATTGCGGCACGCTGCGCATCGGGCTGGCGGGCGACATCGGGCGCACTGCTCGCGCTGCGCCGGCTGGAGGCGCCGGAGGTCAACGTCCGGCTGTCCGAAGTGCCGCTGACGCAGCTCTTGTACGGGCTGGGCGCCGGTCTGTTCGATACCGGTCTGGCGTTGGTCGGGCACGTGGAGGGCGAGATCGTGGCGGCGCCGCTGTGGCGCGATCCGTTCTTGGTGGCCTTGCCGGCGCAGCATCTGCTGCTGGCGTACAAGGAAGTGCCGCTGCAGGAGGTGGTAAGGTATTCGCTGGTCCTGTGCGACCCGCAGGTGCCATATCTGGGCCAACGTACTTAGCGCTCTTTTTTTGACGACCACACAATGGAGTTCAGGCACCTGCGTTGCTTCTTGGCCGTGGCTGAAGAACTCCATTTCGCCCGTGCGGCAGAAAAGCTGCATATAGAGCAGTCACCGCTTTCACGTGCCATCAAAGAACTGGAAGAAGAGCTGGGTGCTCAGCTATTCGCCCGCACCACGCGCAGCACCCGACTGACGCGCGCGGGCCGAATGTTCTTGGAACACGTGCCTCGCGTTTTCGCTTCCTTGCAGCAGGCACGGGACAGCGTAAAAGCTGCCGCCAACGGCTTCCACGGCCAATTGCGTATCGCCTTGTCTGATGGTATCTCGCCGACTTGCTTCTCAGCCCTCTTGGCCCTTTGTCGGCAGGAAGAGCCTGAGATTGAGATTCGCTTGGCTGAGGTCCCCTTGTCGCAACAGATCAAGGGGCTGCACGACGATCTCTACGACATCGGGTTTGCTCAGTTGGATGAAGCTGGCGATGGACTAGTTGCTGAACCCATTTGGCACGATCCGTTGATGGTGGCGGTTCCTGCGCGCCACCCCTTGCTTGCCTACAAGCGTGTACCGTTGGACGAGGTGTTGCGTTATCCCCTGGCGCTCGGCGACGCAAATGCATGCGAAGGGCACGCCCGTCAAGTCGATCGCGCATTGCGGCAGTCGAGCTTGGAGCCGTTGATCGCCGAACGAGTCGCATCTTTCGATCTGATGATGACCCTGGTGTCGGCCGGTTTCGTGTTGGGCCTGGCGGGTGCGTCGCAGATTGCCGCCAGTCGCGAACCCAGCGTGGTGGCCCGGCCGCTGGCCGGTCGTTCGCACAGGCTTACGACTTTCCTGTTGCGTGCGGATAGCGAGCCGTCAGATCCTTTGGCTCGTTTCATCGAACGAGTCCTTGCCATTGATCCGCCAAGAGGAAAAACATCTGCTACCCGAGTAAAACCCGATCCTGCGGAGGAAATCGAGCCATGAAGAGAATCATCCCGCTTATGCTTGCTGCAACACTGGTGGCTTGCGGCAAATCCGAACCGACTGCGACGACTGGTACGTCCAGTCCGACCGAAACGGTCGATTCTCTCGCCGCCAATCCCGACCGGTTGAAGGCGCTGCGCCAGCAGTGCAAGGTAGATCGGGCGAAGCTCGGCGACGAACTCTGCAATCGAGTAGCCGAAGCGACGAACCGACGCTTTCTCGGTGATGGTAAAACGCCCTACACGCCGCCGAAGGAACAGCCCAAGTTCTGATCTCGGGCTGTTTGCATCAAAAACCGCGTTTATTTTCCCGACATGCCGCAACGCGCTATTGCTTGCGGCATTTTTACTGGTTTCGCCCCTGCATGAATTGATGCTTTTTGAGGCATCTTTATCCCGATAACGGTCTTTGACCGGCCTTGTTCTGACCACGATCCTGATGACAACGGCACGTCTTCGTGCCACTTGCCGCTTGGGAGAAATCGGAGGCCAGAATGCAAGGTCAAGGTGTGCTGTTCGGGCAGATCGTTGCTGTTTTCAGCATCGTAATCGCCGGTGTGTGGAGTGCCACACAATGGACAGCCGCCGCTCTGGGCTACCAACTACGCCTTGGCTCGCCCTGGTTCGA
>CAYZIX010000117.1:0-15929 GCA_964478395.1 uncultured Candidatus Solibacter sp.
TTGACTGATACACTGCGAACGCTTATACTTGTGGCATCCCCCCATGAAGCAGGATGAGCCACAGATGCAGCCTGACGAGTCTCACCAGATAGGCCTCCCCGAAGCGGCCGGCCTTTATGATCCACGCAACGAGCATGATGCCTGCGGCATCGGTTTCGTAGTCAATATTCAGGGCGTTCGTTCCCACGACATCATTCAAAAGGGCATCGAGATCCTTTTGAATCTGACGCACCGCGGGGCCTGTGGCTGCGACCCCGACACCGGCGATGGCGCCGGTGTGCTGATTCAGATGCCGCATGAGTTCTTCGTCAAGGAGTGTGCGGCGCTGGATGTCCGCCTGCCGCACGTGGGTCAATATGGCGCAGGCTTGGTGTTCCTGCCGGTGGAACGCACGCAGCGCATACTGTGCGAGGGCATTGTCGAGCGCATCGTGCGTGAAGAGGGGCTGAGACTGCTAGGCTGGCGCGACACGCCGCTGGATATTGAAGCGATTGGCCGCATCGCGCGGGCCTCACAGCCATACATCCAACAGGTCTTCATCGGACAAGCGCCAGGCATGGACCAGGACGCGTTGGAGCGGAAGCTCTACGTCGTGCGCAAGCGCGTGGAGCGCGAAGTGGCCGCGTCGGATGAGATAAAGGACAAGAGCTTCTTCTACATTCCGTCGCTGAGTTCGCGCACCATCGTTTATAAGGGCCTACTGCTGGCGCCGCAGATTTCGCGATTCTTCCGCGATCTGGCCGATCCGGATTGCATGAGCGCGCTGTGTATGGTGCATCAGCGCTTCTCCACCAACACGTTTCCCACGTGGCAACTGGCGCATCCTTTCCGCTACATCTGCCACAACGGCGAGATCAACACCGTCCGTGGCAACGCAGCCTGGATGGCAGCGCGGCAGCCAATTCTTGAATCATCGCTATTCGGCGCTGATCTCAAAAAAGTCATGCCGGTGATCCAGCCGAATGGCTCGGACTCGGCCAATCTCGATAATGTCGTTGAACTGTTGACGCTGGCCGGCCGTTCACTGCCGCACGTGATGGCGATGCTGATCCCCGAGGCGTGGGACGCCGACCTGACGATGAATCCGTCGAAGCGCGCCTTCTACGAATACCATGCGTCGCTGATGGAGCCATGGGATGGACCGGCGGCGGTGGCATTCACCGATGGCCGCATGATTGGCGCCACGCTGGACCGCAATGGGCTGCGCCCGGCGCGCTACATGGTGACGACGGATGGTCTGCTGATCATGTCGTCCGAGACGGGCGTGCTGGATGTGGAGCCGGATACGGTGGTCTACAAAGGCCGCCTGCAACCGGGCAAGATGCTGCTGGTGGACACAACGGCCGGCCGCATTGTGCCCGACGATGAGATCAAACGCAAGCTATGGGAGCGCCAGCCGTACGAAGAGTGGATTGAGCAGCAGCAAATCCGGCTGAAGAAACTGCCTGAACCGACGCGCGTGATTGCCGCCGACCACGAAACGGTGCTGATGCGCCAACGGGCGTTCGGCTACACAGAGGAAGAGATTACACGGCTGATGCTGCCGATGGCGACGCACGGCCAGGAGGCGATCGGCTCGATGGGCACAGACACGCCACTCGCGTGTCTGTCGGACAAGCCGCAATCACTCTTCAACTACTTCAAACAATTGTTCGCGCAGGTGACCAACCCGCCGATTGATCCAATCCGCGAAGAACTGGTCATGTCGCTGACGTCTTATATCGGCACGGAGCGCAACATCCTGGCTGAAACGCCGCAACATGCGCACACGCTGAAGCTGGACCAGCCGATTCTCACCAACCGGGATTTGGAGAAACTGCGCCGTCTGTCGATGGGCGAGTTCCTGGCGACGACGATGCCGATGCTCTATCGCGTCGACGGCGGACCACGTGAACTCGAACGCACGCTGAGCGGCATCTGCCGGCGCGCGTCACTGGCCATCAAACAAGGCTACACGGTTTTGATTTTGTCCGACCGCGGCATCGACGACGAGTTGGCGCCCATTCCGTCGCTACTAGCGCTGTCGGCCGTGCACAATCACTTGGTGCGCGAAGGAACACGCACACAGGTTTGCCTGATTATTGAAAGCGGCGAGCCGCGCGAGGTGATGCACTTCGCGCTGCTGATCGGCTACGGCGCTTCGGCCGTGAACCCGTATCTCGGCATCGAGACACTGGAAAATCGCGACAGGCGCGGGCTGCTGCCCGAAGGGCTGACGTTTGATGCGGCGCTTAAGAATTACAAGAAGTCGATCGACAAGGGCCTGCTCAAGATCTTCTCGAAGATGGGGATTTCGACGCTGCAAAGCTACCGCGGCGCGCAGGTATTTGAAGCCATCGGTCTGAGCCGCGAACTGGTGGATAAATACTTTACGGGCACATCCTCGCGCATCGAAGGCATTGGTCTGGAAGTGATCCACGAGGAGATCCAGCGCAAACACCGCTTCGCGTTCACGCCTGTAACGGATTCGGCGACTGAGCTCGATGTCGGCGGGAACTATCATTTTCGCGCCCAGGGCGAACGGCATCTGCTGAACCCCACCACGATCGCCACGCTGCAGCACTCCATCCGCGCGCAGAGCTACTCGAACTTCGAGAAGTTCGCTGCCGAGATCAACGAACAGTCGCGGCGGCTGTGCACGCTGCGCGGCCTGATGCAATTCCGCTGGGCCGACGAGCCGGTACCGTTGGAAGAGGTGGAGCCGGCGTCAGAAATCGTCAAACGCTTCGCCACGGGAGCAATGAGCTTCGGCTCCATTTCGCGCGAGGCTCACGAAACGCTAGCCATCGCGATGAACCGCATGGGCGGGCGCTCGAACACTGGCGAAGGCGGCGAAGACGAGGCGCGCTTCAAGCATGACGCAAACGGCGACTGGCGCCGTTCGGCCATTAAGCAGGTGGCGTCCGGCCGCTTCGGAGTGACGGCCAACTACCTGATCAACGCCGACGAGATCCAGATCAAGATTGCGCAGGGCGCCAAGCCCGGCGAGGGCGGTCAACTCCCCGGTCACAAGGTGGACGACGTCGTGGCGCGCGTGCGTTATTCGACGCCCGGCGTGGGCCTGATTTCACCGCCCCCACACCATGACATCTATTCGATTGAGGATTTGGCGCAGCTCATTTACGACCTGAAGAACGTCAACCCCGAGGCGCGCATCAGCGTGAAACTGGTGGCCGAAGTGGGCGTGGGCACGGTGGCAGCGGGCGTCAGTAAGGCGCACGCCGACGTGGTGCTGATTTCCGGTTACGACGGTGGCACCGGCGCATCGCCGTTGACATCGATCAAGCACACCGGCTCGCCATGGGAACTGGGCCTGGCTGAAACGCAGCAGGTTCTGGTGATGAACGACCTGCGCGGACGTATCCGCGTGCAGGTGGACGGCAAGCTACAGACCGGCCGCGACGTGGCCATTGCCGCACTGCTGGGCGCCGAGGAGTTCGGCTTTGCGACAATGCCGCTGATCGCCATGGGCTGCATCATGATGCGCAAATGCCACCTGAACACCTGCCCGGTGGGCATTGCGACGCAGGACCCGGAACTGCGCAAGAAGTTCAAGGGGAAGCCCGAGGATGTGATCCGCTACTTCTTCTTCGTGGCCGAGGAGATGCGCCAAATCATGGCGCGGCTGGGCTTCCGGAGCGTGGAAGAGATGGTGGGGCGCGTAGACCGTCTTGAGATGCGCGACGCCGTCGATCATTGGAAGGCGCGCGGCATCGACCTCTCATCGATCCTCTACAACCCGCCGGCCCCAAGCCGCGTGGCGCGGCGTTGCACGACGAAGCAGGACCACGGCATCGCCAACGCGCTGGATCACGAACTGATCCGACTGGCCGCGCCGGCCATCGAGAACGTAACGCCGGTTGAGTTTGAACTGCCGATCCGGAACATCCACCGCACCGTCGGCGCGATGCTTTCGGGCGAGATTGCCAAACGGCATGGATCGGGAGGATTACCCGAAGACACCATCCAGATCAAGTTCACCGGCAGCGCCGGCCAGAGCTTTGGCGCATTCCTTTCACCGGGCGTGACGCTGCGGCTGGAAGGCGACGACTATGTGGGCAAGGGCCTTTCTGGCGGCAAGGTAGTGGTCTACCCGCCGCGTACGTCCACGTTTATCCCGGAAGACAACATTGTCGTGGGGAATGTCGTGCTCTACGGCGCCACGTCAGGCTGGGCGTTCTTCAATGGCATGGCGGGCGAGCGCTTCGCTGTGCGTAACTCCGGCGCCAACGCCGTGGTGGAGGGCGTTGGCGATCATGGCTGCGAGTACATGACCAAAGGCCTGGTTGTTGTGCTGGGCCGCACGGGCAAGAACTTCGCAGCAGGCATGAGCGGCGGCATCGCCTACGTCCTGGACGAAACGGGCGAGTTCCGGGAGCGGCTGTGCAATACAACCAGCGTCGATCTGGATCCATTTACCGACCCGCACGACGTGGACATGGTGCACGCACTAATTGAACGCCATCAGCACGCCACGGGTTCACCACGCGCGGGTTGGATTTTGAAGAACTGGTACGTGATGCTGCCTAAATTCGTGAAGGTCTTCCCACACGAGTATAAACGCGTGCTGGGGATACCGCGTCTGGCGGACATGCCGAAGATTACGCTGACCCGTCCGGTTGTGACCGAGGAGGTGTTCCGTGGGTAAGATCACCGGCTTTATGGAGTATCAGCGCGAGGTGTTCGGCCGCCGCCCGGTGGAAGAACGCGTTCACGACTGGAACGAGATTTACCTGCCGCTGGTGGAACCGGCGGCACGCACACAGGGCGCGCGTTGTATGGACTGCGGTGTACCGTTCTGCCACACCGGCTGCCCACTCACAAACCTGATTCCGGACTGGAACGACCAAGTCTACCGCGGGCGTTGGCATGAGGCTATCCGGCTGTTGCACGCGACGAACAACTTCCCCGAGTTCACGTCGCGCATCTGCCCGGCGCCGTGCGAAGGCTCCTGCGTGCTCGGCATCAACGAGCCGCCCGTATCAATCAAGGCGATTGAGCGCGCGATCATCGACCGCGCCTGGGAAGAAGGCTGGATTCATCCTGAGCCGCCCGAGGAACGCACCGGCAAGCGCGTCGCAGTTGTCGGATCCGGACCGGCTGGGCTGGCCGCTGCGCAGCAACTGGCGCGGCACGGACACCTTGTAACGGTTTTTGAAAAGGCCGACCGCATCGGCGGCTTGTTGCGCTATGGCATCCCGGACTTCAAGCTTGAGAAGCACTCGATTGACCGGCGCATGCGCCAGATGGAAGCCGAGGGCGTGACGTTCCGCACCAGCGCGCACGTGGGCGTCAATGTGCCGGTCGAAGAACTGCGCCGCAACTTCCACGCCATCCTGCTAGCCGGTGGCGCTGAGCATCCGCGCGACTTGAACGTCCCCGGCCGCCAGCTGGCGGGGATCCACTTCGCGATGGAATTCTTACCGCTGAACAACAAGCGCAACGCCGGCGACACCATCCCGCCGGAGCAGTGGATCTCAGCCAAGGGGCGCAATGTAGTGATCATTGGTGGCGGCGACACCGGCGCCGACTGCCTGGGCACATCGCATCGCCACGGCGCGGCCAGCGTGCGGCAGTTCGAGATCATGCCGCAGCCCGGCCCAACACGCGCCGAATCAACACCGTGGCCGATGTGGCCGCTGATGCTGCGCACCGAAACTGCACACGAAGAGGGCGGCGAACGGCGCTGGTCCATCGCCACTTCGGAGTTCCTGGGTGACGAAAGCGGACGCGTGCGCGCGTTGAAAACCGTGCGCGTGGGCCCTCCGCCAAAGTTCGAGCCCGTGGCAGGCTCGGAAGAGATTATCGAAGCGGACCTCGTCCTGCTGGCGCTGGGCTTCACCGGCCCGGTGAAGAACGGACTATTGGAGCAACTCGGCGTCGACCTGGATGCACGCGGCAACGTGCACACCACCGAAGGCTACCGCACGTCGGTGGACGGCGTGTTTGCGGCCGGCGACATGCGCCGCGGACAGTCGCTGGTGGTCTGGGCCATCACGGAAGGCCGCAAGGCGGCTGCCGATATGAACGCCTGGCTGGATTAACGCCCGCCAGTCCACACAACCGCGTGGCGCACGAGCGTGCGATACCAAGGCATCTCGTGCGTCTCACGCCCATGACCGAGGGCAATTACGACAACGCGTGATTTTGCGTACGGACTGATCCACGCAATGTCCGGATCGCTGGTGGTTTCATCTGTCGTGAGCAGCACCTGGGCATCAGGGCGGTGCCAGACGTTTTTGTAGGTTTCGTCGAGCACGCGCATCTGCGCTAAGCCCTTGGTGATGGGATGGCCGCCGCGCGGCGTGGCCACCAGTTCCACATCGTGCTTGTAGCTGGACGCGCCTTCGCCCTTCAACACATAGCGGCCACCGACAACATCCTTCCACCACCACTCCCAATCCTGAAAATCGGCCAGTGCGTGGTGCAACACCACCAGGCCTTTGCCCGACTCGACGAACGCCTGGAGATTGGCTCGTTGCTGCTCGCTTAGCCCCGTGGTCTGAATGGTGTCGTAGAGCACGACAACGTCATAGTACTTGCGCAGATCCGAGCGAAAGGCCACGGGGTGCGGATCGACGTTCACCCGGGCCTCGCGCCAGCCCTCGAAGACGCCATAGAACGACGCCGCATGATCGTGCCCGCCCGTCACCACCAGCACGCGGAGCGCGTTGGCGTCTTTCGGATCGGTGTCGATGCGCGCTGGCAGCGTAACAGCGCCACTGGCAGCCCACTCCACACCTCGCGCGTAGGTTGAAACGAAGCCCGGCGCCTGCATCGCGTCAAGATCGTGTCCCAACGCAGTGTGGTACATTCTGCCCTTGCCATAGTCGCGCGTCCAAATGAGCGGCTCCTGCTTGCCGTTACCACCAATTTGGGGCGAATCAAACGCGGCGGCCAAAACATGATTACCCGGCTTCGTGCGGAAGTTGTGATAGAGTTCGTCACTGATCAGAAAGCCGTCTAGCCCCGCTGCGACGGGATGCGCCTTGTCCTGCCATTCGACGCGATAGGCATGACGCTGGGCGTGGCCAGTGCGTGGATTATCGTCGCTCCACGTGGCGCCGACCATCTCGCCCCAAGCCAGCCAGGGCTGTTGATAAACCGTGGTGCGGCGCATCTTGTCAGCGAGCACAGGCGTCGAGCCAAATGGATAACTGGCCGCGTGAATCACCACCAGCCCCTTGCCGGAGCTGACAAATTGCTCAACGGCCTGCTCCGCCGTCTGGCCCCAACGCGGGCCGCAATAGTTAGAGACCAGAACATCGTAAGGCCGCAATGTTTCGGCGTTCAACGCTTGAGGTTCCTCGGTAACGCGCACATCGAAACGGCCGGTCGCCTCCAGCACGTGACGCAAATAAGGTGTTGTGGAGCGCCAGTCGTGGTTGTTCCGCCCACTCAGGATGAGAACCCGGATCTTACCCGCCTCGAAGTAGTAATGGTCGGGCACACTCTGCGCCCAGGCCGCGAGGCTCAACAATAGCAATGCCAACCGCATAAACTGTATTCTACGGCTTGACGCCCCACTGTTTCATTTCACGAAGCAGCCGGTCCCGGTCCGCATGCCGCGGCGTGTGCACAACGCGCACGCTACCATCTTCGTTGCTGATCACCAAAATGTCGGCGCGCAACTTCAGCATGCGCGCCACGGCGCCACCCTCGACGCCCGGTTCGATATGGGCTACGTCCTTCCAGGCAAGCGAGTACCGCAGCCGGCCGAACATGCCGTGCACGTGCAGCCCCATACGGTCTGTGCGGATCTCCGGCGGCCAAAGCTGCAGCATAAAGATCGAAACCGCCAGCAAAACGGCGCCGTCGATCGCCGGCTTGAACCCGCTTTGGCCCGTCACGGCCGACAACACAGCAGTCGCCGCCGCCACCGCCACGCCAGTGATGATTAGCGACTTGGTTAGGAGGCTGCCGGGAAAACGCAGACACTCCGGGTTGCGCGTGTCACGATAGGACGAGGACAGCTTGACTGGGCGCAGTGGACTACTGTAATCACTTTTTTCGATCATAATGCGCCGTGATGGTTGAATAGACTCCGCCACGCGGCGTGAATTCGCCGGTGACCGTCATCTCACGCGGGCGGCACGCACGGACGCAATCGGCCAAGACGCGGTTGACGATGTTCTCCTGGAAAATACCCAAATTACGATAGGCGAGCAGATACATCTTGAACGACTTCAGTTCCAGACACTGCTTGGCCGGCACATAGCGTACGGTCAGCGTGCCATGATCCGGCAAGCCCGTGCGCGGACAGACGCTGGTGAATTCAGGGCTCGAAATCTCGATCCAGTACGAGCCAGTGTCGAACTGATTCGGCCAGCATTCGATCGCGGGGAGTTCCGCCTTAAGGCCGGCGGCAGCATGTTCATCGGTGTAGAGACGAGTTTTTTTCGTGGCCATTTACCCTTCCTCCGACAGGCTTTTATCGAGCAGCGCAAGAAACATTCCGACATCGGTCACCACACCCATCGCCTGACCCGTGCCGCGGTCGCTGAGCTTGGTGGCCACAGCCGGGTTGATGTCTACACAAACCGTCTTCACCCAGCCAGGGAGCATATTGCCCGTGGCGATGGAATGCAACATCGAACCAAGGCACAGCACAAGCCCCGCGCCGCGCAATTGCTCGGCATAGGCGTCCTGCGCAACCGTCATGTCATTGATGGTGTCCGGCAGTGGACCATCGTCACGCAGACTGCCGGCCAGAACGAATGGCACATTGTGCGTGACGCACTCATAGAGGATGCCCTGCCGCAGTGTGCCCTGCTCCACCGCAGCACGCACCGAACCGGCGTGATAGATGGCGTTGATGGCACGCATGTGGTTGCGGTGGCCGTGTTCGGCCGGACGTCCATCTGACAGGCGCACACCGAGACTCGTACCAATGATGGCCGCTTCTATATCGTGGACGCCAAGCGCGTTGCCCGCCAGCAGAGCGCTGACGTAGCCTCGCCGGATCAAGTTGGCCAGCGGACGCGCACCGCCGGTGTGCACAACGACAGGGCCAGCAACGATGATCGTGCGCTGGCCGTTCTCTATCGCCTGGCGCATCATTGCCGCCGTCTGGCGCACGGCTGTTTCCAGTTGGCGCTCGCTTGAGATGCCGTTTGACATGAAAGCGAACGACAGACGGTCGCGCTCTTTCGACTCCGGAATCACACGGATGCCACGCAGCCCAACGACCACCTCGTCGCCGGCCTTGATGTCGCGCAACCGTCGCGCCCAAGCCTTGCCTTCAGACCAGACCACCAGCGCATCCATGCGCTGATTCTCAACCACGTGCCACTCGTTGTCACGCCGCACCAGCGTGCGATGGTTGGTGGTCGAATAAAAATCCTCCGGAGCGCACTTATCGCGTTCCACAACCGCAAACTGTGCGTCGCGCGACTCCACCGGCGCACAACCGAGTCCGTGCAACTGTCCAATCAGGCGCGCCAGATCTTCGACCGTTTCGGCCTCGACGCGAAGCCGCAGACGCGAAGCTTCAGCATTGGTGCGGCCGATGTGAAAGTGCTCAACATGAAACCGGCCATGACATTCGACAACTGTGTCGAAGATGCGTTCCATGATGTGCGAGTCGATCAGGTGGCCTTCGGCTTCGACCAACTCCTGCAACGTAGGTTTGACTGGCTTTCTGGGCATGACTACTTACTTCCAGGATAGCGACTGGACGCGCGCGCCGTTTTGACAGTCGCGGTGCCCCTGGGATATGCTCTTAAATCGCACATGGCCCGGGTCTAGGAGGCCCTCCTGGTTTGAGACGCTCCGTCATCCGTCCCATCCTCTCCGACGTGCACTTTTGGGTGCCCGTTTTCGTCCTGACATTCGGCATCGTGCTACTGGCGGTGATGCGATGAGCACCCCGAATCAGCCCCGTTCACTCCATAGCCTTGGTGTGCTGTGCGGCTTGGCCGCCGGAGCGTGGCTCGGCGCCGCCGAAGCGCCCACCAAACTGGTGACAGTCGGCTTCAGTCCCTTCGTCGTGTCAGCCGGAATGGTGGCGGGCGTCTTTGTCGCGCGCTGGACTGTGCCAATGCTGTTGAAAGGCACCGGCTATGTATGGTCCGATCTGCGGGAGAAAGCGCATCTTGTCGTCTGGGCTATTCTGGCTGGAATGCTGTGGGCAGTGGCAAACACATTAACAGTATTTGCCATTAAACACGTCGGCCTTTCCATTGCATTTCCGCTCTGGAATACAAACAGTATCGTCGGCCTTTTCTGGGGCTGGCTGCTGTTCAATGAACTCAAGGGTGCGGGAGGCAAGCAATGGGCCAAGGTTTTGGGCGGCGCATTGGCCATCGTCATCGGCGCGTGCATCCTCGCCTATGCCACAACGCACCAAGCCGGCGCGTCCTCCGGCCATGCCACGCTTGGCATTCTTGCAGCACTAGGCGCCGGCGCGCTGTGGGGTACTATGTACATCCCCTACCGCAAGGCCTACATCAGCGGCATGAACCCGCTCAGCTTCGTCACCGTGTTCACGTTCGGTGAGATCACGACAGTGTTTGTGCTGGGCTCCATCTTCAGCGGCGGAGTGGATGGCCTGATGTCGGAATTGGGCCGCGCCAAGCCGGCCATGTTTTGGCTGTTTTTGGGAGGGTTCTGCTGGGTATTGGGTGATCTTTTCCAGCAGTACGCGGCCAAATATATCGGCATTAGTCGCGGAATCCCGCTTTCAAACACCAACCAGCTGTGGGGGTTGGCGTGGGGAGCGCTGGTCTTCGGTGAACTTTCGGGCCTGAGCTCCACCGGCCAAACATTGGTGCTGGCCGGCTCGCTTGTGATGATTGCCGGAGCGATTGCCATTAGCCGCGCGGAGACGCCTGCGTCAGAAAAGGCGGAGACTCTGCGCGCCATGCGCCGTGAATGCGAGCGCTATGGGTTGAATGAGCCACGCGTGGCGGCGACAATGCTGGGCGAGGACCCGCTCGCCGATGAGCAGCACAATCGGCACTGGTCGGAATTTCTGATAGTAGCGGGCGCAGTGGCCATCTTCATCTGGCTGGCCGTGAGCGCCGAGCGCCAACCTATGTCCATTCACATGGGCTGGATGGCCACGCTGCTGGTGGCGTCGCTCGGATTCCTAGTTGCGTGCGGCTGGATGTTATGGAAGCGCACGCGCTTCTCTTAACCGATCTCGGATAGCTTCACCGGCCGGCGCTCATCATATGACCGCCGCGCCGCCAACCCCATCACCACGGGAATGCGGCCATCGAGGCCCGTCACTGGTGTAGGTGTGCCAGCGCGCACGGCAGCCACAAACTCCCGTAGTTCGCGGGCAAAACTCTCCGTGTAACGATCCATGAAGAAGTTCAGTGGCAGGTCGCGCCGCACATTGTCCGCAGTTGAGACGACCGCCTCGTTCGGATAGCAGTTGGCCGTAGCAATGGAGCCCTGGCTACCGAGGATCTCTACGCGCTGATCATAGCCATACACCGCCTTGCGGCTGTTATCGATGGTGCCAATGACTCCATTGGTGAAACGCAGCACCACCAAGGCGGTATCCAGGTCGCCCGCCTCGCCGATGGCCGAATCCACCATCACTCCACCCGCCGTGTAGACTTCTTCCACCTCGGCGCCAACAAGAAAACGGGCCATGTCAAAGTCGTGGATGGTCATGTCGAGAAACATGCCTCCAGAGACCTTCACGTAGGATACCGGCGGTGGCGCGGGATCGCGGCTGATGATGTGCATCAAGTGCGGCGTGCCGATCTCGCCCGTGGTGACAGCCTTCCGCACGCGCGCGAAGTTGGCGTCGAAGCGGCGATTGAAACCGATCTGGAGTTGCACGCGCGCCTTGTTTACCGCATCGAGCGCGCGGTCGATTTTGGCCAAGCTGTGATCGATCGGCTTCTCGCAGAAGATGTGCTTGCCCGCTTCAGCCGCAGCCACTGTGAGATCGGCGTGGGTGTTGGTGGACGAGCAGATCAGCACCGCTTCGATGGACGGATCAGAGAAAATCGCCTCGGGTGAATCCGCTACGCGCGCGATACCGCAGGCGGTGGCGACGTGTTCGGCCGCCGCATGATTGACATCGGCGATGACGGCGGCATCTGCCTCCGGAATGCGGAAGGCGATGGTTTCGGCGTGCACCTTGCCGATGCGGCCCGCGCCGATGATGCCGACCCTGAGTCGTTGGTTGGACATGCGAATCTCCTATGCGATTCCAATCGAGCGCAGATACTCGCGGTTGCGCCGCGCGCTCTCTTTCGGCGCGCCCATGCCGGGCAACACATCCTGTTCCACCAGCGTGTAGCCCTGGTAGCCACGTTCCTTGAGCCAGCCGAGCATCGCCGGGAAATCGACGCCGCCGCGGCCCAATTCGCAGAAGACGCCGTGGCGCAGCGCGGTGAAGTAGTCCCACTTCTCCGCCCTGGCCCGCGCCGCCACTTCCGGCTGGCAATCCTTGAAGTGGATGTACCAGATACGCTCGGCGTAGTGCCGCAAGCCCGCCAGTACGTCACATTCTCCAGCGCCGTAGCAGTAGTGGCCGCTATCAAAGACCAGTCCGAGCAGACTGGGATGCGTTTCGTGCAGCAGCGTTTCAATCTCCCGCGGCGTTTCGACATAGCCTGCGCAATGATGATGGAACACCGTGCGCAGGCCGGTTTCATTGAGCACGGCGTGCGCCACGGCCTCGGCGCCATAGGCCACCGTGCGCCACTCCACCGCGCTTAAGCCCATCTCTTTTGTCACGCGCCCCGCGTTCTGTGTCCGCTCCGGCACCGATCCGTTGTTGTCCGCCAGCACCAGATATGGCTTGGGATCCGTGGCCACGGCGGCCAACAGCCGCGCGGTTTTAACAGCATTGGCAACACCCGCGGCGTGCGCTGCCTTGTCTTTCAAAGCCACGGGAACAAAAGCCCCGAGCATTACTAAGCCGCGTCGCTGAAGTTCGGCGCGCAGCACCGCAGGGTCAGTGGGCATATAGCCCCAATCGCCCAGTTCCGTGCCGGTGTAGCCGGTTTCCGCCAGTTCGTCCAGCATCTGACCGTAGCCAATCTGCTGGCCCTGAGTCTCTTCGAATTCGAGCGTGCCCCAACTGCAAGGGGCGTTTCCGACGCGAAACATGCGAGAACCTCCTAGAATTTGCGGCTCCATTCGCGTGGCCAGCGCTCCACCACCACCTTCTTGTCCGTGTAAAACTCCACCGCGTCGCGGCCCTGCGCATGAACCACGCCAAGGAAGCTGGCCTTCCAGCCGCTGAACGGGAAATACGCCATCGGCGCGGCCACGCCGATGTTGATGCCGACGTTGCCGGTCGGGGCAAGCGCGCGGAACTTGCGTGCCGAGGCACCGTCCGTGGTGAAGATGGACGATGCATTGCCAAACGGACTGCGCGCGATGATCTCAAGAGCATCATCGACGCTTGCGGCATGCGTCAGGCTTAAAACAGGACCGAAGATTTCCGTTTCAGCCAGCGGGTTGTCGGGCGCGACATCGTCTAGCACCGTCGGACCCACGAAACTGCCGGCCGCATAGCCCGCCACCTTCACGCCGCGCCCGTCGACGACGGCTCGCGCGCCCGCCGCCACGCCTTTCTCAATCAGTTCTTCGGTCCGCTCCTGGCTGGCCTTCGTGATCACTGGGCCCATCTCGACACCATCGTCGAGCCCCGCTCCCACTTTCAGCTTGGACGCGGCAGCCGTGATCGAATCACGGAACCAACCCTCAGCGCCGCCCACGGTAATGACCGTCGAAACGGCCAGACAGCGCTGCCCGGCACAACCATAGGCGCTGTCGGCGATAATGCGCGTCGTGGTTTCGGGCTCGGCATCGGGCATCACCACCACGTGGTTCTTCGCCCCACCCTGGCACTGCACGCGCTTGCCGGCGGCCGATGCGCGCGAATAAATGTAGCGCGCCACGGGGGTCGAGCCGACAAAGCTAATGGCACGCACCTGCGCGTGATCGAGCAGCGCATCCACCGTCGCCTTGCCGCCTTGCGCAATGCCGACAACACCCTGGGGCAGTCCGCATTCATTCAGCAGTTCGACAATCCGCATGGCGCTGAGCGGCACGCGCTCACTGGGCTTTAAGATGAACGTGTTGCCGCAGGCGATGGCGTAGGGCAGAAACCACAGCGGGATCATCGCCGGAAAGTTGAACGGCGTGATGGCCGCCACCACGCCCAGCGGTTGACGCAGCATGATTTCGTCAATGCCACGCGCGATGTCCTCTGAGTTGTAGCCCTGCATCAAGATCGGGATGCCGCAGGCCACCTCGACGTTTTCGATACCACGCCGCAACTCGCCACGCGACTCGGCCAGCGTCTTGCCGTTTTCGGTGGAGTTGATCCGCGCAATCTCGTCGAAACAATCTTCGAGCTTTTGTTTGAAACGGAAAAGCACCTGAATGCGTTCGCCAGCCGGCGTCGCGCGCCACTCCGGAAACGCAGCCACGGCGGCCGCCACCACCGCATCCACTTCAGCCGCGGAGCCCTCTGGTGAGCGAGCCAGCAACTCGCCCGTCGCCGGGTTGCGCACCTCCACGCCGGGCCCCGACGTGGCCTTCACCCATTCGCAGTTGATGTAATGGTCAATCGTGCGCATCTAGTCCTCCGTTCCGCCAATCTCGAAATAGCGTTCCTTCTTTACGGCCTGTTCGTAGCGCGCCCGCGCCTCACGGATCGACTCAATTTCGGACACGGCCGAAATCTGCACGTCCCACCACGACTCGTAGCCAGGCACGCGCATCTCCTTATCCACTTCAATCACCACGGCGCACGTTTGCGTCGAGGCGCGCATCCCGATCAACGCCTTTTCAACCTCTTCATGCGTCCGCGCACGCACCGTCACGGCGCCGTAGCCCGCGCACAGTTTCTCGAAGTCCACTGGCACGTACTCACCGTCCAGCGCACGGCTTTCGGCGGTCCGGCAGCGGTAGTTCGTGCCGAAGCCGCCGGAGCCGACCGTCTGCGACAGCCCGCCGATGCTCGAAAAACCGTGGTTGTCGAAGACAACGATGTTCAGCTTGACGCCCTCCTGCACGGAGGTGGCGATTTCGGCCGACAGCATCTGGAATGACCCGTCGCCGACCATCACCCACACCTGCCCGTCCGGCGTGGCCATCTTCACGCCTAGCCCGCCCGCGATTTCGTAGCCCATGCACGAGTAACCGTATTCGAGGTGATAACCGCCCGGACGGCGTGTGCGCCACAGTTTGTGCAGGTCGCCCGGAAGAATTCCGGCGGCGCACACCACCACGTCCTCCGGCTGCGAGATGCGATTCACCAGGCCGATCACTTCGCCCTGGCTGATAGGCGGACCGTGGCGCAGCGAATAAATGCGCGTCACCTCGGCGTCCCACCAGGCGCGCTCCTCAGCGACAAACTGCGTGTAGGCCGGCTCGACGTGATAGCCTTCCAAGGCCGCAGCCAACTCGTCCAGCGTCACGCGCGCATCGGCGGTAAGCGGCAGTGCGGCGTGTTTGTAGGAATCGATCTCCGCCACGTTGATGTTCAGGAAACGGACATCGGGGTTTTGGAACGCCGTCTTCGACGCAGTCGTGAAATCACTCAGCCGCGTGCCGACGGCAATCACCAAGTCGGCGTCGTGCGCCGCGCGGTTGGCGCCGCGGGTACCCGTGGACCCGACCGCACCCAGATTACACACGTGGTCATATGCAAGCGCACCTTTGCCCGCCTGCGTTTCACCAACCGGAATACCGGTCTGTTCGGCGAAACGCGCCAGCGCTTCACACGCCTCGCTGAACAGCACGCCGCCGCCGGCGATGATCATCGGCCGCTTGGCGGCGCGGATCCATTCCACTGCGCGAGCCAGCGCGGCACGGTCGGCCAGCGCGCGCGGAATATGCCACACACGCTTGTGGAAGAACTCCTCCGGGTAGTCCCATACTTCGGCCTGCACGTCCTGCGGCAGCGCCAGCGTGACGGCGCCGGTCTGCGCGGGCGAGGTGAGCAC
>CAYZIX010000118.1:0-15904 GCA_964478395.1 uncultured Candidatus Solibacter sp.
CGCGGTCGTTGGCGAAGAAGGCCAGCGCCAGCGTGGCGGCGAAGAAGACCGTCGACCAGACACCTATCCCGGTGGCTTCGGCACGCCCTGAGCCGGCTCAGCCGGGCGAGGTGGCGCCCGATGCCGCTTCCAGCCAACCGGCTGCGGAGTTGCCCAAGGCGGAACCGGCCAAGGCCGAAACGACCAAACCCGAGCCGGCCAAGCCAGCCGCCAAACCGGAACCCGCAAAGCCTGAGCCGGCGAAGGCGGAGCCTAAGAGACCGGCGGCGTCCCCGTCGCGCTCCGGAGGCTTTGTCGAGACGCCACCCTCCGGCACCTACCTGCAAGCTGCTGCGACGCGGCGCGCCGATGCCGAGACCATGCTGGCGCTGATCAGCAGCAAGACCGGCTTGCATGGCTACGTTACGCCGTCGCCCAAGTCGCCTGAACTGTGCCGCGTAATTCTGGGGCCGCTCAAGGGTGGTGACGAAATCTCCCGCGCACGCGCTAAGCTCACCGAAATCGGCATCAAAACGGCTCTTGCCGTGCCTTACAAGTAGAAGCGGATGGAGCCGCTTGTTCAACTGCGGGTCCGGCCGAGGCTGCCCGGTTTCCTGCAGAAACCGGTAACCGCGTTCCCGGCTGTGCAGGCGCTGAAGAACCAGCTGCGCGCGCATATGCTCAACACCGTCTGTGAATCGGCGCGCTGCCCGAATATGCACGAGTGTTTCGCGCGCGGTGCGGCTACGTTCATGATCCTCGGCAACGTCTGTACACGCGGCTGCGGCTTTTGCGCCGTGCCGAAGCATGCTCCACCGGAGACGCTGGATCCGCAGGAACCCCAGCAGGTGGCGCGCATGGCGCATCAAATGGGTCTGCGCCATATCGTGATCACCAGCGTGAACCGTGACGACTTAGCCGATGGTGGTGCGGCGCATTTCGCCGCCACGATCCGAGCCGTGCGCGAAGCCCTGCCCGAGGCGCGCGTCGAGGTGTTGACCCCGGACTTTGAGGGGCGCGTGGAAGATGTGGCCACGGTGCTGGCCGCCGGTCCGCACGTTTTTAATCACAACCTGGAGACTGTGCCACGCCTGTATCGCAAGGTGCGGCCGCAGGCGAACTACCGCCAGTCGCTCGATGTACTGGCGGCGGCGCGAAGGCTACAGCCGGGCATCGCGACGAAATCGGGCATCATGGTAGGGCTGGGCGAAACCGAGGAAGAGGTAACCGCACTGCTGGCCGATCTGCGCGAGGCGCAAGTCGACCTGGTCACCATCGGGCAATACCTCCAGCCGACGCGCCGGAATATGCCGGTCGCCGAATATGTACCTCTAGACCGTTACGAACGGTGGAGGAATATGGGGAAAACCCTGGGATTCCGCGCCGTCTTTGCCGGGCCGTTTGTACGTTCCAGCTATATGGCGGAGGCCCTGGACAAGGGAGATCAGTAATGCGTGGTTGGATGCTGCAATTGGCCGGCGCGGTGTTAACCGCGGCGCTGCTGGCCGCTTTGTTCCCGCCCTTCAAGCTGACGTTCTTGGCACCGCTGGCGTTGACGCCGCTGCTCTATGCCGTGGCGCATCAACCGTTTAGCGGTCGCCGTTTTCTGTGGGGATGGTTAAGTGGCGGGCTGTACTGGTTGGCCGTGTGTCATTGGATCGGCGATGTGTTGGCCGCCTATGGCGGGTTGAATGGACCGTTGAGCGTCGTGGCCGTGCTGCTGTTTGCCGCCGCGAAGGGGCTGCATTGCGGTGTGTTTGCCTGGCTGGCGGGAAGCGTCATCAAGCGCCCATGGGCTATTCCGGCAATAGCCGCGTTGTGGACCGGAATAGAGCGGACGCATTCGACGTTTGGCTTTGCCTGGTTAACGCTCGGTAACGCGGGTATCGCGATGGCGTTACCGTTGCGCGCGGCGCCGGTGTTGGGGGTTTACGGCCTGTCGTTCATCTTTGCCGCGCTGGCGTGCGGCATCGCGCTGGTGGCGCTGCGTAGGGATCGTAAGCAACTGCTGTGGCTCCTTTTCCTGCCGTTGCTGTGGGCATTGCCCACGGTGGAGCCGCGGCCCGCCAAGGCGCAGCGGGCCGTGTCCATGCAAACCAATATTGCTGCTGATGCAAAGTGGAGCGAGGCAACGCTACGCCATACGCTGGACGAACTCTCCATGGCGACGCTGGCCGAGGCGACAGACCCGCAGCGTGTGAAGCCGGCCTTGCTGCTGTGGCCCGAGGCGCCGGCGCCCTTCTACTATTACGAGGATCCGCAGTTCCGGCTCAGGGTGTCGGAGTTGACGCGCATGAGCGGAACGCCGTTTCTGTTCGGTGGCGTGGCGCACACAAGCGATCATGAGCCGCTAAACTCGGCCATTCTGGTGGGCGCCGACAGCCGCTTGGCTGGGCGGTACGACAAAGTGCATTTGGTGCCGTTCGGCGAGTTTATTCCGCCTGGCTTCGGCTGGATCCAGAAGATCTCTTCCGAGGCCGGAGACTTTGCCGCGGGTGAAAGTGGGAAGGTGCTCTATGCCGACAGTCACGCGCTGGGCGTGTTCATCTGTTATGAGTCCGCCTTTCCGCAGCATGTGCGCCAGTTTGCGGCCAATGGCGCCGAGGTGCTTGTCAATCTCACCAACGACGGCTACTTCGGCCGTGGCGATGCGGCGCGCGAGCAGCACTTGGAGCTGGCGCGGATGCGCGCGGTCGAAAACGGCCGCTGGCTGCTGCGTTCGTCGAACGACGGCACGACGGCGTCGATCGATCCGTCCGGCCGCATCGTGGATCGCATTCCCGACTATACGCGCCGCGCGGCCAGCCTGCCCTTCGCCTGGCTCCGGGCGAAGACCCTTTATTCCCGATTTGGCGACTGGTTTGCTTGGCTGTGCCTGATTGGCGGTCTGGCGTCGGTCTTGATGGCTCAAATTCCTGTTTACCGGAGGCCCTGAGATGCTCACGCGCCGCGATTTTTCGCTTGCGCTGCTGGCGCCCGCCTCGTGGGGCGGTACGGCGCGCGTAATCGGTCTGGACGGCAGTGTGCTCAACGATTGCCGCGTGGAGCGCGTCTGGCGCGGCGACATTTGTCAGAGCTTTGTCACCAACGCCGGCGAGGCTGCTGTGAAGGTGGCGCGCATTGAGCTGTTCGAATTCGAGCACGGCTGTACGCCCGAAGCGCCGCTTTATGGCGAGGGCTTCACCATGCTTAGCCAGACAGGCGGCACGTTGGGACAGCCCGCGCAGATTGGCGGCTTCACGGATCGTAAACACTACCGCATACCAGAGCCAGCCGATGCCACCACGGTCTACAACGTGCTGTGTCTGGACGGCCGCCATTTGTACGGCTTTTCCAGTACTCACCGTTTTTCTGGACGCTTTTGCGTGCGGCCGAAAACGGTGACGGTAGAGTTGGATTGCGAGGGGCTGACGCTGGAGCCGCGCGCCCAATGGCGGCTGGAAGAGTTCTGCCGCTTTGAGGGGTCCGGCCGTGCCGCGCTGTTTGCGCGGTTGGGCGAGCGCCTGGCGCGCAACCACCCACGTCTGGCTTGGGACAATCCGCCCGAGGGTTGGTGCTCATGGTACTGCTTCGGCCTGAAGATGACGGCCGAGCAGGTGATTGCGAATCTCGACTGGATGGCGAAACACGCGCCGCATCTGCGCTACGTCCAGATTGATGACGGCTATGAGCCGGCGATTGGCGACTGGCTGGAGACGGGGCCGGCGTTCGGCGGTGATGTGCGTGCGGTGCTGAAAGAAATCCGGCGGCGCGGCTTTGAGCCGGCGCTGTGGTCGTCACCGTTCGTTGCTGAAGAGAATTCACGTCTGTTCCGCGAACACCCGGACTGGTTCATGCGCGATGCCGACGGCAAGCCGCTGCCGTCGAACCGCGTCACCTTCGGCGGCTGGCGCAACCCGCCGTGGTATGCACTGGACGCCACGCAGCCGGCCGTGCAGCGTCACCTGGAGCGTCTGTTCCGCACATTGAACCAGGAGTGGGGCGTTACTTACTTCAAGCTGGATGGTACGTTCTGGGGCGCCATGCACGGCGCGAAGCTGGCCGACGCCAATGCCACGCGCATTGAGGCCTACCGGCGCGGCATGCGGGCGATTCTAAAGGGCGCCGGGCCGGCGTTCGTGCTCGGCTGCAACCACCCCATCTGGCCGTCGATTGGCTTGATCCACGGCTCGCGCAGTTCCGGCGATATTTCACGGAATTGGAAGACAATTCGCAATGTGGCGCGTGAAAATCTGCACCGGAACTGGCAAAACGGTGTGTTGTGGTGGAACGATCCGGATGCCCTGGTGCTGGCCGGTGAGCTGCCCGAAAACGAGTTCATGTTCCACGCCGCCGCCACCTACTCAACAGGCGGGATGCTGCTGTCGGGCGATGATCTGACAAAGCTGCCGCCGGCGCGGGAGGCGCTATTGAAGCGCCTGCGGCCCACTATGCAGGCGGCTGTCTTTGATGCGGAGCTGCGCATTGGACGGGCCAAGCTCGCGGATCGGGAGCTGGTGTTTCTGCTCAACTGGAGCGACCAGCCACAACGATTCGAGTTTTCCGTGGATAAGCCCGTGCCGGTGGAAGACTATTTTACCGGAAAATCGCTCGGCAAAGCGGCATCGAAGTTTGTCGCCGATGGTGTTGCGCCACACTCTGGACGAGTGCTCACCCTGCGCACGGGTAAGCCCAAGATGCCCAAAGAAAGAGATGACGGCAAGTGGTAACGCGCTAATGCCCTGAGCTGATCGGCATCATGTTGGCATTCCAACTGTTGTCGGCGCCGTAGGAGTAACCGAATCTTTTGACGCGATGCGCGCCCTGGGGCGGCGTGAAGGCCAGCGCGGCGGCCTCCACCGGCCCGGTGGTCTGGCGGTAGGTCCAGCGCATCAGTTGGATGCGCTCCCGCTGGCCGAGACGGTCGGAGGCGGTGTACTGGCGGCGCAATTCACAGATCAGCGCGGTGCGCGGGTCAATTCGCATCTGCTCGATGGCGGGCAGCGCCGGATTGCCCAGCTTGAGCGTCACCTGAACGGTGGGAAACGGACAGGCCGAGTCTGGCGGGACATCGGTCCGGTAGCCCGTGACACTGCCTTCGATGGCGTTCAGGCGCGCAAACCGTGACATGAAGGCCCACTCGATGCTGAAAAGCTGATTGCCAGGTCCACGCTGTTCCGGCCAAGGCTTGGCGGGCGCATCGATGTACTGGCGATCCCTGGAGATGTAGTGCAACTCGCGCTGGCCGTTCGTGGTCCAGACCTCATCGGGGCGCGTGCCGCGCTGATAGGAAAAATCCTGGCCGGAACGCGCTAGGCGGATCTTTTCCGGCGCCTTGGGCTGAAAGGGCGTACCCTGCGTGTTTGTTACGACATTGGTGTTGGTGTATTCGATATCGACCACATAATGGTCGAGCTTGGAGTATGTGTTTGCGGCACGGCGCAACAAGTCCGCGGTATCGGACTGCGCACACGCGGTGGGGATTAGCAACACAGAGACGAACAATACGGTTCGAATCATGGCGCGTTTCTCTATGCCGCATTTTACAGCGGGTTACCGTTGGGCGCTACAATAAATCCGTCATGGCCAAGCAGCCCGCTTTTGAAATCGAGTGCCCGTGTTGCGGCGCAACCCTGAAAATCGACCCGGTGCTGAAGGCGGTGCTCTCGCACACGGAAAAGCCCGCGCCGAAGTCCCTGGAGGACATCAGCGCGGGCGTTGAGCGCCTGAAGGGCGCCGAACAGCGCCGCGAAGAGGCGTTTCAGAAGTCGTTCGAGCAAATGCGTTCGTCGAAGGACGTGCTGGCGGCCAAGTTTGATGAACTGTTGAAGAAGGCTCAGCAGGACGATCCCACCAAGCCTCCACCGAAGCCGCTGGGGCTGGACTAGCGGCTGGCCGCGATGGCCTGATCGAGATCCCAGATCAGGTCGTCGATGTCTTCAAGGCCAATTGAGAGCCGGATCATGTCCGGAGTCACGCCGGCGGCCACCTGCTGCTCGGCCGTTAACTGCTGATGCGTCGTGGACGCCGGGTGAATCACGAGTGAGCGTGCATCGCCGACGTTGGCCAGGTGCAAGAACAGTTTCAGCGTGTTGACGAATTTCACGCCTGCCTCATAGCCACCCTTGATGCCAAAGCTGAAAACCGCGCCAGGGCCTTTGGGCAGGTACTTCTGCGCCAGCGAGTAGTACGGGTTCGACTTCAAGCCCGCATAATTCACCCACGCCACGCCAGGATGCCCGGCCAGGTGCTCGGCCACGCGTTGGGCGTTCGCCACATGGCGGTCCATGCGCATGGCGAGTGTTTCAATGCCTTGCAGGAAGAGGAAGGCGTTGAACGGGCTGAGGCATGGCCCCAGGTCGCGCAGACCTTCAACGCGCGCCCGCAGGATGAAGGCCAGCGCGCCGAAAGTCTCACTGAAATTCATGCCGTGATAGGCGGGCGACGGCTGATTGAGCTGTGGAAATGCGCCCTTGGCCCAGTCGAATTTCGCCCCGTCGACAATGACGCCGCCAATCGAGGTGCCGTGGCCTCCAATAAACTTCGTAAGCGAGTGCAGAACGATGTTTGCGCCCCAATCCAACGGACGGCAGAGGTAGGGCGAGGCGAACGTATTGTCGACCACCAGCGGCAGGCCTGCCTCGCGCGCAATGGACGCGACTCGTTCGATATCCAGCACATTGCCGCGCGGATTAGAGATAGTTTCGCCGTAAATGACCTTTGTTTTAGGCGTAATGGCGCGGCGGAAGTTCTCCGGATCGTCGGGCTCGACAAAGGTCACGTCGATGCCCATACGGCGGAAGCTGACGTCAAACTGCGTATACGTTCCACCGTAAAGCGTGCTCGAAGCTACCATGTGGTCGCCCGCTTCGAGCAGCGAGTTCAGCGCCACCAGTTGGGCCGCCTGTCCCGAAGCCACCGCCAGGGCCGCAGCGCCGTTTTCCAAACTAGCCACGCGCTTCTCCAGCACGTCCGTGGTCGGGTTCATGATGCGCGTGTAGATGTTGCCAAATTTCTGCAACCCGAACAGTTGCGCCGCCTCTGCTGCGTCGTCGAACGTGTAGGACGCAGTCTGGTAAATGGGCACTGCGCACGCGTGCGTCGTCGCCTCTGGTTCGTAGCCCGCGTGTAGCGCTCGCGTCGAAAAGCCTAATTCTCGTTGGATCGCGTTCGTTTTGGCCATTGTCCCCTAATCCTATCGAATTTGCTCTATCTTGTCCAGCGGCTAGACTGATCTCTATGTACGCCCCCTTGATGGCCCTTCTGTTGGCATCACCCGCCGCCACCATGCGGCTCAGCTATACTCACACCGGTACGGCCACGGAGGAGCATTTCGCGCGGCAGGCTGTGGTGGTGGAAGGCCCTTGGGCTGGCCCGGCAGACCGGCGCGTGGACGAGACCAACCTCGGCAAGTATCTGTTTGAGCTGCGTGATGCCGCCACCAACCGGCTGCTCTATTCGCGTGGCTTCGCCAGCCTGTTTGGCGAATGGGAGACCACGGCGGAGGCGCGTGCCGGGTGGGGTGCGTTCAGCGAGTCGCTACGTTTCCCTGCGCCGGAGGCTCGCGCGCAGCTCATCATCAAAAAACGCGATAGCCAAAATCTGTTTCGCGAGCTGTGGTCCACGCTGATCGACCCGCGGGATCGCACCATTCAAACCGTGAAGCCGCCGGCCGGAGTGAAGTGCTGGGCCGTGGTCGAAAACGGCCCGCCGGCGGAAAAGGTGGACCTGGTGCTGGTTGGCGATGGCTACACTGCGGCGGAGATGGAAAAGTGGCACGCTGACGCCAAGCGCCTGGCCGCGGCGCTGTTCGCCGTGTCGCCGTTCAAGGAGCACCAGAGGGCTTTCAACATCTGGGCCGTCGACGTGCCGGCGGACGAAAGCGGCATTGCCAGCCCGTCGCAAGGCATCGCGCGCCGCTCGCCCGTGCGCGCGGCGTACGACGCTTTTGGCTCCGAGCGTTATGTGCTGACCTTTGACGACGAGCGCCTGCGTGAGATCGCCTCGGCCGCGCCCTATGAGTTCATCGAGATTGTCGCCAACGGCCGCAAGTACGGCGGCGGAGGCATCTTCAATCTCTACGCCACCGTGGCGAGCGATAACCAATGGACGCCCTACGTGTTCGTCCACGAGTTTGGCCACCACTTCGCTGGGCTCGCCGATGAGTACTACACCTCGGATGTGGCGTACCTGAAGAGCGACGCGCGCCCCGAACCGTGGGAGCCGAACGTCACCGCGAATCCGAAAGAGCCGAAGTGGCGTGACCTGCTCACGCCGGGCCTGAAATTGCCCACGGCGTGGGCTAAGGCCGAGTTCGAGGCCGCCCAGACGCAAACACAGCAGCGGCGGCGCGCGCTGCGGGCCGAAAACCGCCCGGAACAGGAGATGGAAGAATTGTTCCGGAAGGAGCTGGCCGCCAGTTCGGCGCTGCTCGGCCGTACGCCGGGCGTGGGCGCGTTCGAAGGTGCCAATTACGAGTCCGCCGGCTACTACCGGTCTGAAGCAGACTGCATCATGTTCACTCGCTCGCAGCACTTCTGCGCCGCGTGCCGCCGCGCCATTGAGCGCATCATCGCGCTCTACGCGTCAGAATAATGGTATGCGCGGTGACAGAGTTTGGAAAAACACGCAGGTGGTTGATGCGTTTCTCTCCGGTGTGCGTGGCGCCATTCCGTTAGCTGCCGAGCAAATCGACGTGATGTTGCGCTTAGTGGCGGGCTCAGGCATTGAGGTTCGGCGCATTCTTGATCTTGGCTGCGGCGATGGTGTGCTGGCCGCGGCGCTGCTCAGCCGCTTTCCGCAGGCGGAAGCCGTGCTGGCCGATTTTTCCGAGGCGATGCTTACGGCCGCGAAGGCGCGGCTGGGCGTGCGTGCCACATACGTTCAAGTGGATTACTCCGATCCCCATTGGCCGCAAACAGTGGGGGCGCCGTTTGACGTGATCGTCTCCGGCTTCTCTATCCACCATCAGCCCGATGCGCGCAAGCGCGAAGTGTACGCTGAGATCTTCCAGTTGCTCCAGCCCGGCGGCGTTTTCGTGCATATTGAACACGTCGCGTCTGCGTCGAGTTGGGGTGCGGCGGCCAACGATGAGCTGTTCATCGACAGCTTGGCCGCACATCATCCGGATGAGAGCAGGGAAGCGGTCGGGACGAAATACTATCACCGTTCGGACAAGGCGTCGAATATCCTGGCGCCCGTCGAAACGCAGTGCCAGTGGCTTCGCGAAATCGGCTACACGGACGTCGATTGCTTCATGAAGATCTTCGAACTGGCCGTCTTCGGCGGCCGGCGCGCCTAGTCGCCGCTAATCTGCGTCAGGCGCTTGTCCAGCACGGCCTGCGCCTGCTCCGGCGTGAAGTCGCCCACCTTCTGCGAGATGTTGTAGGCGCAGAATTTCGGCCCGCACATCGAGCAGAAGTGTGCATCCTTGAAACCGTCGTCGGAGAGCGTTTCATCGTGATAGGCGCGCGCCGTTTCCGGGTCGAGCGCCAACTCGAACTGTCTCTTCCAGTCGAAGCGGTAGCGGGCGCGGGAAAGCTCATCGTCACGATCGCGTGCGCCGGGCCGGTGGCGGGCGATGTCGGCAGCGTGGGCTGCGATCTTGTAGGCGATGAGGCCCTGCTTCACGTCCTCTTTGTTGGGCAGCCCGAGGTGCTCCTTGGGCGTGACGTAGCAGAGCATCGATGCGCCATACCAGCCGATCATGGCCGCGCCAATGGCGCTGGTGATGTGGTCGTAGCCGGGCGCAAAGTCGGTCACGAGTGGGCCCAAGGTATAGAACGGCGCCTCGTGGCACCACTCCAGTTCCTTCTCCACCTGCATCTGAATCTGGTCCATCGGAATGTGGCCGGGGCCTTCGATCATGGTCTGAACGTCGTGCGCCCAGGCGATCTTCGTCAGTTCGCCCAGCGTGCGCAGCTCGGCAAATTGCGCTTCGTCGCTGGCGTCGGCCAACGCGCCGGGCCGCAGCCCGTCACCGAGCGAGAATGTCACATCGTACTTCTGGAAGATCTTGCAGATCTCCTCGAAGTGCTCGTAGAGGAAATTTTGGCGATGGTTACGCACCATCCACTCGGCCAGAATGGAGCCGCCGCGGCTGACGATGCCGCAGACGCGTTTGGTGGTCAGCGGGATGTGCTCCACCAGCACGCCGGCGTGAATGGTCATGTAGTCGACGCCCTGCTCGGCCTGCTCCTCAATCACTTCGAGCATGATCTGGGCAGTGAGATCCTCGACACGTTTCACGCGCGCCAGCGCTTCGTAGATGGGCACCGTGCCCACCGGTACGGTGGATTCGGCCAGAATCGCCTTGCGGATGGCGGCAATGTCGCCGCCGGTGGACAGATCCATTACGGTGTCGGCGCCGTATTTGATGGAATAGTGGAGCTTTTCCAACTCGCCGGCCGGATCGGATGTGGTGGCCGAGTTGCCGATGTTGGAGTTGATCTTGCAGCGCGAGGCGACGCCGATGGCCATCGGGTCGAGGGCAAGGTGTGCGATGTTGGCTGGGATCACCATCCGCCCGCGAGCCACTTCCGCGCGCACCAGCTCCGGCGTAAGTTGTTCGTGCCGCGCGACATGCTCCATTTCCGGAGTGACGGCGCCGCGGCGCGCGTAGTGCATTTGTGTGCGAATGCTGTCCGAACTGCGGGCTTCCACCCAGGCCTGTCGCTGCATAGCTCGATTATCCCACGCCGGTCATTACAGGACCACTTGGTAATGTTAAAAACAAGCTTTTACTCAAAGCGACATTCTGGATGCCGATGAGTCCCGTTATGAGCGACCTGTCAATACCCCTGTCGGGGATGGCGAAGGCCCAGTCATCGCTCGCCCAGTCGGCACAGCGGCTGGCCCGGCTCCCGCTATCTCCGACAGAAGCACCAGATGACATTGTGGACCTAAGCGCCGAAGCTGTTGCGCTGATTGAAGCGCAGCGTGCGTTTGAAACCAACGCCAATGTTGCCAAGACGATGGACGAGATGGAGAGTACGACTTTGGACTTGATTGGGTAGTGCCCCGCGCCGTTATCCTGCCCATGGCTTCCCGCCGGGTGTCATGATGGTCCCGTGATGCGACTATTCGCCGTGGTTGCGCTGATGACCGGAACCTTTCCGCTTTCGGCGCAGGAACTGCCCGACGCGGCCACTCTGGCGCGAGCTGAGCGGCGGTTGACGCGGCTGTCTCCGGATGCGTTTCCGGAGCTACCGGCGGCGGTGCGGCAGGATCTGCTGCAGCGTGGATGCCGCGTCCCGCAGCCGGCCGCATGGCCGCGGCCGGTGAATGTGATTGCGGGTGCATTCGCGCGTCCTGGCCAGACCGATTGGGCTGTGCTGTGTTCGGTAAAGGGCGTTTCGACGATCCTTGTCTACTGGAACGGAGCGGCGGTGAAACCGGCAGCGATTGCCGCGCGGCCGGACATCCACTACGTCGAAATGCTACCCGGCAACCGTGCCGGCTTTGCCCGCGAAATCAACGCGGTGGGCAAGGAGGCCATCCTACGCCATTACGATGCCTATGGAGGCCCGAAACCACCGCCGGTTACGCATCAGGGAATTGACGATGCATTCCTGGAGAAAGCATCCCTCACCTGGTACTTCCACGCTGGAAAATGGCTGCGTTTGACTGGCTCGGACTAGCGGCGGGACCCCGATGGAGCCCCGCCTGGATGGGGTTTGTCAGCCGGATGTGCGCTGGTCCACGACGTTGCCGAGCGCATCCACCAACCGCAGTTGCATCGGGATCTGGCCGAAGGCATGCGTCGAGCAGCTCAGGCATGGGTCGTAGGCCCGCACCACGGCCGATACGCGGTTGACCGCGCCTTCTTTCAGATCGTTGCCGTCGACGAAGCGCTCTGCCACCTGCTGGATGCTGCGGTTCATCGCCAGATTGTTGTGCCCGGTTGCGACAATCAGGTTGGCCCATTCCATGCGGCCGTTCTTGTCCACCTTGTAGTGGTGGATGAGTACGCCGCGCGGCGCCTCGACGATGCCCACGCCCTGGCGCGCGTTGACGCCCGCCTCGGCGCGCACCTGCGTGTCGAGAATGGCCGGGTCTCTTAGCAGCTCTTCCATGCGTTCGCTTGCGTAGAGCGCCTCAATCAGGCGTGCGTAGTGGTAGAAAAACGAGCTGTGCACCATGCGGCCCAGCCGTTTGCGGTACTCTTCCAGCTCGGCGTCAGCTTCGGGCGTGCCGCAGTGTTCGGCCACGTTCAGCCGGGCCAGCGGGCCGACGCGGTAAGCGCCCTCCGGATAGCCCAGGCGCTTGAAGTAGGGCGCCTTCAAGTAGGAGTCCGACAGGCTCGCCTCGCCGATGTACTTCGAGTAGTCGGTGGGGCGTTCGATGGTGGCGATGGGCGTGCCTTCGGCGTCGCGGAAGAGAACGCGGCCGTCGTAGATGCGCAGGTCGCCGTCCGGGCTGGTCAGCCCGGCGTGCAACGTGGGCATGTTGCCGAACGCGGCGCTCTCCTCCGGGAAGCTGTCGAGCATCCCTTTGAAACTCTTCAGCGTGCGCCGGATGATGGAGCGCGCCAGCGGCAGTTCGGCCAGGATCGAATCCCGGTCCTCGGCGGCCAGCGGCTTGTTTACGCCGCCGGGCACGGTCCACGACGGATGAATGCGTTCGCCGGCCAGACGCTCAATGGCCTGTTGGCCGAACTTGCGCAGCGCGATGCCGTCGCGCGCGATTTCGGGGTACTTCTCCACCAGTCCGACCACGTTGCGCAGTGCTGGGTCGGAGTCGAAGCCCAGCAGCAGGTCCGGCGCCGACAGATGGAAGAAGCTGAGCGCGTGGCTCTGCACGAACTGTGCGCAGTGCAGCAGTTCGCGTAGCAACGCCGCGGTTTCCGGAATCTGCACGGCCATGATGGCGTCGCAGGCTTTCACCGACGCCAGTAGATGGCTGACCGGGCAGATGCCGCAGATGCGCGCCGTGATGGCCGGCATCTCGTAGTAGGGGCGGCCCTCAACGAACTTTTCGAAGCCGCGGAACTGTGTCACATGGAACTGTGTCGAGGCCACCTTGCCCTGGTCGTTCAAGTGAATGTCAATCCGCGCGTGGCCCTCGATACGCGTGACGTGATTAATCGTAATAGTGCGTGACATCGATGAGTTCCCTCCGCGCTTATCCGAACTTCACCTTGCCTGCCAACTCCGGCTTGCGCCCTTCCAGCAGTTCGGTGACGACATAGGCAATGGCGCCCGCCTTGGGCGGACAGCCGGGTACGTGCAGGTCTACCTTTACCACCTCGTGCACCGGCACGGCGTGGCGCAGCAGCGCCGGCACGCCGTCGGCCGGCACGCGCTGATGCACGTCCGCGCCTTCGACGTAGCCTCGTTCCAGCAGCACCTTGGTGGGGATGGGATTTCGCATGGATGGCACGTTGCTGGTCACCGCGCAATCGCCCAGCGACACCAGCAACTTGGTGCGCTTCCGGATCTTCTGAATCAGCTTCAGATCATCCTGGCTGCTCACCGCGCCTTCGACGAACGTGACGTCGACGGCTTCGGGGAACTCCTGCGCATCCACCAGCGGACCGTAAACGATGTCCGCTTTATGGAGAACGCTGATCAGCGCTTCGTCGATATCGAGCAACGACATGTGGCAGCCGCTGCACCCGTCCAACCAGACCGTGGCGACTTTGGCTTTACTCATACATGCGCTCCTCTCAGATCCGCCAGCCGGCTGATGGGCTCAGTCCGCTTGGTCATCTCTTCTACGGCAAAGCCCTTCTCGGCCAGTGCGCCGGTCGGGCAGCTTTGCACGCATTTGCCGCAACTGGTGCAGGTGCGGCTTTCGCCCCACGGCCGGTTCAACTCGCACACCAGGCGGGAGCCGACGCCGCGCCCGGCCACGTCCCAGACGTGCGCGCCTTCGATGTCGGCGCAGACGCGCACGCAACGCGTGCACAAGATGCAGCGGTTCTGGTCGAGCGTGAACTTCTTGTGCGTCAGATCCACGGGTACGCGTGGATACGTGTACGGGAAGCGTATGGACGTCACGCCCAGTTTCTGGGCCAGCGTCTGCAACTCGCAATGTCCGTTCGACACGCACACCGCGCAGACGTGGTTGCGTTCGGCAAACAGCAGTTCCAGCGCGATGCGGCGGTAGCGCCGCAGCTTCTCGCTTTGCGTGGTCACCGACATGCCGTCCTGGATGGGCGTGGTGCAGGCCGGCAGCAACCGGTTGACGCCCGCCACCTCGACAATGCACAGCCGGCAGGCGCCTACGCTCTGCAATCCTTTCATGTGGCACAGCGACGGGATCCACTTGTTATGCGCCAGGGCGGTTTCCAGAATGGAGGCGCCCTCGTTGGCGTGAATCAACTCACCATCGATTCGGATCGAGATTTTTCGCATCGGGGTCTTGCGTCTCCTTTCTCTAGTGGTCACCATTGCGCACGTCGCAGCGCAGGCAGCGGCAGGCCTCTTCCATCGCTTCCACCGTGGTCAGACCGACAGTGGCTTCGCGGAAGCTCCGGGCCCGCTCGGCGGCCTCGATCTCACTGACGTGGTGACGCTTGCTTTCGCTCGGATGCGCCGGCGCGGTCTGGTCATATTCAAACTGTGGCCAGATCTCGTCCCAGCGCTTCACGCCCATCAGACGCTTGTCGATGTTGCGCGCCGCCTTCTTGCCGTAGCCCATGGCGTTCGACACGTTCGAGGCGCCCGTAATCAGGTCGCCACCGGCGAAGAACTTCGGCCGGCTGGTTTCGAGCGTGTAGCGGTCCACCTCGATCAATCCGTTTTCCTTGATCTTCAGGCCCGACGCCTTGGCGAAGTCGACGTCCACCGTTTCGCCTACGGCCAGAATCACCGTATCGCAGTGGAAGCGTATGATCTCGCCGGTCGGCACCGGCTTGCGCCGGCCCGAGGCGTCGTACTCGCTAAGCCGTGTGCGTTCGGCCTCAATCGCCGTTACGCGCCCGTCCGGGCCGCCGACGATGCGGTGCGGCGCGGCCAGGAAAACGATTTGTGCGCCTTCGGCCTCGGCCGCCTCGGTTTCTTCCGGAATGGCGGGCATGTCCTTGCGCTCGCGGCGGTAGAGGATGGTTACCTTGCTGCCCAGGCGCAGAGCCGTGCGCGCGCTGTCGATGGCCGCGTTGCCACCGCCAATCACCACTACTTGCTTGCCGACCGGCACCGGTTCCTGTTTCGAAATCGCTTCCAGGAACAGCAGCGCTGGTATGACGCCCGTCAACTCTGTGCCCGGAAGGTATACCCAGCTCTCCTTCCATGTGCCGATTGCCATGAAAACGGCGTCGTACATCGAATCGAGATCGTTCAACGACGTTTCGGCCGGGATGCGCGCGTTGAAGCTGAACTGGACGCCGACGCGGCGAATCAGTTCAATTTCGCGATCGAGCACATCTTTCGGCAACCGGTAATCGGGCAGCGCGTAGCGCAGCATGCCGCCCGCGTCCGGATTCGAGTCGTAAACCATCACCTCGTGGCCGAGCATGGCCAGGTAGAAGGCGCATGCCAGGCCGGTCGGGCCGGCGCCGACAACGGCGCACTTCTTGCCCGTTGGCTGCTTACGCAGCGACGCGACGCGGGCCGACAGCTTGTCGAACAGCTCAGTCGGGTAGACCGCGTCGGCGATGTGGCGGTGCACCTCGCGCATGTTCACTGATTCGTCGATGCCCGAGCGCCGGCAGCGGTCGTCGCACGGATGCTGGCAGACGCGGCCGGTAGAGGCCGGCAGCGGATTGTCGAGCACCACGGAGACGAACGCGTCCTCCAGACGGTCTTCCTTCAGTAGTTGGAGGAAGCGCGGGATGTTCATGTGCAGCGGACAGGAGTTCTCGCACGGGCTCAGCGCCAGTTCTTCGCAGACGCCGGCGCGGCAGCGCGAGGCCCGGATGTGGTCCTCGAACTCGTGCCGGAAGTGCCGCATGGTGGTCAGCACCGGGTTGGGCGCGGTCTGGCCCAGGCCGCACATCGCGGTA
>CAYZIX010000119.1:0-5590 GCA_964478395.1 uncultured Candidatus Solibacter sp.
TCATTCTTCTCGTATCCTGGCTTTCGTTGCTCTAGCTACTGGTCTTTTCGGCATCCGCGGCCAATCTCAGTAAATATTCGGCGGGAATCTGCCGGATGACTTCGTCCGTCTCTTTGTTCACCAGTTTCACGACCACGGTTCGTGTCTGGCGGTCGTAGCTGAACGTCAGACCTGCATCCTGGCCGAACAACTCCGCGTCATTCACCGCCTTTACGGCTTGGATCAATTTCTTCTGTTCGGCCCGTTGTTCGGGTGAAAGCGCGGTTACGGCGGAGATCGACGACAGATCGGCGACGCCGTCCGTTCTCTGGATTTCCATGTTGTGCCTCTTCCTGGGATCTCCTGGTCCCCCGCTGGACCTATCGACCGGGAACAGGCTAAATTGAGTGATCTTCAGTCGAGGTGCAGGATCTCGGCTGCCGTGCCGCGATGAGCCTGGATCTTTTTCTGCAACAGCGTCAGGGCATAGATCAACTGTTCGGGCCGTGGTGGGCAACCGGGCACGTACACGTCTACTGGGACCACCTGGTTTACCGGAATCAACGCGTAGTTGTTGAACACCCCGGTTGAGGTGGCGCAAGCGCCCATGGAGATGACCCAGCGCGGCTCCGGCATCTGTTGGTAGAGCTGACGCACCACCGGCGCCATCTTGTTCGACACGCGCCCGGCCACAATCATCAGGTCGGCCTGGCGCGGACTGGCGCGGAACACCTCGGCGCCCATGCGCGCCACATCAAAGCGCGACGCCGTCATGGCCATCATTTCAATGGCGCAGCAGGCCAGCCCAAATGACATCGGCCAGATGGAGTTCTTACGGCCCCAGTTGACCAGGCTGTCCACCGTAGTCAGCAGAATTCCATGTTCCTGGGCCAGACGGCCGTCGGCGTCGATATGGTCAAAGAAGCCGTCGGGCGTTTCGCCGAGACGGATGTCGTTTTCGCGGATCGCGTCCTGCATGTCCCCTCTGTTTTCAGGGTAACGCAGCCGGGCTCGGTACAATAGGAGCAATTCATGACTCCCCGCTTTGATGACCTGTTACCGCCGCTCTGCCGGGAGTTCGGCGTTGACACCGAATATTGGGACATATGGGGCCGCCTGCACCACCCGGACCAGCGGGCGCTGCTCGCCATCCTTTCTTCTTCTGGTCTGGACACGCGCTCACCGGAACATCTGGCTGCCTCGGCCAAAGCACGGGAACGCGCCCGCGCTACGCGTCCACTAGATGAAGTCACGGTGGTCAGTATGGGGGCCGAGGCGCCAACGGTGGCGCTCCGCGCTCCATCTGGAGCCCGGCTGGAACTGGTCCTGCGTTGGGAGGACGGTTTCACCGCCAGGCAGTCGAGCGTAGCCGGAGACGGCCAGACTGAGCTTGCATTGCCTAAGCCGCTGCGTCTGGGTTATCACGACCTGGAACTCACGGTAATGGCGCCGGATGCCGCCACGAAGAGCGTTTCGAGCCGCCTGATTGTTGTTCCGGAGCGAGCCTGGCAGCCTCCCGTGCTGGCTGGCGCAGGACGGGCCGCGGGGCTCGCCGTCAGCCTGTATGGACTGCGCTCGGCACGGAACTGGGGCGCAGGGGATTTTACGGATTTGGCTGAGCTGACCGGCTGGGTGGCGGGTTCACTGGGTGCTGGGTTCATCGCGCTGAATCCGCTGCACGCCATCCACAACCGCGCGCCGTTCAACACCAGTCCCTATTTGCCGTTGTCGGCTTGCCATCGTAATCCACTGTACCTGGATGTTGAGACGGTAGAGGATTTTACGCACTGCCCGGCAGCGCAACGGCTGGTGGCGTCAGCCGCTTTTCAGACCGAAGTGGCGGCGCTGCGGAATAGTGAATTTGTTGAGTATGAGCGCGTCTGGCGGCTAAAGCGCGTGGTGCTGCGGCTGCTGTGGCGGCGTTTCGAGCGTGAAGAATGGCGGCAGAACACGGCTCGTGCGCACGCCTTCCGGGCGTGGATCGGTAAGCAAGGTGAACTGCTCGACCGTTACGCCGCCTACTGCGCGTTGGACGAGGTGTTGCACGCGCGCGATCGCTCGCTGTGGATGTGGCCGGATTGGCCGGAGGAGTATCGCGACCCGGGCTCGCCCGCGGTAGCCGAGTTTGTGCGCCAACACCAAAGCCGCGTTCTGTTCCACAAGTACGCGCAGTATCAGGTGGATCTGCAACTGGCCGCTGTGCAGCGCAAGGCGCGCGAGCACGGCATGCCCATCGGTCTGTATCATGACGTGGCCCTGGCCACTGACCGTTGTGGTGCAGACCTGTGGGCACAGCGCGACTTCTTTGTCACCGGATGCCGTGTCGGCGCGCCGCCGGACGATTTCGCGCCCGAGGGTCAGGACTGGGCCTTCCCGCCACCCGACTGGGAGCGGCACCGCGCCGACGGATACCGCCAGTTTGCTGAAACCATTCGCCGCAACGCTCGCCACGGCGGGGCCCTGCGTCTGGACCACGTGATGCGCTTCTTCCGCCTCTTCTGGATCCCGGAAGGGCTCACGCCGGCCGGCGGCACCTATGTGAATGAGCGCTGGCGCGATCTGCTGGGCATTCTGGCGCTGGAAAGTGTGCGCGGCCAGTTTCTCGTTGTTGGCGAGGACCTCGGCACAGTGCCGGGCGAACTGCGCCCGGCCATGGAGCGTATGGGCATGCTCAACTACAAGCTCTTCTACTTTGAGAAGGGCCCTGATGGGCTGCCCACGCCATGCCATGAATACGGCCGCAACGCGCTGGTCAGCTCCACGACGCACGATCTGCCAACGCTGGCCGGTTTCTGGGCGGCGCGTGACATTGAGGTGCGCCGCCAGACAGGCATCCTGAACGACGAGTCGCTCTACCAGCGCCAGAAGGTTGAACGGATCGATGAGAAGCGCCGCATGATTGAGGCGCTTGTCCGCGATGGCTTCCTGCCTGCGAAGTTTCCGCGCGAAGCCGCCACCTGGACGGAACTTACCGGCGAATTGCACAACGCCATCATCGGCTATCTCGCGTCCACGCCTTCGGCGCTGCTGCTGCTGAACCAGGAGGATCTCACCAAGGAGACCGAGCAGCAAAATGTGCCCGGCACCACGTGGCAGTACCCCAATTGGCGCCGCAAGATGAAGTACACGGTGGAGGAGCTGGCCGGTTCGCCGCAGGTGGCGGATTTCGCGCTAATGTTCCGCGCGTGGCTGGAGCGCACCGGGCGGCTTAGCGAATCGCGCTGAACGGGATGTTGGTCACGGGGTACTTCGCCCAGTCCTTGTAGTCGAAGTGCCACCATTCGTACTCGTTCACGGTGAAGCCTTCGCGCTCCATCGTTGCGCGCAGCAGATCGCGCAGGCGGCGCTGGCCGGCCGTGCCGCCGGTGTAGGTGGGGTAAGCCCGCTCGGTCATCTCGTCGTAGCCTGAAGGCATCTCAACAGCCTTGCCGGTCTTCAGATTGTAGAGCGTCAGGTCCACGGCGCAGCCGCGATTATGGCGTGACCCCTGTGCCGGATCGGCCACAAATTTGCGCTTTTCCACGGGCGTTTCGTCCCAGAATGTCTTGGTCACCGACCACGGCCGGTAGCCATCGTGGATCAGCAATCCGTAGCCCTGCGCGGCCAGGGCGCGATGAGCCCGCACCACGGCTTCGGCGGCTGGCCGGCGCAGGAAAGCGCGCGCTTCGTCATACACTGGCCGGCCGAGAAAATTGTTCTTCGTGGCGTAGCGGATGTCGAGATGAATGGTGGTGTCCAGTTTCACCAATTCCACCAGCGGATCCTGCGCCCACAGCGGCAGCGCCAGCGCGGCCAGCAGAAGTTTACGCCGTGAAACAGAGATGCGTGGCACAATCTGAAAAATAGAGGATCCTGGCATGTTCCGCTTGAAAACCTTTTGGCTTGTCACCATTCTATGCGCGTCGGCCGTGGCCGAAACGCCGCTGCTCCTCCAGAAACCGGCCCTCAGCCGCACGCAGATTGTGTTCACCTATGCGGGCGACCTGTGGACCGTGGCCCGCTCCGGCGGCGAGGCTGTGCGTTTGACCACCGCGCCCGGCATCGAAAGCGACGCCGTGGTTTCGCCCGACGGTGCGTTGGTGGCGTTCTCCGGCTCTTACGATGGCAACACCGACATTTACACCGTGCCCATCACCGGCGGCGTGCCCAAGCGCATCACGTGGCATCCCGGCGCCGACGTGCCTGTCGCGTTCACGCCGGATGGCGAGCAGATCCTCTTCCATTCCGGCCGCGCCACGCCTGCGCGTGGCGTGCGGCTCTACACGGTCGGCGTCAATGGGGGCCCGGTCACGGAACTGCCGTTGCCGCTGGCCAACCAGGGCTCTTATTCCGCCGACGCGCAGAAGTTGGCCTACACGCCGCTGGAGCCCGCCTTCTTCGCCTGGAAGCGGTACGCCGGCGGGCGCACCAGCCCCATCTGGATTGCGAATCTGGCCGACTCGAAGATTGAGAAGGTGCCGCGCGTCAATTCGAACGACTATTACCCGATGTGGGTCGGCGACAAGATCTATTTCTTGAGCGACCGCTATGGCGCGATGACGCTGTGCGTTTTCGACACGAAGAGCAAGACGGTCAGCGCAGCCATCAAGAACACGGGGCTCGATTACAAGAGCGCCGCTGCCGGTACGGATGCCATTGTGCTGGAGCATTTCGGCGCGATTGAGCTTTACGATCTGAAGTCTGGCAAGGTGAAGCCGGTCTCCATCACGTTGAACGGCGACGTGCCGGGCGTGCGGCCCTACTACGACAAGGTGGCCTCGAAGATCAGCGCGGCCGAACTGTCGCCCACCGGCGCGCGTGCCGTATTCGAAGCGCGTGGCGAGATCCTGACGGTGCCGGCGGAGAAGGGCGATGCGCGCAACCTCACGCGCACGCCGGGCGTGGCGGAACGGTTCCCCGCGTGGAGTCCGGACGGGCAGAAAATCGCCTATTTTTCGGATGAAAATGGCGAATATCAGCTCCATATCGCACCGCAGAGCGGGCAGGGACCGGTCACCAAGCTTGATCCCGGCCGTAAGGCGTTTTTCTACACGCCCACATGGAGCCCGGACGGCAAGAAGATCCTCTTCCGCGACTCCATGCTGAAGCTCAGCTATATCGACCTCGACACGAAAAAGGTGACCGACATTGACGCCGATTACTACGACGCGCCGGAGCGCGACGATGTGCGCCCGCTGTGGTCGCCGGATTCGAAATGGATTGTCTACAACAAAATGGGCGAGAACTTCATGCGTGCCGTGCATGTCTACTCGCTGGCTGACGGCAAGTCGACGCAGATCAGCGACGGCCTGAGCGATCAGCGCTATGCCGTGTGGGACAAGGGCGGCCGGCTGATTTACTTCACCGCCAGTACCAATACTGGTCTCTCTACCGGCTGGCTGGATATGTCCAGCCTGGAGCACCCCGTACGGCGCAGCGTCTACGTGGCTGTGCTGCGCAAGGACGATGCGTCGCCGCTGGCGCCCGAAAGTGACGAAGAGAAGGCTGAGCCTGCCAAGAAGGACGAGCCGAAGAAGGACGCTGCCGCGCCCAAGGTGGAAGACGTCAAAATCGATTTCGACGGCCTCACGCAGCGCATCCTGGACCGCCATAATCGTATCTCCACCACGGA
>CAYZIX010000119.1:5600-15833 GCA_964478395.1 uncultured Candidatus Solibacter sp.
ATCCTGGCGCTACCGGGCGCGCCGAAGAATTATACGGACTTGGTTGCCGGAAAGGCCGGCACGCTGTTCCTGGCCGATTCGCCCGACAGCGGTGGCCCGGCCACTATCCAGAAGTACGACGCCAAGACGCGTAAGACCGAGAAACTGCTGGACGGCGTGACGGCTTTCGTTGTCAGCCACAACGGCGAGAAGATGCTCTACCAGCAGGGGCCGAAGTGGACTATAGCGGGCACCGCCGCACCGCCGAAACCGGCCGACGCACCGCTCAAGATGGATCAGCTTGAAGTCCGCGTCGATCCGCCGGCCGAGTGGCGCCAGATCTACAACGAAGTGTGGCGGATTGAACGCGATTTCTTCTACGATCCGGGTCTGCACGGCGTCAATTACGCGGAATACAAAGCTAAATACGAGAAATATCTGCCCGGCCTCGCGCATCGCGCGGATCTCAACTATCTGTTCAACGAGATGCTGGGCGAGCTCACCGTGGGCCACCTCTATGTGGGCGGCGGTGCCCTGCCTGACGTGAAAAGCGTTCCGGTGGGCTTGCTGGGCGCCGACTACGCCGTTGAGAATGGCCGCTACAAATTCACTAAGGTCTACAACGGCGAAAACTGGAATCCCAGTCTGCGTGCTCCGCTCACGGCGCCGGGTGTGAACGTCAAGGCGGGTGAGTTCCTGCTGGCCGTGGACGGCCGGGAAGTGAAGGCTGACGAGGATATCTACAGCTACTTTGAAGCCACCGCTGACAAGAGCGTGCTGCTGAAAGTGGCCGCTGCCGCCGATGGCAAGGATGCGCGCGAGGTGACCGTCGTGCCGGTGCGCAGCGAGCAGGGTCTACGCTACATGGATTGGGTGGAGGGCAATCGCCGCAAGGTGGAGCAGCTTTCCGGCGGCCGTTTGGCTTACCTTCACATGCCGGATACTTCAGTGCCCGGCTACACGAATTTCAATCGCTGGTTCTTCGCGCAGAAGGGCAAAGAGGGCCTGGTGCTGGACGAGCGTTTCAACGGCGGCGGCTTTGTCGCCGACTACATCATCAACCAGCTCCGCAGGCCGTTGACCAACTACTTCACCACGCGCGCCGGTCATCCTTTCACCACGCCGATGAATAACCTTTATGGCCCGAAGGTGATGATCGTCAACGAATACGCAGGCTCCGGCGGCGACGCCATGCCGTGGCTGTTCAAGAAGCTGAAGGTTGGCCCGGTGGTGGGCAAACGCACCTGGGGCGGGCTGGTCGGCATCTTCGGCTTCCCGGCGCTGGTGGACGGTGGCCGCGTGACAGCGCCGAATCTGGCTTTCTACAACACGGAGAAACAGTGGGACGTGGAAAACCATGGCACGGATCCGGACATCGAGGTGGAACTCCTGCCGGAACTGGTGCGCCAGGGCCACGATCCGCAGCTGGAAAAAGCGGTGTCCGTGGTGCTGGAGGAGCTGAAGAAGAATCCGCCGGTGAAGCACGAAATGCCGGCGTATCCGAACTACCACAAGGCGAAATAGGCTTAACGCACGCGGGCAAAGAACGCGGTAACGCGATTGGAGAATTCCTCCGGCGCTACGCGCGACGCCAGTGTGTGGCCCGCGCCGGGCACAATCCAGAGCTCGGCGCGCGGTTGCGCGGCCACTAAGGCGCGTGAGTGTGACGGATTGATGTTGTGATCCGCGTCGCCGTGGATCAACAGCACCGGGATTTTGATCTGCGCGATGGACCGCACCGGCGCGGCGTCGTAGAGATTCACGCCATAGCGAACGCGTGTATACAGGAAGCCCGCGCGCACCACTAGCCACGCCAACGGGCGGCGCAGCACCGGCCAGACGGGCGCCTCGCGCGTGACGCGGTCGTCCGCAATCCGCAGAAACGATTCGTAAGGACATTCGGCCACCACAGCCGCGAGCGCGCCGGGCTCGTCAGCCGCTTGCAGCAAGATGGCCGCGCCCATCGACTCTCCCAAGCCCACCACGGTTGTGCAGCCCGAGCGCTTCATCCAGTGGATCCAGGCCAGCACGTCGCCGCGCTCCAGCACGCCAAACGTCGTCATGCCGCCACTGTCGCCGTGCGCGCGGCTATCGGGCATCAGGATGGAATAGCCGTAGGCGTTCAGGCCCGCGGCCAGGCCATCCATGCTCGCGCGTGAATCGGAAACGCCATGCAGCAGAATGGCACAACGGCCGGTGCGCGGCGTGGCGGCAGTCCAGGTGGCGGCCAAACGCACGCCGTCGGGTGTGTGCAAATAAACAGCCGGCCCACCGCGCGCAGTGGAACGCGGCGGATGCAGGGCTCCTTCGGCCAGATACGCTCCCGTCGCCGCAACCAGCATCAGGAAAGCGATTGGCCAACCAAGGTGCCGCATACTCCGATGCTACGGAAACGCGAGGCGCCGCGTTCCGCCGTGAATTACGGCAACTCGAAAACGGCCAATACCGGAAAGTGGTCCGAAGGGTAAACGGCGCCCGCGTGATCGGTAATTGTCTCCACGCTGGAGGCCTTCCACGGCGCGCGGTAGAGAATCCAGTCGATGCGTTCCTTGCCCGGCGTGCCGTGGAAACCGTGGAAGCTGCCCTCGGGGCCGGTCCGCGTGGCGGCGTCCTTCCAGGCGTCTTTCAGGCCGGGGATTAGGGTCTGGTAGGTGGGCCCGTCGACGGGCGCGTTGAAGTCGCCGGTGATGACGATGGGCAGCGCCTCATCCTGCCAACTGATACGCGCCGCCAGCACACGAGCGCACTTCTGGCGCGCGGCTTCGTCAATGTCGCGGTGCGGGAAGTGCGTATTCAACAACAGAAAGCGCTGGTGTGTCGCCTTGATCTCGAACAATCCCCAGGTGACCATCCGTGGCAGACTCATGTTCCAGGAGGAGCTGGCGGGCTTCTCGGGCGTCGGCGACAGCCAGAAGTCGCCACTATCGACCAGCGCCAGCCGCGTTTTGCGGTAGAACACACCCATGTGTTCGTCCTCGTGATTGCCACGGCGGCTGATACCGAACCAAGCGTACTCGGGCAGCTTTTCGACAATGTAGTCGCCTTGCGCCTGGAACAGTTCCTGCGTGCCCATGACGTCGGGATTTCGCGAGCGCACGGTTTCGACAAACAGGTCTCGCCGCGCGGTCCAGACATTGGCGCCGTCGTTGGGGCTGGGCATGCGCACGTTGAAGCTCATCACGCGTAGTGTCTCGGCCGGCAAGACAGCGGCGAGGAAAAGGAGCGCCAGCAGGCGGATGGATTGCATACGTCCGTTATACAATCGCTTGTCAGATAGGTGCATCAAACTATGTTCATGACCACACGGCGCGAATGGATGACGGCGCTAGCGGCAAGCGGTTGCGCCATGGCGCAGTCCAAGGGCGGTTTCAAGCCGCTATTCAACGGCAAAACGCTGGACGGCTGGGTGCTGATGCATGGGCACGGGCCGGGCTATATCGTCGAAAACGGAGTTCTGGTCTGCCCCAAGGAGGGTGGCGGCAACCTGTTCACCGAGAAGGAATATGCGAATTTCGTGCTGCGTCTCGAGTGGCGCCTGTGGGAGGGCGGCAACAATGGCGTCGGCATTCGTGCGCCACTGGAAGGCGACGCGGCTTATCAGGGCATGGAAATTCAAATTCTCGACGATGAAGCCGAGATGTATCAGAAGATGAAACTAAAGCCGACCCAGTACACTGGATCGGTATACGATGTGTTTCCTTCCCAGCGCGGCTTTGTTAAGCGCAACGGTGTTTGGAACGAAGAGGAAATCATGGCCGACGGCCGCCGCGTAAAAGTCACGCTGAACGGTCATGTGGTGACGGACGTCAACTTGGATAATGCCAAAGATCCGGAAGTGTTGAAGAAGCATCCGGGCTTGGCGCGCGTGGCCGGTCACGTCGGTTTTCTCGGCCATGGAGCGCGAGTTGAGTTTCGCAATATTCGGCTGAAAGAGCTGCGCTAGCAGCTGGAGCGAATCGCGCGGCGAAGGGGAGAACGCCCTCTGAGCACCTTCATTTTTGGGGTCGCAGCCGGGTTTCTGGCGGGCGCGCTATTTGCGCGGCTGCTGGGACTGTGGCCGGGCCGGCGCAGCCGCACCGGGCAACGCTCCGGGCTACGTTCCGTGCTTGATGCGCTGCCGCTCTGGTTCTTTATATGTGATGCGCAGGGCCGTTATCGTTATGTCAGCCAGCGGCTGGCTAGATTGTGCGGACACGAGCCTTCCGATGTAGTGGGGCACCGTGTGCGCGAATTCCACCTGCCCGAGACCGCATTGCGAATCGAGGAGCAGGACCGCCTGTTGCTAAGTGGCGAGCTGGGTGTGATGGAGACCGAGCAGAGCTGCGGTTCGGGCCGCACGCTGCTGGTTTCCAGGGCTGCTGTGGACATGCCGGATTGGGGGCGAGTGGTGCTGGGCGTAGCGCACGACATCACCAGCCAGAAGGAAACCGAACTGGCGCTGAGCCGGGAACGCGATTTCAATGCCGCCGTGTTGGACGGCACCGACGCGCTGATCGCCGTGGTGGACCCGGCACAGCGCCTGATGCGATGGAATCGCGCCTTCGAACGGTTGACCGGCTATCACGAGTCGGAGTTGCGTGGCAAGAGCTTGATTCCAGCCCTGGTGGTGGAGGAAGAGCGCGCCGCGTGTGAATCTGTGGTTGCAGCGGCAATGGCCGGTGGCGAACCTCACAATGGTCTGAACCACTTGCTGAGCCGGCAGGGGGAGCGCATTCCGATTGCCTGGTCGGTGTCTGTTGTTCGTGCAGAGAACGGTGATCCGGAATGTTGCGTGCTGACGGCCATGGACCGCCGGCCGCAGGTGGCGGCCGAAGAGTTGCGTTTGCAGGCAACGCAAGAGCTGCACGTGATCTGGGAGAGCGCCTCGGACGCGATGGCGTTGGTTGACGGCGATGGGACGCTGCTGGCGGTGAACCGGTCGTTCTGCGAGTTGGTGGGGCAGGAGCGTCCGAAGTTGGTGGGGCAGGTCCTCCTCTCTGCGCTGCGCGAATGGCCAGGGCACGAAGAAGACGAGCTGGCGCGCTACCGCGAAGAGTTCGCGGCCCGGAAGTTGGCGCCGCGTACGGTGCGCGAGTATGAGCTGGCAGACGGCCGCCGTGTTTGGCTGGAGATCGGCAATTCATTCCTCGAAAGGCCGGCGCAGCCAGCGACGCTCGTGATCATGCTGCGTAACATCACGAACCGCGTTCGCGTGGAGCAGGAGTTGCGCGCCACCAACGAGTTTTTGGAGACCACGACGCAGTGGGCGCGTGAGCTGGCGGCTAGTGCCGAGATGGCCTCGGCGGCGAAAAGCGCCTTTCTGGCCAACGTCAGCCACGAGATCCGCACGCCGATGAACGGCATTCTTGGCATGACCGAGCTGGCGCTGATGACGGAACTCACCGCTGAGCAGCGTGAGTACATCGAGATTGTGCGCCAGTCGGCCGACTCCTTGCTGGGTCTGGTGGACGACTTACTGGATCTCTCCAAGGTGGAGGCCGGCCGTGTCGAGCTAATGCCGGATGTTTTTACTCTGCGAGCCCACCTGAACACGCTGATGCGTCTGATGGTTCATCGCGGCGCATCGCGCCATCTGGAAGTGGGCTGGCGTGTCGACGATGGTGTGCCCGACACGATTGTAGGCGATGCAGCGCGGTTGCGCCAGATACTGATCAACCTGATAGGCAACGCCATCAAATTCACCGACAGCGGCCGCGTGGACTTGGCGGTGAGCGCTGCGGCAGTCGACGGCGATGCTGTGGTGCTGCGTTTCACGGTGTGTGACACGGGCATAGGCATGCCAGCCAGTCAACTGGCTGAAATCTTTCAGCCTTTCACGCAGTTGGATTCGTCCAGCACCCGCCGGCGTGGTGGAACCGGGCTGGGCCTGTCCATCTCGGCGATGCTGGTGGATCTGATGGGTGGCCGGCTGTATGTTTCGAGCGAACCCGGCCACGGCAGCACTTTTGGTTTCACCATCCGTGCCAAGTTGGCTGCGGCGCCGTCCGGCGGCGAGGCTGGCCAAGACGTTGCGTCCCCACCGGGTGGCGCGAGCGGGCCAGGCGAACCGCTGCGCGTTCTTGTGGCTGAGGACAACGCCGTGAACCAACGCCTGATCTCGCGCATGCTGGAGCGGGTCGGGCACCAGCCGACGCTGGTGCCGTCCGGCAGCGCCGTCATCGAAGCCGCGTTGGCCGGGCGGCACGACATTATCCTGATGGATGTCCAGATGCCCGATCTGGACGGAATCGAGGCAACACGCGTTATCCGGGAGCATGAACGCTCGGCCGGAGGCCATATCCCCATCATTGCCATTACTGCCCACGCCATGCCGGGCGACCGCGAAAGCTGTCTGTCTGCTGGCATGGACGGCTATCTGACCAAGCCTATCCGGCTGCAAACTCTGATGCAGAAGATCCGCTCGCTGGGCGTTGTGCGAGCGGCGCCGGACACCGGAACCGACCCGGAACCTGCGGTGAAACGCCCGATGGAACAACCTGCTATGACACAGATGGATCGCAACGAGGCTCTGGAACGCGTTGGTGGTGACGCCCCATTGCTGGCTGAACTGGTAAGTCTCTTCCTGGAGGAGTACCCCCGCCTGATGGAGGCGGCGCGAGCTGGAATCGAGGCTGGCAACGCCGGAGCCGTACACGACGCGGCTCACCAACTGAAAGGGTTGCTGGCCCAGTTCGCGGCGGCGCCGGCACGCGATTGCGCCTACCGTCTGGAGATGGCGGGCCGGCAAGCGGAGTTGGCTGAGGCCGGCGCCGAACTGGAGCGTTTGCAGCAGTTGATGGCGTTGCTCAAGCCGGAGTTGGAGGCTGTCGCCGCGGCGGGCTGACCAGCCGCAAATTATTCTGATATAGTGGGATATTCCTCCATATGCAGCCTCCTTCTCCAGTCGAAATCGTTTGTGCGCACAGTCCGGACTCGGATGATGCGTTCATGTTTTACGCGATGGCGACTCGCAAGGTACGCTCGCGCCTGATCACTGTCCGTCACCTGCTGGACGACATTGAAACTCTGAACCGCAAGGCGATTGAGGGTGAGTACGATTTCACCGCCATCTCTTACCATGCCTATCCCTATGTCGCTGATAACTATGTGTTGATGGCTGCGGGTTCATCCATCGGTGACGGTTATGGCCCGATGGTGGTGGCCAACGCTCCGATGACACCGGAGGATCTGAAGGGCAAGCGGATCGCCATCCCAGGCACTCTGACCACGGCGTATCTGGCGCTGAAGATCATGGAGCCGGACTTCGAGGCGGTCGTTGTGCCCTTCGACCAGGTGCTGGACGCGTTGAAGGAGCGCAGCGTCGATGCCGCTCTGGTGATTCACGAAGCGCAGTTGACGTTCTCCCGTGGCGGCTTCCATAACGTCGTCGACTTGGGCCGCTGGTTCAAGTCGGCTTATGATCTTCCGCTGCCGTTGGGCGCCAACGTGCTGCACCGGCGCCTGAGCGCCGAATTGCGCTCCGAGTGCTGCCGGATGATGAAAGAGAGCATCAACTACGCACTTGAAAACCATGAAGAGGCGTTGAACTACTCGATGCAGTTCGCGCGCGACATGGAGCCGGCGTTAGCCGAAAAGTTCATCGGCATGTACGTCAATCACTACACCGTCGATGCCGGCGAGATCATCCCGCGTGCGGCCCAGCGTCTGTTGGATATGGGCCACGAGGTGGGATTGATCCCGCGGCGTGTCGAGGTCGAGTTTGCCCGTTAGTGTAGCTGCGATGAGACACATCCGACTGCTGGCCGCGCTCGTAACCGTTTGCGGCGTTTGTCTGGCCGCGCAGGCCGATTCGAAAGCCAAGATGCGGAGCCTGAAGGACGCCGCCCGTCAGGGCTCGTCCGGGATCTCGAGCATCACTCCGATGCTTTCCGACGAGGACGTCGAGGTGCGGCGCGAGGCTGTGAAGGCGCTGGTGCAGATTGGCACGCAGCGCAGCCTGGAGCCACTGGTGACGGCCTGCCGCGATAACGATCTGGAAGTGCAGGTCTGGGCCACCGATGGGCTGGTGAATTTCTATCTGCCCGGCTACGTCTCGCATGGCTTTTCGGCCAGCCTGAAGCGCGTCAGCAACCGGCTGACGGCGCGCTGGAACGAGCCTTCGAACGACGATGTTGTGGATCCGGACACGCCTATCCGGCCGGAAATCGTCAAGGCGCTGAGTGAACTGGCAGAGTCCGGCGCCGGGATGGAGTCGCGCGCCAACGCGGCGCGGGCGCTGGGTGTGTTGAGGGCCCGGCAGGCTGTGCCGGTGTTAAACGCGGCGCTGAAGTCCAAGGACAGCCGGTTGATGTTCGAGGCGCTGATTGCGCTGCAGAAGATCCGCGACCGTTCGGCCGGTGCGCGTGTGGGCTTCCTGGTGCGCGACCTGGATCCGAAAGTGCAAGCGGCCGCGATTGAAACCGCCGGCCTGCTCGGTTGTGAAGATGCCGTTCCGGACCTGGAGCGCGTGTTCGAGGATTCGCCGTCAAAGAAGATCCGCCGGTCCGCCATTCTGGCTTTGGCGCGGATTGCCGCGCCGTCCAGCCGCACACTCTTGCGTAGCGTGCTGGCGGACAAGGACGAGGAAGTGCGCGCCGCGGCTGCCGAGGGCTTGGGCCGCATCGGGCGCAGCGAGGATGTTTCGGCGTTGGAAGGGGCCTGGAACGACGAATCGAAGGCGTCACCGCGGCTTGCGGTCGCCTTTGCCTTGACGCGTTCCGGGCAGGGTTCGTCGGGCGACCTCAGTCCGCTGGGCCATCTGGTGAACTCGTTGAATCAGAAGGCCTGGCGCGGCGTGGCGCTGCCTTATTTGAGCGAATTGGCGCTGCAGCCGGGGCCCCGGCATGCGATTTTGGCTGCGGCTTCACACGCCAACACGGCCGATGAAAAGACCGGTCTGGCGCAGGCCCTGGCCGGCTGCCGGTCGGCCGACGCGCTGCCAGCGCTGGAAACGCTGGCCAAAGATGACGATCCGGCCGTGGCGCGTGAGGCGCTGCGGGCGTTGCGCATCCTTAAAGGCGCTCTGTAAACAAGAACAGACACCAAAAGGGCAGGCCCCTTGAGAGGACCTGCCCAGCAAATGGTCTAAGAAGTGCCTGCGGGAGACTACTTCGATTTCTTCTGCTTCTGCTGGCCGACGCGGATCTTGAACTGCTTTTGCTGCATGTCTTCCCACGCCTTCCAGTCGAAACGCTTGCTGGCATCGGCCAGATAGCTGTCCACATCGGCGCCCTTGGGCAGCACTGCCATCAAGGTCGCTTCCTGTCCCTGAGGACCCGTGATGCGGAACCGGCGCACGTTTGGAATGGACATAACCATTTCACTATAGCAAACCGGAAAGCGATTCCACCAGCGCCGGATGGCGAAACTCGAATCCGCTGTCCAGGGCGGCGCGCGGGATGGCGCGCTGGCTCCCGAGAAGCATTGTGGCCATTTCGCCGTACGCCAGACGCAAAGCCGGAGCCGGCACCAGCAGCATGGCCGGGCGCTTGAAGCACTGCGCCAACGTGCGAGTGAACTCCAGATTCGTCACTGGGCCCGGCGCCACGGCATTGAAAACGCCGGAGGCGTCCGGAGTTTCCAGCGCCCAGGCTGCCAGCGCGGCTATGTCCGTGATATGGATCCAGCTCATCCACTGCCGGCCGGAGCCCAAACGCCCGCCCAGCCCGGCGCGGTAGAGCGGCGCCAGCCGCTCCAGCACGCCGCCGCGTCCCAGCACCATGCCGGTGCGCAGCACCACGACTCGCGTGCCCAGCCGGGTGGCGCGCAGGGCCTCTTCCTCCCACGCCTGGCACACCTGCGATAGAAAGCCGGTGCCGGGCGCCGCAGTCTCGTCCAGCAACTCGTCGCCGCGGTCGCCGTAGTAGCCCACCGCCGAGGCGCACACCAGCACGCGCGGCGGAGTTTGCAGGCGGGCTAGTTGGCCGACCAGCGCCCGCGTCGCTTCTACGCGGCTGGAACGTATACGCTCGCGTGCCCCGGACGTCCAGCGCTGCGCCACTGGCTCGCCGGCCAGATGGACCACGGCTTCAGCTCCTTGCAGCGCCTCCAACGGAGCCCAGGCCGGGCCCGGAGCATGGTGCAACGCGCCAACGCGGTGGCCGTGGCCCAGCAGCAGCGCCGAAAGATGGCGGCCGATGAAGCCGCCGGAACCGGTCATGGCCACATGCATGGCTGTTCCTCCAATTGCGCCATCGCGCGCAGATAGGCGTCAACGCCGGTCTTGCGGCGCATGCCTTCCAGGCCCATGTAGCGGATCACGCCAAATACCGGGCG
>CAYZIX010000120.1:0-15202 GCA_964478395.1 uncultured Candidatus Solibacter sp.
ACTTCATCGATGGCGACCTGGGTAAACGGCGTGGTGTCCACCGGGTAAACCACCTTGAGCCCATGCGGGAAGTAAGGCTGCATCTCGGCGATCTTGGCGCGGATAGCCTTCGCCGTATCCAGAGCGTTGGCGCCCGCCATCTGGCGGATGGCCAGGCCGCTCGACGGCCGGCCGTTGAACGTCGAATCCACATAGTAGGCGTCGGTGCCCATCTCGACGCGTCCCACGTCGCGGATCCGCACCACCGATCCATCGGGGTTCGTGCGGACCGGAATGGCGCCAAACTCATCGGGAGTCTTCAACAGGTTCTGGACCACGATGACGGAATTCAGCCGCTGGCCAGGAACAGCTGGCGCGCCGCCCAACTGGCCCGCCGACACTTCGACGTTGTAGGCGCTCAGCGCCGTGGTGACGTCGCTCACCGTCATCTGGTAATCGGTCAGGCGGTCCGGATTGAGCCAGATCCGCATGGCGTACTGCCCGCCAAAGGTCATCACTTCACCGACGCCAGGAACGCGCGCCAGCACCTTTTCGAGATTCGACTGGGCGTAGTCGCGCAGGTCGGCCGAGTCCATGCTGCCGTCTTCGGAAACCAGCGAGATGATCAGCAGGTAGTTGCGCGTCGACTTCGTCACGGACAAACCGTAGCGCTGCACGACGTCGGGCAAGCTGGCGGTGGCGAGTTGGAGTTTGTTCTGCACCTGCGCCCAGGCCAGGTCCGGATCAGTGCCGGGCCGGAACGTCAATTCAATGCGCGAGGTGCCAGACGAATCGCTGGTCGCCGACATGTAGAGCAGCTTGTCGAAACCCGTCATCTTCTGCTCGATGATCTGGGTGATGGTATTTTCCACCGTCTCGGCCGAGGCGCCCGGATAGCTGGCCTGAATGGCGATGGACGGCGGCGCGATGGGCGGATACTGCGAGATCGGCAGCAGGTAAATGGACAGACCGCCCAGCACCATGATGCCGATGGCGATAACCCAGGCAAAGACCGGGCGCTCAAGGAAAAACTTAGACATGGCCACCCGCCTTCGCGCCGGCCGGCTGAGCCGCGGGCGCCTTGGCCGGAGCGATGCGCACCGGGACGCCGGCGCGGACCTTCTGCCCGCCCTCGACAATCACGCGTTCGCCGGCGGCGAGGCCATTCATCACCAACCACTGGTTGCCAACGGCCCGCTCCAGATCCAACGCCCGGCGCTCCACCTTGTCGCCGGCGCCCACCACCCAGGCATAGGGGTTCCCCTTCGGATCCCGGCTGACGCCTTCCTGCGGAACCAGGATGGCCTGCTGACGCACTCCCTCTTCCACCACGGCGCGCACAAACATGCCGGGCAAGAGCACTTCCCTTGGGTTGGGGAAAACCATGCGGAGCGTCACCGCGCCGGTGGATGAATCCACCGTGAAGTCGCGGAACTGTAGGGAGCCAGTGATGGGGTAAGTGGAGCCGTCCTCCAGGATAAGCTTCACCTTGTTCTGCCCGCCGTCGCGCTTCAACCGGCCGCTTTCCAGGCTGGCGCGCAGGCGCAGCAGGTCAGCGTTGGCCTGCACGACATCGACATAGACGGGATTAATCTGCTGAATGGTGGTCAGTGCCGAACCCTGATAGGCGCTGGCCAGCGCGCCCACCGTGATGCTCGACTTGCCGATACGGCCTGAAATCGGGGCCTTGATGGGCGTGTAGGCGAGATTGATCCGCGCCGTTTCCAGCGCCGCGCGGCTGGCTTCGATGGTCGCCTTGCGGGCGGTGACGACGGCTTCGGCCTGAACAACCGCGGCCCGGGCGTCATCGTAATCCTGCTGACCGACAGCGTGGATGGCCACGAGTTCGCGGTAGCGGTCAGCACGAGATTTCAGTGAAGGCAGATTGGCCTCAGCCGTCGCCAGATTCGCCTGCGCCGTTGCGAGGTCGGCCTTAACCTGGCCCAGGGCGGCCTCATACGGAGCTGGGTCGATCTTATAGAGAATGTCACCAGCGTGGACGAACGCTCCCTCCTGGAACAGGCGGCTCTGGACAATGCCGTTCACCTGCGGCCGGATTTCGGCCGTAAGGTAAGCCGCGGTGCGGCCCGGCAACTGGGTGGTCAGCACCAGGGGTTCAGCCTTGATACTCGCCACAACCACTTCGACAGGCCCCCCAACAGGCGGACCACCGATGGTGGACTTGCAGCCCGATACGAACAGGCTCGCCAGAACCAGCACGCTGGCGATCAGACATGTATGCCGTCGGCTGAATAACATATTTCGAAAAGACTCCTTCTGCCTGTTTCAAGAACCTTGCAGTTTGCGCCGCTTGGGCGCCCCTATACCGTGCCCCGCAGCGCCGTCTCGTGGGATGACGCCGAATCGGCGAGCTGGCCCAACAAACGGGCAAACTCCGCGCGCGCCGAAGTGCCAAGAGGTTCGAGGATCCGCTGGACCATGCGTGCCCGGCGGGCACACAGCTGCAAACGGCGCTGCTTTGAGCTCTCGCTCAACTCAACCAGCACAACACGCCGGTCGTGCTGCGGCCGGGTCCTTACCACAACACCCTTCTCCACCAACCGGTCCACGATATGCGTTGCCGCTGGCAGGGAAACGCCGAGTGAGCCGGCTAAGGCGCGCATCCCGACCGCGCCGCTCATCGGCATCCGTCTGGCGGCACGCACCTCGGAGGGCGTCAAGGGAATTTCCATCCCGGCGCCCTCAATCGGTATCACGCTCATCAGAGAATCGAAGATCCGGTCAAGCGCCAGGACAATCTCCAGTGCGGTCGCGTCACCGGAGGTGTCACAATCGCACCTCCCCGGTGACAAGACGGGGCTCCGGGTATCCGGGCAGATATTTTCCACATTTCAACTATTGCATGCTAACAAGCCGCCATGCAACTATTTCCAATCTTAACCTTTCTGCCCACCGCACCGGCTCAAATCTTGACTGCACGCCGCTAAGTGTTCTAATTAAATCACTTACATGCGAATCTTGCGGCACGGCCGCTATCTTTAAGTGATTGACAAGATTTTGCAACTATTGCATTCTGTAAACGATCATGACTCAGCCTGCGGACCCGGATCAGATGGATGACCGCCTTCGGCGACAGGCCGAACGGCTTCAAGCGCTGCTGGGCAGGTTGGTTCGGCCACCAGAGGAACAGGTGCTATCAGAGGTGGAGCTATCGCACCGTGAAGTCCGGCTGCTCATGGCGTTGGGGGAGAAGGGGGAGGCGATCATGAGCAACCTGGCCTCCGTGCTGAACGCTCCCCAAAGCACGGTAACGCGGATGGTAGACCGGCTGGAGATGAAGGGACTGGTTGAACGTCTACGCTCGGAGCGGGACCGGCGTATTGTTGTCGTTCGAGCCACCACCAAGGCCAAGAGTCTTGGAGAGGCCTTTCATCGCCACCGTTTCGAAATTTCGCGCCGGATGCTGGAGCCGTTGAGCCCGGGCGAGCGTGAGATCCTGTTGGAACTGATGCACAAGCTCGCCCACAGCCGGACCGAAGGACAAGCCTAGGCGCCTAATTCGCTCCAGGCACTGTCATGCCGGCCAGAAACTCCGGCGTGATCTTCTTGCCTAACAGGAAGAACTTGCGGTCAGGGTGCCAAAGCACGAAATTCCCTTTGCGATTGGTGGTGCTTGGATAAACACCGATATCGATGCGCTTCAGCGGACCGATGCCGGAACCGTCATTGTCCATTAGGAGCTTCGACTCGCTGAACCAGATGGGCTGATCCGCGCCCGGGCGGAACTCGCCGCGCACCAGATAGCTGGGCCGGCGGTTCTTGCTGGTCTCCTCCCAGGCCGAGCCTTGGAAATGGCCGTCGTTATTGTGGTGCAGCAGCACGTAGACGCCCGGGGAGTACTCGTAGATGGGCGTGCAACTGAGCGGCTGAACAATGGGTAGGCCGTGGTCGCGGCGCAGCAGCGGGCGCGGCGACGTCCAGGTGACGCCATCGTCAGACGACAACGCATACCAGATATAGCCGGTCATGGCGCGCATGGCGCAGAACAGGCGGCCGTCGGGCAGGCGCACCAAGCTGGGCTCCTGCGCCACGCTCAGTGTGGGCTTGAGGTAGTGCGGCACGCGTAGCGCGTCCTTACCCCAGGCCGAGTAGCTGATCTTGATATCGCGCGGCTCCGGGTTGTCGTCGATATTTTCAAAGCGCATGAACTCGACGACGCTCTCCCACGAACTCCAGTTTTTATTTACCGGCTCAGTGCGCACCTTTTCGCTGACCCAGCGCGTGTAGCCGGTGAACCAGCGGCCTTGCCGATCGCGGATGGGCTTCTGCCAGACGATCCAGTTGGACTGCACGGCTGGATCCGGGTTATCGAGCGGACTCTTGCGCATCGGAATGGTCTGCGGCTTGGACCACGTCTTGCCGTAATCGTCCGAGTAGAGGCAGTCCATCGAACCGGTGAACTGCGCGTGCGTGTCCACGGCGCCCTGGTGCTGGTTGTAGACCACATAGATGCGCCCACGCCGCGAAACCAGCGGGAAGCCCCAACTGGCCATGTAGCCTTCACCGATGCGCGTCGGGCCCACCAGCCGCAGTGGCGCGCTCCACGTCACGCCCTCGTCGGTGGAGCGCGCGAAGACGATCCGGTGATTGCCCGCGCCCTCGTAGCTGCTCTGTGTCCAGACGGCCATTAGCGAGCCGTCCGGGCCATCGAAGACCAGAAAATGCTCGTTGCCGGTGTCGAGACTCTTGCCGTCCAGCCCGTGTGGACGGTAGACAACATAATCGGGCTTGGTGCGCGCCAGTTCGCGCTGTATGATTTCAGATTCGCTCTGGCCCCAGACTGCGGCCGGACAAAGCAATAAAAGAAAGACGACAAGAGATCGTGGCATGAGAGTGTCCACGATCATATCGTTTACAGCCGCAGCAACGCAGTCTGGCGCTCACCGGTGACTTCGGCCGCGTTCCCGCCGCGATAGACGTTCACCTCGCTGCGAATACCGAACTCGGGCAGGTAGACGCCGGGCTCCACGGAAAAGCAGGTGCCGGGGATCACTAGCCGGTCGTCGTGCGTTTCGTAGTTGTCCATGTTGGCGCCGTTGCCGTGCACCTCTTCGCCGATGGAGTGGCCGGTGCGGTGGAAGAAGTGTCCGGCCAGCCCGGCCGCGCGCAGCGAGTTGCGGCAGGCATCGTCCACCTCAAAACCGTGCAGCGTCTTGCCGGCCGTCACGGCGTTGATGACGCACGCGACGGCAGCGTCGCGCGCTCCGCTGACGGCGGCGTAGACATTCAACATGCGCTCCGGCGGCGCCGCGCCGCAGTAGCCGGTCCAGGTGATGTCGTAATAGACCGCGTGAGGCTGCTTCAACTTGGCCCACATGTCGATCAACAGCAGGTCGCCCGGCTGAATCTTCGCGCTCGCCTCGGCCGAGGGCTCATAGTGCGGATTGGAGGCGTTCGCGTTCACGGCAACAATCGGACCGTGATCAGTTTCCAGGCCTTCCGTTTCAAACGCGGCGCGTATAAATTGTTGGACCTCATATTCGGTGACTTGCGACCCCGCGGCCAGATGCGCGCTCACCTTGGCGAACGCGGCAGCGCGGACGGCGTCCACCTTGCGCCCGGCAGCCTTGTGCATCTCATATTGATCCGCACTCCAGACAGCCTCGAACTGCTGCACCAGGTTGGCCGAGCTCACCACCTCGACACCCGTTGAGCGCACCAGCTCCACCGTGCCCGCATCGACATTGGCCACATAGGGCACCGCGCACAGCGGCGAATACTGCATGGCCACACGCTTGCATCCAGCCAGCAGCGCCTTCAACGCTAGGCCCTGCTCGCGCCAGCCGGCATAGAGGCGGTGCTCGCCCGGCAAGGCGGCCAGCGTCTCCGGCTCAATCCGGTGACAGAGCCGCACCGGGTCGCCCACCGCCGGCACCAGGTAATACCAGCGGCGCGTGATCATCTGCGCCGGCGCAAACTTCAATACCTGATAGGCCAGCGGATCGCGCCGGTGATGATCGAAAAAGAGCCAGCCGTCCAATCCTTCGGCTTGAAGTGCGCGCTGAATATCGTCAATGCGAGCCATACGGCCCAGTATATCGGCTATGATCGGGAACTGAGATGAAACGCACCGCCGTTCTTTCCCTCGTACTGGCATTTTCCGCTTTCGCTCAACAAAAGACGGAAACCGCGCTGGACCGCTACGTCGCCCAGCCCGATCCGGCTTATCACTGGTCCGTCGCGAAGACCCTTCCGGGCGCTGGTTACACAGCCACACGGCTCGAAATGACGTCACAGAACTGGCGCACGCCGGCCGAAGTGAGCCGCACGGAATGGAAGCACTGGGTGACGGTAATCCGCCCCGAAAAAGTGTCGAGCGACACGGCGCTGCTGATGATCACGGGCGGAGACAACGTCAAGCCCGCGCCGGACAAGGTGGACGCGTTCCTGGCGTCGGTGGCGACGCGCACGGAGACGGTGGTTGTCGAACTGCGCATGGTGCCGAACCAGCCGCTCAGCTTCTTTGGCGAGTCGCGCCAGAGAGTCGAGGACGCCATCATCGCCTTCACGTGGGAAAAGTACCTGGAAACAGGCGACGAGCGATGGCCGTTGCAATTGCCGATGACGAAATCCGCCGTGCGCGCGATGGACGCGGCCACTGAATTCATGGCGACGAAGGATACGAAGTTGGCGCGTTGGGTGGTGTGTGGCGGGTCCAAGCGCGGTTGGACGACGTGGCTGACGGCAATTGAAGATCCACGCGTCGTCGCCATCATGCCGGTTGTGATCGATGTACTGAACGTCGAAAAGTCCTTCAAGCACCACTGGCGCGTGTACGGCGCCTGGGCCGACGCCGTGCACGATTACGTTGAACACGGAACGATGAACTGGATGGATACGGTCCAGTACCAGAATCTAATGAAGATTGTCGATCCGTACGCGTATCTGGCCCGCCTCACCATGCCGAAATTCATGGTTAATTCGGCCGGCGATCAGTTCTTTATTCCCGATTCCTCGCAATTCTATTTCAACGATCTGAAGGGCGAGAAGTACGTGCGCTACGTGCCCAACTCGGATCATGGTGTGACGAAGAACACCGACGCAGGCGAGAGCATCGCCAGCTACTACGAGTCCATCGTGAAGGGCTGGAAGCGGCCTGAGTTCAGCTGGGCGCTCGCTAAGGATGGCACCATCATGGTGAACGCCAAGGACAAGCCGGCGGCCGTGAAGTACTGGCACGCCACCAATCCGGCGGCACGTGATTTCCGGCTGGAGAAGATTGGGCCGGCCTACACCGCCACCGACGTCGCGGCCAGCGCTCCGGGCGTGTACAAGGTGAAGGTGGCCAAGCCCGAAAAGGGCTACACGGCGGGCTTTGTGGAGCTGACTTTCGCAATGCCGAACGGCAAAGAGTGGAAGTTCACGACAGGCGTGAAGGTGATGCCGGACGTTTACCCGTTCCCCGCCCCGACGGTGAAAACACCAGCAGGCGCGACGCTGCTCAAGAAATAGCGCCACCCCGTGGCGCATTCCTGTAGAATACGGGGCAATGCGCCACCATTACGTATTATTGCCGTTCATGTTTGTGAGCCTTTGCGGCGCCGCAATCCTGCCCCAGCCGAGCAAGACCGCCGTTGTGGGCGGCCCGTCTGAACGGGCGCTTGTTCTGGAAGCGATCCGGCTGCATGATCTCGGCGATTATCCCGCCGCCATCACCCGGCTCGAAAAGCTACTGGCTGCCACTCCGGACGACGCCTGCGCGATGTATGAGTTGAGCAACACGCTCGCCGCACAGGGAAATCACAAGCAGGCGCTGGCGACGGCGCTGAAGGCGGCCGAGTACAACTGCACGTGCCTCAAGGAGATTCACAACCGGATCGCGTCCAGCCTGGACGATTTGGGCCGCCCGGAGGAGGCGCTGCAAGTCTACGAGGAGTCCATCCGGCTGCACCCGCAAGATGCACCGTTACGTTTTAACCAGGCCATTACGCTGTACCGCCTGCATCGCCTGGACCCGGCGCGCGCCGCGCTGCAAGAGGCCGTGCGGCTGAAGCCGGATTACGCGTCGGCGCATTATGTACTCGGCATCGTCTATTCCGATAGCCGCTATCCGGTTCCGGCCATCCTGGCCTTCAGCCGCTTTCTGATTCTGGAGCCGCGCGGCAAACGGGCAGAGATCGCTGTAGGGCGCCTGAAACAGGGGCTGCTCGGCTCCGCGCAGGCATCTCCGGACGGAAAGAATATCAACATCACGCTCGACATGGGCGCCATGGAGAAGACAGACGAAGGCGACTTCGGCGGCGCGGGCCTCATCCTCGGACTTGGCGGCGCGCTTCGCCATGTGGAGAAGAACAAAGAGAAGAGCGACGAAGAATATTTGACCGAATCGCTGACGACCATCTGGAGCACGGTGGGCGAAGGCAAGAAGAAGCCAAAGAAGACGCAATTCGCCGCGTATTACTACGCTCCCTACTTCAGTGCCTTGAGCGATGCCGGCTATGCCGACGCTTGTGCCTGGACGGCGCTGCAGTCGGTGGGCGGCGCACCTGCAAAAGAGTGGCTTACCGGGCACGCGCCGGCGGTGCAGGCGTGGCAGCAATGGTCTGAGCAGTGGAACTGGCTGGCCGACCCCAAGGATCGCAAGAAGCAGAAAAAGAAATAGGGCGCGGCCATTCAGCCGCGCCCCATTCGTTTCGCACGATTAAAGCTTCGCCGGCACCTCGAAGCCCTTCCGGTAGACGCGCGTCAACATCTTGTTCGCCTCCGCGTCGTTCTTCACCGTGATGGTGACGGGATCGATCACCAGCGCGCGGCCCAGCCGGTAGCTGATGTTGGCCAGGTGCATCAGCGTGGAGCTGTGCGCGCCTTCCTGAATCGGATTGTTGAGCATCTCCGGCTTACCAGCGCGAACGGCCTCGATGAAATTGGCCCAGTTGGAGCCACCCGCATTTTTGGCCGGCCCCGCCTTGGCTTCACGGCCCTCGAAGATCTTGTACGAGTTGTAGCCGTCAATGGTCATATAGCCCTTGGTGCCATAGACAATGTTGCCGATGGTGTCGGAACTGATGCGCGGACCCATGGGCGGGCGCGGACCCTGTCCCGCTGACGCGCCACCGGGGCCACCGCCCGGACCACCCGGACCGCCGGGCCCACCGGCGGCCGGCCGTGGACGCTGCGGCGCGGCGCCGTCCGGAATCGGCCCAGAGCGTTCGCCGATGCCGCCTTCGTGGTTCGACATCCAGTGCCGCACCTCGAACGACATCAGCTTCTTCTTGCCGCCCTCGTCGAATTCATAGGTGGCCATCAACACGTTCGGCGTTTCCTGATCGTCGTCGAACATCACCTTGGCGCCCATGGCGTGGACGCGCGTGGGCGTGGTGACACCCAGCAACCAGCGGCAGATATCCACCTCGTGGATACCCTGGTTGCCGAAGTCGCCGTTGCCGGTGTCCCAGAACCAGTGCCAGTTGTAATGGAAGCGGTTTTTGGTGAACGGCCGCAACGGCGCCGGGCCGGTCCAGAGATTATAATCGACGCCCTCCGGCACAGGCTCCACCGCCGCTTTGCCGATGGTGTTGCGCCACTTGAAGCAAAGCCCGCGCGACATATAGACATCGCCGATGGCGCCTTCCTTGATCTTCTGCGCGGCCTCCATCAAGCCTTCGCTCGACCGCGCGTTGACGCCGTGCTGCACCAGCTTGCCGTACTTTTTCTGCGCGGCGACAATTTGCTTAGACTCGAATACGTTGTGCGAGCAGGGCTTTTCAACGTAGACGTGCTTACCGGCTTGCAGTGACCAGATGGTTTGCAATGTGTGGTTGTGATTGGGCGTCGCAATCGAGATGCAGTCGATGGACTTGTCTTCGAGCAGTTTGCGCAGGTCCTTATAGGAAGCCGGCTTCTTGCCCGAAGCTTTTTCCACCATCGACAAGCGGGCGTTCAGGATGCTGTCGTCAATGTCGCACAGCGCCACAATCTCGACGTTCTTCATGCCCAGATACTGGCGGATATGTGAGTTGCCCTGACCGCGCAGCCCGACGCAGGCGACGCGAACGGTCTCGTTGGGGCTTTGCAGAGCGTGAGCCGTTAGCGGTGCGGAAGCGGCGGCGCTCATCAGAAAATAGCGACGTTCCATACGGAAGACTCCTTCCCATTCGCGCATACTATATAACAGAAGTTCAGAGAGGGCTTACTTCTGATATGCCATTGACACAGGACGACGCCAAACTGTTGGCTGGTTACACCCTGCTCGATTATTCCCAGGAGCGCGCCACCACGCGCCGGGTGCTGGCCGCCATCCCGGCCGGCGCGGAGAATTACACACCGCACGAACGTTCAATGAACGCCCTGCGGCTGGCCTGGCACATTGTGGCCAGCGAAAAGTTTTTCCTCGACGGCGTCGCTGCGGGCGAGTTCAAGCCGGGCGAATCCGGCATTCCGGCCAGCATCGTAACCATTGCCGACGTGGTGGCTTGGTACGACGCCAACATTGACGGCGCCTTGGAGAAGGCGCGTGAGCTGGACGGCGCAGCGCTGGCCGCGGAGGTGGACTTCTTCGGCGTAATGAAGGTGCCGCGCGTTTTTCTGCTGTCACTGATGGTAAAGCACTCGATTCATCACCGCGGGCAGTTGAGCACTTATCTGCGGCCCATGGGCGGCAAGGTGCCGGCCATCTACGGCTCTAGCGCGGACGCAAGCTAAGCTTGCCCGTGAGCCTCGCCACCAACCACCCGGCCGGAATCTGCAACGCCCAGGCGAGCTGAGCGCTATAGCGCTGGTCCGACACAACGAAATAATAGGGCAGCGGGAAGAGCGCAAAGGCGAGCACGAGAAACCAGAAATCGCGCTGGCCTGCACGTAGGGCGGCGGCGCAACCGGCCAAACCGAGCAACGTGGTAATCCACGCCGCCACACCGTACGGCCAACGGGCGCCGAGCGGCGGCAACCAGAATTCACGCACACGGTCGGCGGTCAGTTCCAATGAACGCACCGGGTGTGCGCCAATCCAATCGAACGCGAGGCGCGCGCAACGCTGGTTGTAGGCCACTTCGCCCATGCTTTGCAGCACGGCGGCCTCCGGCGCGCTGGCCGCCACCTGATAGGTGTTGAAGCAGCCACGCTCGAAACTATGCAGAAAGCTAGGCTCGGCACAGTCGTTAAAAGAGGTATACAGCGCGATACCGGAGTTGGTCCGCAGCGCCCATGTGCCGAGCGTCGCGTGATTTCGCATCGCCCACGGCGCCATCACAATCACGGCCCCACAGGCCCAGGCGCCCAACAGCGCCCAACGGCGTCCGGCGCAGGATGCCCGCCACAGCGCCCAAAGCCCCGCCAGCATTGCCGTTGCCGGATTGAACAACGCCAAGCCTCCAGCCATTGCGCCGCGCGCCAGCCAGGAACGAGGCCGTGGGCACGGCTCCGGCAACGCCAGGATCAACAATAGGAGGACAACGCTGAAGGCCAAATCCCATTGCGGAATAAACGGAAACGCCGGCAACGCACAGGCCAGCACAGCAGCCCATGAGCCGGCGCGCGGGTTGCCGGTGAGGCGCTCGCCGGTAATTGCAAGCAGCATCACACACAGGCCGTGTGCCACCAGGCAGAGCGCCAGCGCCGACCACATCAGGCCTTCGCCGCCGCCAAACCAGCGCGCGAACAGCGACAGCACCGCCGGATAGCCGGGTGGCACGGTGGCCGTCGGCCCCGTGGGCGCCGCCATGAACGGGTCAGCAAAACGGCCGGTGGCGGCCAGCGTCCGCGCGACCTCAATCATCTCCCAGCCACGCCCCATTCCCCCCTGCAGCGGGCGCAGCAATTGCGGCAGCGTGGCGCAGACGCCAAGCAAGAACCAGGCAGCGCGCGTTGAACGGCGGCTGGTCATCTACGGTTCAACTCCGGGGTGCGCCTGAGTCTTGCGACAACGGCCGCCAGCAGCCAGCCGGCGCAGATCTGTAGCACCCAGGCCACCTGCGCACTGTAGCGGATATCTGATACGACGATGTAATACGGCAGCGGCGCAACCGCCAGCACCAGTACAAAGAAGCGCGCCTCAGCGCAGCGCGCGCGCAGCAGCAACACGCCCCCGGCCAGGCCGAGCAGCGTGGTTGCCCACACCGCCCCGGTATAGGGCGAGTGAAAGCCCAGCGGAGGAAACCAGAACTCCCAAATTCGCCCGGCCGTCAGCCGGAGCGTCCGCACCGGGTGCGCAGCCATCCAGGAGCGCGCCAGCCGGATACAACGCTCGTTGTAGGCAACCTCGCCAATCTCTTTGAACACCGCCATTTCGGCAGCGCTGTTGTTCACTTGATAACGCTGATAACAGCCGGAATCGAACGACCGGCTCAGGCTGGGCTCGGTGCATTCGTTGTTGGACGTGTACAGCGCAATGCCTAGGTTCGTGCGCAAAGTCCAGGCGCCCAGCGCCGCGCGGTTGCGCAATACCCACGGACTCACCACCAGAACCGCACCCAGCGCCCAGACGGTCAATAGCCTCCACGCCTGACTGGATCGCGGCGCTTGCCACAGCGCCCGAACGGCGGCGACAGTTGCCGGCACGGGATTCCATAACGCCAGCACGCCGGCCAGCGCTCCGCGTCCCAGCCAGGCGCCAGAGCGCATCGCCGGCGCCGGCAGCGCCAGCCAAACCAACAGCAGCACAGTGCTCAACGCCATATCCCATTGCGGGATGAACGGGAACGCCGGCAAGAGGCAGGCTGTCAGGGCAGCGCCATAGCCGGCCGCGCGGCTGCCGGTGAAACGTTCGCCCAGCACAACCAGCAGAACGACGTATAGGCCGTGCACCAGCAGGCCCAAGGCAATGGCCGACCACATCAGGCCCGCCTGTGGGCCGAATAGCCATGCCAGCAGGCCCAGCACGAACGGATAGCCCGGCGGAACAGTGGCCGTCAGCCCGGTCGCCGCAATTTTGAAAGGATCCGCAAACTGTCCCGACGCGGCCAGCGCGCGGGCCACGTTCAACATCTCGTTGCCGCGTCCAAAGCCGGGCCCCCACGGCTGAAGCAATTGCGGCGCGGTAGAGCATACACCGGCAATGAACCAGGCGAGGAGCGCCGGGCGGCGCCCTTCAGCGCCGCGTTGCGACACGATAATCACCCAACAGCTTCGGCATGCGGATGATGCGGCACATCTCGAACAGGCGTGAGCGTGCGCGCATGCCGATCTTCTCGGCCAGCGTGGCCTTCAGGTCGTAGCGCGCCGGCGCGCCGTCGGGCAGACGCTCAATGAGCGAAACGCCCATGTCCGGGTCGGCCACGTTCGTGGTGACGATGGTTGGTTTCCGCTCGTTGCAGCGGTGCGTGATGATCGACGTGATGGTGTCTTCCACCCAGTCGGTGACGCGGTGCGAGCCCAGGTCGTCGAGCAGCAGCAGCTCAACGTCGAGCGCCTCTTCGTACGCCTCGCGCGGGCTTTCGCCGGAGGCCGGATCGTAGCTGGCGCGAATGCGGTCGAGCAACTGCTGGTAATCGACGAAAACACCCTCGAAGCCGTGACCAATCAGGCGCTGTAACACGGCCACAGCCAAGTGTGTCTTGCCCGTGCCCGGGTCGCCGACGAAGAGCAGCCCGGGCGGATTCACGTTCGGATAATCCTCGCAATACCGCCGCAGCCCGACAAAAACCTGACCCAGTTCGGGCGAGGCGCCGATCGCAAAATTATCGAACGTATCCTGCTGATAATTAGCCGGGATCCGTGCCCTTTTAAGCAGCGATTCGGTGCGGCTTTCGGCCACGCACGTACAGCGCTCGGCCCCGCTCAGCCCGTCTTTTTCAACGATCCGCCAGCCCGTGCCGCCACAGATCGCACACACTGGATCGGCCATATTGGTAGTCTCAGGGCAACGGCGCCGTCCGTTCGATCAGGTGCAGGATATTCCCTTCCGGATCGGTGAAAAAGACGACCTTATTCCCTTTGCTTTCCGTGGGCTCAGTAAGGAACGCTACCTCTTTTGCCTTCAGCGCCGCGTACACCACATCGAAATCCTTCACGGCCAGCGCCAAGTGGCGCAAGCCGGGCGACTTCATGTTGGCGCCGCTGCGCTCGCCGGCGGCCTGGATGATTTCGATCATCGAGCCATCCGGGGCTTTGACGAAGACAGCTGTCGAGCCCCGGTAGTTGATCACGAAACCGAGCGTCTGGACATACCATTCAGCCAGTACGCCGGGCACCGGCGATGCAATTGCGCTGTGCTCAATTCCCTGGATCATAATTTCCTGCCTAGACGATGTACGGCGCGCGATAATCGCGCGTCATCAGCTTATTGGCCGCAGCGTCGGAGCCGAAATCATGGCCGGCCGCGTTCCAACTGAGCAGGCGCCCGGTGCGGTAGCTGATGTTGGCCATATGCACCAGGAACACGCTGTTCACGCCGGTTTCGATGTCGGCGTTGAGGTCCTTGTAGTTGCGCGTGCGGCAGGCTTTCAGCAGATTCTCCATGTGCTCCTTGGTGCAGTCGCCGGCGCCCTTGACTTCCGTGACGAGTTCGGTCTTCCCCGCCCTGTCGGCGTCGTCGCCCTTGTACACCTGGTAGCCCCCGGCATCGATCCACATCCACCCTTTGCTGCCGTAGATCAGGTTGCCGACACAGTAGTGGTTCAGCGGCTGATTGCCCTCCGGACCGGTGAGCAGGCCACGCACCTCAAAAACAATCTGCTTGCCCGGATAGCTGAGGGTGGCTATCTGCGTGTTGGGCGTCTCCTGGTCGTCGTCATAGAGGAACTTGCCGCCGGTGGAGAAAACGGTCTGCGGCAGGCCAATGTCGCCCAATGCCCAGCGGCAGATGTCCATCTCGTGGATGCCCTGGTTGCCGATGTCGCCATTGCCGGTGTCCCAGAACCAATGCCAGTTGTACTTATAACGGTTCTTCGTGAACTCGTGCATCGGCGCGGGGCCGAGGAACAGATCCCAGTCGATGCCGGCCGGCACCGGCTCCGGCGGCGTCTTGCCGATGGAGCGGCGGCGCTTGTAGCACAGCCCCTTGGCCATGTAGACCTCGCCGAGCAGACCTTCCTTGATCATCTGCATGGCGCGCATCTTGTGCGGCGTGGAGCGGCTCTGGCTGCCAATCTGCACCATCCGCTTGGCCTTGCGGGCCTCCTCAATCATGCGGTAGCCTTCGTGGAAGTTGTAGCTGGCGGGTTTCTCGCAATAGACGTCCTTGCCGGCGCGCACGGCCCAGATGGTGGCCAGCGCGTGCCAGTGGTTCGGCGTGGCGATAGAGACGACATCGACGTTCTTGTCCTCG
>CAYZIX010000121.1:0-15170 GCA_964478395.1 uncultured Candidatus Solibacter sp.
CGCCAAATTCCAGTAAGTATTCGAGAATTCAGGTTTGGAATCCGGCAGTTTGTTGTTGATGCCACCATCGATCATGCCGGCTGGCATCAGACCGTAGTCGAGCGCCTGCGGATCCTTCATCGTCGACGCCCGCAACCGCCGCATGGCGTCCATCGTGCGCTTCATCACCGTCCATTTCGAGCGCAGCCACTCCTGGTCCTGCGCCAAACGCGCATGGCGGTACATAGCCCACAGCACAATGCCGTTTTCTTTCCAATAGCCTTGAATTTTCGCGTAATGCCCCATCAGGTTGAAACTGCCATCGGCTTCCTGGTGTGAGAGCAAGAACTCGATGCCGTCACGCGCATCCTTGGCCCGGCCGAGCAACGCGGCCGTTTCAAGAATGAACGATCCATCCACCACGAACAGGTTGCGGTACACCGTCGGACCAACACGGAAGTCCACCTTGCCGTCTGTCACATCACGCGCTTGCCAGATGTTGCGGACCGACGATTCAATCAGAGCCTGAATGGCTGTGTCAGGCACTTGCACAGTTTCAAACGGCAGTCCGCGTTCACGCCAATAGCGCCGCACCGTTTCGCGTCCGGCCGCCAGTTCAGCCGCCGTAATGGCCGCGCCCGGCGCCTCTGCATACCGGTCCACCGTCACGATCAACCGGCGCACCTCGCCGGGTTTCAACTCCACCTCCGGCAGCGACGCACGGCCCGACGCCGCATCGTACGTCAACGGTTCGGTAGTCGATATCAAAGTGGACTCTCCCGCGTGTATCAGGCGCTGGGAGGCGTCAAGTTGCACCGCCCCGGGCGCACGGATCGACAACATCAATCGCTTCCGCGCTACCCGCCCGGTGCCGTTCTTCAGCATCAGCACCAGCGCCACACGCCGCGCGCGGCCCTTGCCCGGCAGCATGAAGCACTCCTGGTTCAGTTCGACGCCCGCCAGATTGGACCACGTACTAACAATCGGGACACGGGCCGACTCAGTCTGCTGGCGTTTCCATTCGCCCGCCGGGTCGGTCTCCACCTTCAATTGCACGGCAAAATCGCGTAGCTTCGGTCCTTTGAAATCGAACAGTAGCTGACCTTCCCTGCCCACCAGCACCTTGTCCTGGTCGTCGGCCAGTGAGATGGTGCTCTGCCACCAAGGCGGTGAGTAGCGAAAATCCGCCTGTCCCAGCGGTGACTGCCCCCACAAAGGCGCAACAGCCAGCATCATCCATGGCAACGCATTCCGCAGTAGCACAAAGATCCTCCACTTCGCGTTTCCGTCATCCCGATCATACCGGACGCGCGATTGTTGTCTCACCCTTTACAATAGGGACCTGAGGAGGAGCCGGAACCATGCATGGGAATCCCCCGCAGCACCTCAATGCCACGGCACTCTGGCTAGTTCAGTCCTACATCGCGCCGGCGCTGGCGGTAACCGCGACGCTCGTCCTGCTGCTATTGCTCAAGCTGACGAGTCTTGCCTTCACGCGCCTGCGTAACACGCTGGAATCCTGGCGTGGCACCAAGATCCGCTCGCTGCGTTTTCAGCAGCTCGAACTGGTCGAATCGAACCGCATTGCCGACACGCTCCTACTGCTGCTGAAGGCATTGCGCGCGGCCTTCGCGCTGGCGCTGCTCTACGCCTACCTGCTGATGGTCTTCAGCCTGTTCCCGGCAACGCAGAACGTCGCGGCGGCGCTGATCTCGTACGCCATAGAACCGCTTATGCTGTTGTGGCATGGCGTACTGGCAGCCATGCCAGGCGTTTTCGCCATCTTGATTGTCGTCGTGGTGACGCGCTATGCGCTGAGAGCCATCCATTTCTTGTTCACGGCGGTTGAAAAAGGACGCGTCACACTGACCGGTTTCTATCCGGAATGGGCGCAACAGACTTATAAGCTGATCCGGATCCTGGTGATTGCCTTTGCTCTGGTGGTGATCTACCCCTATATTCCAGGCTCAGATTCACCGGCCTTCAAAGGAGTTTCGGTCTTCTTTGGTCTGCTCTTCTCACTGGGCTCGACATCCGCCGTGGCCAATGTGATAGCAGGCGTGGTGCTCACCTACACGCGCTCGTTCCAACTCGGTGACCGTGTCCAGGTAAACGAGACCATCGGCGACGTGATTGAGAAGACTCTGCTGGTGACGCGCATTCGGACCATCAAGAACGTGGACGTTACCATCCCGAACGCGTCCGTGCTGGGCAGCCACGTGGTGAACTTCAGCGCTTGCGCGCCGAAGCCGGGCTTGATCCTGCATACGGCCGTAACCATCGGTTACGACGCATCCTGGCGCCAGGTGCACGATCTGCTGATTGCTGCCGCTCGCTCGACAGCCAACATTCTGGAATCGCCCGCCCCATTCGTCCTTCAGACCGGCCTGAACGATTTCAACGTCACTTACGAGATCAACGCCTACACCGACCGGCCGAATGAGATGATCCAGACATATTCACAGCTCCACCAGAATATTCAGGATCAATTCAATGCGGCCGGCGTCGAGATCATGTCGCCAAACTACACATCCATCCGCGACGGCAACACCGTGACCATTCCGCCCGAGCATCGTCCAGCCGGCTACGCGGCCCCGGAGTTTCGCGTCAATGTTGAGCGCAAGGGCTAGTTCGCCGCCGCACGCACCAGCGCGCGAATGTTCTCGGCCGGCGCCGTGGCCGGAATCGCACAACCTGCATTCAGAATGAAGCGCCCCGTGTCGCTGAACAGTTCAATCAGCGCGCGCGCCTCGCGCTCAACTTGTTCCGGCGTACCCAGTGCGACGATGCCGCTCGGATCCAAATTCCCGATGAACGTGACGCTCGTCATCATCAGATCGTGCGCCAGCTTCACGTCGGTCTGGTAATCCAGCTCGATCGCATCAGCGCCGCAGCCAACCAGATCCGGCAGGATGGCGCGCGTGTTGCCACAAACATGCAGCGCGTAGCTCAGCCCACACGAATGCGCACGCTCAGCGAAGCGCCGCTCATAGGGCAACGCCCAGCGCCGGTAGATGCGCGGTGAAACCACGCTCGGCCCGGCCGCACTGTCGCCATTCGACAGCATGTGCGCGCCGGTCGCACTCATCAGATCGAGAAACTGCAAGCCCGCCGTGGCGCAGTATTCGAGCAGGCGTTCGCATTGCGGCTCCAAATCTTCGTCCATCAAATCGAGCAGCCAGCCCTCCATACCGCGCACCAGCGCGGCCAGCGCGAACGGGCACTGGTCGCAGTTGCCGCGCACATAGATCTCGCCACCAAAATAGCGGTGGATGAGCCGCACACTTTCGAGCCACACCTGCACGCGCTCAGAGTGCGCAATCGCGGGCGGCTCCAACTCATCCAGTTTTTCGAGACTGTCGATCCGCGCCCCGTGCGCGACGGCGGGCCGGTCGTCGGGGTACTCCACCGGCACGCCCAGCGCGCCAGCCAGTGTCGCCGTATCGATGTCCACCAGCACACCATCCAGCCCGTAGCGCTCGACAGATTCGATGAGTACTCGCGCCAGCACGGCGGGGTCACGACGGTAGTCGCGTAGGGCAACGCCCGCCTCCCGAGCGGCATGCATGAAGTTGTGCAGCATCACAGGCGGGCGGTCTGGCCGCTCGCCACGCAATGCACTTTCGATTCGTTCGCGTCCGTTCATCGCGTCGCGATTTTACCGCTTATCGCTTGCCGAAAGTAAAGCCGAGCTGGAGCTCCCACTGATCCATCCGCAACTGGATCTTTTGCCGGCCCGGCACTTCCAGCGGATTGGCGCCGGTCAAACTGGCAGGGAAAGCCCGTACCATCGCGAGGTGGATCTCCTGACCGTGATCCAGCTTGCGCGTAAATCCCAATGCCGCGTGCTTCTTCAGTACGCCCGGCGACATCAGGTTGAACAGCACCTCCGATGAGGGGATGGGCGATTGCCCATAGCTGAAGCCGCTGCGCAGCGTCCACTTCCGGTCCGGCATCCACTGCACTCCCACCCGCCCCACGCTCATGTCCCTGGTGCCAAAGCCAGGCCCGTTATCGTCGCCGAACTTCGCCGTCTTCATGTTCGGCAGCATCGGATTGTGCATGGAGACAACACCGCCGAACAGAATCCGCTCACCGTCCAGTGAAATGGTCACGCGCGGCAACACCTTCAGCGCCAGCCCCACGTTATACAGCCCTGGAATACTGAAGCGCCCCTGTTCAGAAAAGAGGCCCGCGTACTTGTCAAACTTCGTCATCCGCACTTTTGTCTGATACGAGCCGCCGACCGACAGCCAGTCCGTCAGACGCCCCAAATAGCCGAAGCGCGCACCGATGCCCTCCGCGTAATCACGGCCGTTGTCGGTCATCTTCGTGGGCTCGCGCGAAAACGACTCCAGCGACTGTAACCCGTGTGCGTCAAACATCTGCCAGGCCAGGATCGCCGACACGCCAAACGAATGCCGGTTTGCCACCCGCTGTGCCCAGGTCGGCGTCAGGAAGAACTGCTTCATGTCGATGCCCGCCGGCCGCCCGCCGTAGACTGCACCGCTGTAATTCGTGTTCATGCCGCCGTTGGTGAAGAACGCGACGCCCAACGTCGAGTTTTCACGCACTTGCCAGTTCGCGCCGAAATCAGGCACGAAAAATAGATTCGAGCCGCTCTTGTTGGTGCCCGGTGTCATGCCGAAGGTACCCGGATAGCCGGATGGCGCACCCGTCACGATGAACTCGCGATTCGGATTGAAGATGGTCAGCGCGACATCGTAGCGCTTGCCGGCCCAGAACATTCCCGCCGGATTTGCCGCCGGCGCCATCGAGCCCTGAATGATGGCCGCGCACGCACCGGCCAACGCTTTACACTGCGGCCCGTAACCGTTCGAAAAGTAGCCATCCATGGCGCCAGCAATTGGCGCCAGCAGCATCGACATGAGGGCAAAGTGCGTAAAGATCCGGTGATTCTGGCGCATAGCAGGATAGACTGTAATTGCGATTCAGACCCCAATGTCGTGAATCACCAAGCGGTGACGCAAAACAAATCTGCGTAAATTCACGCCACCGCGCGGTGACACGATAAGAGGTAGAGCGATGTCATCGTTTTCCATCACTGTTGTGGGCGGCGGCGCCGTCGGATTGGCCGCCGCGTGGCGCATTCTCGAACGCTGGCCGGACTGCGCGCTGACGCTGCTCGAAAAGGAGCGGGCGGTTGGCCAGCATCAGACCGGCAACAACTCGGGCGTCATGCACTGTGGCCTGGCCTACCGTCCCGGCAGCGCCAAGGCGCGGCTGGCGGTACGCGGCATCCGGCAGTTGACTGAGTTCTGTGTCGAGCACGGCATTCGCCACGACGTCTGCGGCAATCTGGTGGTGGCCACGCGCGAGGAGCAGTTGCCTCGGCTGCGCAGTCTCTTTGAACGTGGCACGGCCAACGGCCTGCGGGGACTAAAGCTGATTGAGCCGGCCGAAATGCACGAAATCGAGCCGCACGCCAGCGGCATCGCCGCGCTACGCGTACCCGAAGAAGGGATAACCGACTACCCGGCTTATTGCGAAACCCTCAAGCGGCTAATTGAAGCGCGCGGCGGGCGCGTCGAATGCAATGCCGGGTTGCGCGGCCTCACGCGCCGCAAGGGCGAATGGGTGTCCGAAACACGGCGCGGCGCTTTTGTTTCAAACATTATCGTCACCTGTTGTGGCTTGCAGGCCGACCGCGTTGCGCGGCTGGCCGGCGAGCGTCCCCCGGTACGCATTGTGCCCTTCCGTGGCGATTACTACCAGCTCGTACCCGAACGGCAGCATCTGGTGCGGAATCTGATTTATCCTGTGGCCGATCCGCAGTTTCCCTTCCTCGGCGTGCACTTCACACGCATGGCCGCCGGCGGCATCGAGGCCGGCCCGAACGCCGTGCTGGCGCTGAAACGTGAAGGCTACACACGCACATCGTTCAACTTGGCCGACGCTTTCGATGCGCTCACCTTCCCCGGCCTGTGGCGCTTCATCGGAAAGCACACGCGGATCTGCACCGCTGAAGTGCGGCGCGCCTTCTCGCGCGAGCTCTTCTGCCGCGCGTTACAAACGCTGGTGCCCGAAGTGCGGCCTGAGGACCTCCGTCCGGCCGGCGCCGGCGTGCGCGCGCAGGCCATGCGTGCGGACGGAACGCTGGTGGAAGACTTCGACATCATCGTGCGCCCGGACGCCGTGCACGTGCTCAACGCGCCATCACCAGCCGCCACCGCCTCGCTTGCCATTGGCGAGGAGATAGCGGCCCGGGTTGCCGAAATCGTGCCACGGTAGATGTCCGATTCCGGACATTACGTACCGATTCCGGACACAGCACCGTTGCACCGCTGTCCTCAAATCAACGCCTTACCGCTGGCCCACGGCGTGAAACGTCCTTCAGTATGATCTCCACGTTGTGGCAGGATTTGCGCCATGCCGTGCGGCTGTTTGCCGCCCGGCCCGGCTGGACCGCCGTCGCCGTGGCCTCCCTCGCGCTGGGCATTGGCATCAGCGCCGCATGTTTCAGCGTCGTTGACGCGCTCTTCCTACGCCCTCTGCCAGTGGAACGGCCGGAAGAGATCATGGCGCTCAACGCGCTTTCCCAGGGCCACCGTGAAGAGGTTTTCTTCTTCCTCGACTACCGTGAAATGGCTGCCGCAACCAGTGCCTTCAACGGCGTCACGGCCTACTCCTGGCGCGGCTCGATGCTCAAACAGAACGGCGAGTCAACGCAACTCAGCGTGAACGTGGTGGACGGCAATTACTTCGACGTGCTCGGCGTGCGGCCGTTGCTGGGCCGCCTGTTGAGCACCGCGAGGGACTCGTCGCCGGACGGCCAGCCAACCGTCGTAATGAGCCACTCGCTGTGGCAGCGCCGCTTCGGCTCCGACCCGTCCGTCGTCGGCCGCTCAATTGCTTTGAACGACGCTTTTGCCACAGTGGTTGGCATCGCGCCGCCGAGTTTTCCTGGCTTGGAGCAAGGAGCTGTGGTTGATCTTTGGATGTCCCCCGCCGCCTGGAGCACAACTACCGATGCGCGCTCGGAATTCGAGGCCCGCGACTCGCGCCAATTCAGTGTGCTCGGCCGCCTCAAGCCCGGCGTGAACGCCGATGCGGCGCGCGCGCAGGTGGCGGCCGTGGGCATACGTCTCCGTGCCGAATATCCCGACAAAAATCGCGACATGACCTACACAGCGACGCTTGTGCAGGAAGAGCAGACCCGCGCGGCGCGCAAGCCAGTGATGATTTTGCTGGCGCTGGTGGTGCTGATTCTCTGCATTGCCTGCGCCAACGTAGCGGGCCTGGAACTGGCGCGCGGCGAGGCCCGACGGCGCGAACTGGGCGTGCGCCAGGCGCTTGGCGCATCACGTGCGCGGCTCGCCCGTCAACTGCTCACCGAAAGTGCCCTACTCACGGTGCTGGGCGCGGCGGGTGGCATGCTGTTGGCCAGTTGGCTGATCGGCGTGTTGCCGGCTCTATGGCCACCGGCCACCTACCAACGCGACCTTGCGCTGCGCCTGGATGCACGCGTTCTCCTGTTCACCCTCGCGCTGACAGCCCTGGCGGTGTTACTGGCAGGGCTTGTACCCGCGTGGCGCGTGGCGCGCACGGATGTGGTTGGCTCACTCAAGGACGCTACGCTCGGTACGCGTTCGGCATGGGCCCGCGCCACCTTGGTAGTTGCGCAGGTGACATTGGCCGTCATCCTGATCAACTCAGCCGGACTGCTGCTGAGAAATTATGCGCTGACCCGTTCCACCTCGCCCGGCTTCGACACCTCGCGCAGCACCGCGGCGCTGTTCATGATCGCAGGCATGCGCATTGAGCGACCCGACATCGTGCCTTTCTACGAACACCTCCGTGAGCAGGCTGCGGCATTGCCTGGCGTGCGGAGCGCAACGTACGCGCGCCGTTTGCCGTTGTTCAACTCCGGCGGAGGCGCGTCCGTGCGTGTGGGATTCCCGCAACTGCAACTACCGGACGAGCAGAGCCGGCCGCGCATCCACTACGACGAAGTAGAACCCGGCTACTTCTCCACCGTCGGCACGCGCATCCTGGCCGGGCGCGGCTTCACTGCGGCAGACCGCACCAGTGACGACCGCGTCACTGTGGTAAGCGTCGAGTTCGCGCGCCGCTATTTTCCGGCTGGCAATGCTGTAGGGCAGTCCGTGCTTATTAGCAAGCGCCCGGCGCGCATCATCGGCATTGCCGAAAATGCGCGTATGAACTCGATTCATGAGGATCCACAGCCCTTCCTCTACTTCGCTTTCGCGCAGATGCCTTCCAATGAGGCGACATTGATTCTGGAGACCAATGGCGATCCGCGCGCTGTCGCGCAGGCCGCGCGCCATCTGGTGGCGAAGCTCTCCGCCGATGCGGAAGTCTTGCAAAGCTTCACCATGGAGGACCACATGAAGGAGGCACGCTTCAACGACTGGCTGCGGGCCGTACTCTCGGCCTCGCTGGCCGCGCTCGGCGCTACGCTGGCGGCCATCGGATTGTTCGCCACAGTCTCGAACACCGTGGGCCGGCGCATGCGCGAATTCGGTGTTCGCCTGGCGCTGGGCGCGCAACGTCGGCAGCTCTTTGCCAACGTGCTCGGTGGCGCACTACGCATGGCCGGCATCGGCATCGGGCTGGGCCTGCTCGGTACGCTCGCTGCCGGGGCGCTGCTGCACTCGATGATCTACGACGTCCGCCCGTGGGATCCACTCACACTTGCCGCCGGCGCATTGCTATCGGCGATAATTGCGATTCTCGCCACGCTCGCGCCGGCGCGGCGCGCCACGCGCGTCGACGTCTGCGAAACGCTGCGCTGGGAGTAGCGCTCAGCCGCGCAAATCGGCAAACGCGGCTTCAATCTCGCGCCGCGCGTCCGGCCCCACACTGACCAGAGGCAGGCGCGGCGGACCACCGTAGTAACCGTTCAGATCCATCGCATACTTCAAACCGGGAATGCCGTATTTTGTTGTGACCAGCACGGCCGCACGTGAGATGCGCCGCTGCCAGTCCATTGCCGCCGCGAACTCGCGCTGGCGGTACGCCTCCCAGATAGCGATGGTCGAGTAAGGCGCCGCGTTGGCATAGGCCAGCACCGCGCCCGCCGCACCCACCTCGAACGACGGCGCCAGCGTCGGCGCCGAGCCCACCAGCACCTGGAAGCCCGGCTTCACGTCGCGGATCAATTGCATCAACTTCTCGATGTTGCCCGAGCTTTCCTTGATCGCGATGACGTTCGGGTGCTCGCTCAGCGCCGCAACGGTATCAGCGGGAATGTCGAGCCCCGTCGCCTGCGGCCAGTTGTAGATCATCAACGGGATGCGCGCGCGGTCGGCCACCGAGCGGTAGTAGAGCGCCTGCGCCGCCCCGTTGTTCAACAGGTTTTTGTAGTAGTGCGGCGTGCGCACCATCGCCGCGACGTAGCCCAGATCGGCCGCGCGATTGGTTAGTTCCACCGTCTCGCGCACGCTCTCCACGCCCGTGCCGGCAATCAGCACTTTGTCCGGTGCGGCGTGCTTGGCCACCAGTTCGAACAGCTGTAGCTTTTCTTCAAACGTCAGATAGACGCTCTCGCCCGTGGAGCCACAGACAACATAGCCTGAAAGCGCCGTGCGGTTCCACTTCTCCACATTGTGTTGGACCTTCGCCACATAGATTTCGCCATCCGCGTTGAACGGCGTAGCAATGGGTGGAAAGATGCCTTCGAGTTTCATCGCCCTTATTCAAGTACCTGCACAGTAAGCCCGCTCGCCGCCTTCGCACCGCGATAAACATGTTCGGTCGCCTTCACGAAGTCCGACGGCTTAGCCTCGTGAATCGGCATGAACTTCTGCGGATTGCGATCCGTGAGCGGAAACCACGAACTCTGCACCTGCACCATCACGCGATGGCCCGCGCGGAAGGTGTGGAACACGCCCGGCAATTCGAACTCGATCTTTTCGACGTGGCCCGGCGTGAACGCCGCGGGCTTGTCAAAACCGTTGCGGAAACGGCCCCGGAACGGCTCGCCACGAATCAGCATCTCGTAGCCGCCCATCTTGATGTTTTCCGGATTGGGCGATGGGTCAGGCGCGTCCACCGGGAACACGTCCACCAACTTCACGACGAAGTCGGAATCCGTGCCCGTGGTCGACACGTACAGGGTCGCCTTCAGCGGACCGGCGATGCGCAAGTCCCCCTTGAGCGGCTCAGTCTGATAAACGAGCACATCGGGCCGCGACGCGGCAAAGCGCTGATCGTCGGTCATGTAGTTGTAGTTCATGCCGCGGTCGATATACGGCACAAACGGCACCGGCTTGGCCGGATCGCTGATGTATTCGTCAAACGCATCGGCCTCGGCTGGCGCCTTGGTGTCAAGCTTGCCGGCCGGCTGGAAATAAAACGTTTTTGCCGTAGTTTGTTTCGGCGGCCAGGCGTCCATCTTGTGCCACTCGTTGCGCCCGGTCTCAAACACGTAGGCTTCAGGCAACTTCGCGCCGTCGCCCTTGCCCTTCAGGTGATAGAGAAAGAACGGATATTCGATCTCGTCCTGGAAGAACTTCGAGGTATTGGTGGCGAAGCTCGCGTTGCCCAGCTTCGATCCATCCATGCGCGCCCATCCGCCGTGGCTCCAAGGGCCTTCCACCAACATGTTCGTCGCACCCGGATTCTGCTTCTCGGCCGCCGCGTACAGGTGCGGGGGGCCCCACACGTCCTCGGCATCGAACCAGCCGCCCACGGTCATCATCGCTGGCTTCAGGTTGGTCACATACTGCGTCAGGTCGCGGCTCTTCCAGAATTCGTTGTAACTCTCGTTCGAAATCAGATCCTTCCAGAACTCCACCTGGCCCTTGAACATCTTCTCGTCGTAGTTCGGGAGCGCACCCATCTGCAGATGGAAGTTGTATGCGTCCTGGCCCTCAATGGCGAACGTCGACCCGGGCACAAGCGCCTGCTCCGGCTTTGGCCGGCCAAACGCGCCCAGGAAGTTGAAGGCGTGTACCAAAAAGAGCGCACCGTTGTGATGGAAGTCGTCGCCGATGAACCAGTTGATCACCGGCGCCTGCGGCGAAGTGGCTTTCAACGCCGGATGCGAATCAATCGCGCCCTGCGCGGCGTAGAAGCCCGGATACGAAATGCCCCACATGCCCACCCGGCCATTGTTGTTCGGAACATTCTTCACCAGCCAGTCGATGGTGTCGTAGGTGTCGCTGGACTCGTCCACATCATTTTTCGATTTCTTGTTCGGGATGTGTGGACGCACATGCACGAACGTGCCCTCGCTGTGGCCTTTGCCGCGCACGTCCTGATAGACGAAGATGAAGCCTTCGCGCATGAACTTCTCGCTGGATGGCCCCAGGCTGCCACGGTAGTTTTCAATACCGTAGGGCGCCACTGTGTAGGGCGTGCGCATCATCATCATCGGATAGTTCTGGCTGCGGTCCTTCGGCGTGTAGACGGAGGTGAACAGCTTCACGCCATCGCGCATCGGAATCTGAAACTCGTTCTTGGTGTAATGCTCGTGGATGTAGGCGGCACGATCCTGCTGCGCCTGCGTCAAAGGTGGTGGCTGCGGACCGCGGCGTTGCGCCAACGCCACGCTCGCCATCGCCACAACAAGAAGAAGTCTCCTCGTCATCGTTTGCACTCCTTACACGTGAAACAGTTCAAAAAGCCGGATTGCGCCCTGAAAGCTGGCCTCGCTCAGCCAGCGCCCCAGCCCGGTCGAATACATCACGACCAGCAGCAGAATGAAACCAAAGCGGCTCAGCTCAATGTAAGCCGACACAGGAATGCGCGCCGCAATCAGCAGCTTCGATCCGTCCAATGGCGGAATCGGAATCATATTAAAGAGCCCCAAAAACAGGCTGATATAGGCCGCGCGAAACAGAATCGGCGCTCCGCCGGTCCAGAAGAAAGCAATGGCCGCCAGCACTGCTGCGAACACCACGTTCGATGCCGGCCCTGCCAGCGCCACCGCCAGCAGCCCGTTGGGCCCACCCTTCAAGCGCGAAGGATTCGTATTGACCGCCTTACCCCAGCCGAAAAAAATGCCGCCCAGGAGCGATGAAACCAGAGGGACAATCACCGTCCCCATCCAATCGACATGCGCCATCGGATTGAGAGTCACACGCCCCTCCAGGCGTGGAGTGTCGTCTCCTAAACGGTCCGCCACAAACGCGTGCGCAAACTCGTGCGGCGTCGTCAGCAGCCAGAAAATCAACACGTCGAGCAGGGATTTGGCGATGTCAAGGTGCATGAAGATTGTGGCGCGGGACTCCTGCTTCCATGCTACACTCCCGCCGCCGCTAATGCGGGACAATGGAACCAGGTGAACGATCCTCTCGCTCAGCAACGGGCACACACGGTGCGCCGCGGTTTGCGTCTTGAGTACTTGACGCTCGGCTACAACGTCGTTGAGGCCGCCGTATCAATCCTCGCCGGTTCGCTCGCCGCAAGCATCGCGCTGGTGGGCTTCGGCGTCGACGCTATTATCGAGAGCATCTCCGGCTCGATTATGCTCTGGCGCCTCGGCAACGACCATCACCACAGCCGTGACGAAATTGAGCGCCGCTCGCTGCGGCTCATCGGCATCTCTTTCCTGTTGCTGGCCACCTACGTTGGCTATGAAGCCGTAGAGAGATTGTGGACCCGCGAGCCGCCCCGCCCCTCCATTGCCGGTATCATTTTGGCCTGTTGCTCGTTGGCCATCATGCCTTGGCTGGCGCGCCTCAAACGCGCCGTCGGCCGCGAAATGGACAGCGCCGCGATGGTGGCCGATTCACGCCAGACCGAGCTTTGCAGTTGGCTTTCGGCCATTCTGCTGGCCGGATTAGTTCTGAACTGGCTCTGCGGCTGGTGGTGGGCCGATCCGGTTGCCGGCCTCATCATGACTCCAATCATCGCCCGGGAAGGTCTCTCGGCCTGGCGCGGCAACAACTGCCATTGCCACTAGCTAAACAAATAGGCCGCCAGCATCCGTTTCAGCTCGCCAATCACACGCATGCGTTCTTCGGCCGACGGCTGCTCGTACGCATAGCCGATCACACGTTCACCCGTCTCAATCGCCACACGCAGCCGCAAGTCGAGCGTGCGCGAATCGCGAACTTTCAGCTTGCGCCGCATGAACCACTTCAGTAATGCCGCCGGGCCGGAGCCCGGACGCGCCTGGGATTCACGCGCCAGCGGCCCAATCAGACCGCCCAGCGCCAGCGCGCGAAAATCAGCATGTTCGTCCAGGTAATGAACGTAGGCATCGACCAACCGGCCGAGGAATACCGGCCCGGACGCAAGCACCGCTCGCGCCAGCGCGGCTGCCATCGCCTTGCCGAAACGCTCCATGTGGCCGACGGCAATCGCATCGATAATGGCCTGTTTATCGGGAAAGAAGCGATAGAGCGCGCCCACCGAAATCCCCGCCTCGGCCGCAATGCGGCTGGTGGTTAACTCCGCCGCGCCGTGGCTGGCCAACAGCTTGCCGGCCGCGCGCAAAATATGTTCCACCGTTTCGGCGCTACGTTGTTGTACGGGCTGTCGGCGCGGGGCGGACATCGCTTGTCATTGACAGTATGCCAGTCTGGATGCTAAAAAGCGAATGAGAGTTCGCGTTCGCGATTTCGATCATGGCAATTCCCATCTCCCAAATGTGGACCGTGGCCAGCTATGTACTGCGCCAAAGACGGGCCGGGCGCGAGCGTTACCCGCTTGTGCTGATGCTGGAGCCGCTGTTCCGCTGCAACCTGGCCTGCGCCGGCTGCGGAAAGATCCAGTACCCGGCTCATATCCTGAAGGACCAACTGACGCCCGAAGAGTGTTTCCGCGCCGTCGATGAATGCGGTGCGCCGATTGTCAGCATCCCAGGCGGCGAGCCGTTGCTGCATCCGCAGATCGACGAAATCGTGCGGGGTCTGGTGGCGCGCGGCAAGTACGTCTACCTCTGCACCAACGCGCTGCTGCTCAAGGAAAAGATCCACCTGTTCACGCCCAGCAAGTTCCTGTCGTTCTCAGTACACGTCGACGGCCAGCGCGAACACCACGACTTTTCCGTGTGCCGCGAGGGCGGCTACGACAAGGCCGTCGAGGGCATCCGTGAAGCCGTCCGCCGAGGCTTCCGCGTCACCACCAACACGACGCTGTTCGACGGCGCCGATCCGCGCAGCGTGCGTGCCTTCTTCGACGAAATGATGGAGATGGGTGTTGAGGGCATGATGCTGTCGCCCGGCTACGCCTACGACAAAGCGCCCAACCAGGAGCAGTGGCTCGGCCGCGACCGCACGCGCAAGCTCTTCCGCCTGATCCTCTCCAACCGCAAGCCGCGCTGGTACTTTAACCTCTCACCTCTGTTTCTGGAATACCTGATGGGCCGGCGCGACTATGTCTGTACGCCCTGGGGCATGCCCACCTACAGCCTGTTCGGCTGGCAGCGGCCCTGCTACGTAATGCAGGACGGTTATGCGGATACCTATCAGGAGCTGCTCGAGACGACGGAATGGTCGCACTACGGCACGGCTTCAGATAATCCTAAGTGCGCCAATTGTATGTTGCATAGCGGCTATGAAGCCACCTGTGTAAACGATACGTTCGGCTCCTGGAGCGGTTTTCTGGCCACCATCCGCGCCACTTTCAGCCGTTATCCGGACGCGGCCGCCGAAGCGGAGCTGAAAGCCTGGCAGCCAGCCACCGAGCCCTGGAAATTGGTGCAAATCGGACAGGAGAAGCAGTCGTGAGCGACGTCATTGAGCAGGCTTTCGACTTTCGCGGCGACGTTACCGTCAGATTGCACGACGGCTCCAGCGTCGAAGGCTACATCTTCGACCGTGACGACATGCGCCTCCGGATCATCCCCAAGCAGAGCCGCGAGCGCATCGTCATTGCTCGCGAAAATGTCGCATCCATCGAATTCACCGGCCGCGACATGGCCGCTGGTAAAAGCTGGGAGGCGTGGGTCCGCCACTATGCCGAACGCCGCGCCGCCGGCCACACCGCCATCGCGCTGGAACCGGAAAAACTGGATGAGTAAGCGCGGGTCGCACTGCTAAAATAGGGTTGAATGACCCTCGACGAACTCGATCGGGACTACTCTCCGCTCCGCCAGCAATCGGAAGCTGTGCGGAGCTATCTTTGACGTCCCCGCAAAAAAAGAACAGTTGACCGCCATTGAGGCGCGCATCGGGGCGCCGGAGTTCTGGAACGACCAGGAGGCCGGCCAGAAGGTGATGCAGGAGCGCAAGCGCCTGGAAGCCGCCCTGAACCAG
>CAYZIX010000122.1:0-15156 GCA_964478395.1 uncultured Candidatus Solibacter sp.
GGCACTGTCGCCGACATTCGGCCCTATCTGCATGGCGCCGCCGTAGCGGTCGCTCCGGTGCCCTATGGAGCCGGAGTCCAGAACAAAGTTCTTGAGGCCATGGCGTGTGGCGTCGCAATGGTGGCAAGTCCCCAAGCCGTTTCCGCCCTCCCTGGTGCACACCACAACCTGCTTGTGGCAGATTCCGCCGAACACTTTGCAGACCATCTACTGCGCGTTCTTACCGACGCCACTTTCCGGGATGCAATTGGCAAGGCCGGACGTAGTTTCGTCGAGGCCAACTACAGCTGGGACCGCACAGTACAAGACCTGGAACACGTCTACCAGGGCGTCATTAAGCAAGACCGTGTGCCGGTTCACGTCTAGCGCTATCACAAATCAGCCCGCACCAATTCGCCGCACCACTGGTCACATGCCGTCAACGCAATCAATGACTTTGAGCGCTCGCACTCGCGCCCTGCTTCTCATTGTTCTCATCAGTGTGACGCTACGTTTAGCTTGCGCTCTTTTCATGGGCAATCAGCTCACCCCGCTGCCTGGAATCCACGACCAGCTGTCCTATGATGCACTGGCAACGCGCCTACTAGACGGGCACGGATTTAGCTTCGCCGAAAACTGGTGGCCAGCCACGCGTGCGAATGAACCGACGGCCCACTGGAGCTTCCTCTATACGTTTTACCTGGCAGCCGTCTACGGCACCGTGGGGCACTACCCACTGGTGGCCAGGGTCCTTGAAGTCCTGCTTGTCGGCATCCTACAACCTTGGCTCACATTCAGAATCGCCAACCGTCTGTTCGGGGTTCGCCCCGGCATCGTCTCCGCGCTGTTTTGCGCAGTCTATCCGTACTTCGCCTTTTACTCGGCAGCTCTGATGACGGAAGCCTTCTACATTACCGCTGTTCTATGGACACTCGATTCGGCCAGCCGGATTAGCGTCTCAAAAGAATTACCCCCTACACCGGCGTGGCTTGAACTTGGCTTCGCTATCGGCGTAGCCGCCTTGCTGCGCCAAGCATTTCTCCTCTTTACACCGGTGCTAGTGGGCTGCTTCCTGTGGAGCGCGTGGAGCGGAGTGGCTCGTGCCCACAATCGACTGCGTTTCTCAGCCAGACTGCTCGCCATGCTCATGGTCCCAGCACTCCTCATCCTGCCGTTCACTATCCGCAACTATTTTGCCTTCAAGCAGTTTGTTCCTCTGAATACCAATGCCGGCTATGTCTTGTTCTGGGCCAATCATCCAGTCCACGGCACTCACTTCATTCCTATTCTGAAAGGCTCCGGAGACCGCTACGGTGCCTTAATACCGGCACGCTTGCTATCACTTGATGAGGCAAGCCTCGACAAAGCTCTCCTGCGCCTCGGCCTGCAGGAAATCATTGACGACCCTGCCCGCTACGTCTCACTCTGCTTTTCCCGCGCCGTCGAATACTTCAAGTTCTGGCCAGAGGAAACCTCCGGCGCCCTAAGCAACTGGGCACGAGTCCTCTCCTTTGGGCTACTGGCCCCATTCGCGCTTTTCGGCTTGATCCTTTCGCCCGCTGCTCTAGGTGAGCGGCGATCGCCATCAGGAGTCCCTCGTCAAAGGACTTCTGGCCAAAGTATCTCTTTGCTAATCGTTTTGTGTTTCATCATTTCGTACTCGCTCATTCATTTGTTGACCTGGACGCTTGTGCGCTACCGCCTCCCCATCGACGCTCTACTGGTGATCTTCGCCAGCGTGGGCGTGCTGGAACTGGCTGAACGCTTCACGTTTCTGCGCCTCCCCGGCGCATGGCCGTCGGTCCGACTAAACCACGGAGAGCAGAACTAATGAGCGCGCATCCTCAGCAATTGCCACTTTGGCCAACCCTTCAACAAGTGCTGGGCGACGCCGACGAAGTGCCGGTCCAGCGTGAACGCTGGCTATTCCGCACGTGTCTGCTGCTATCAGACGTGACGATGCTGGCCACCGCCATTTACCTCAGCTACTGGATGCGTTTTGTGATCCGGATCACGCTGTCGCCCGAAGTATCGCCCGAGCCCAGCTTCTATCTCAGAGTGGGCATGGGGCTGATTCCGCTATGGCTGGTGGTGTTCCTACTTTACGGCTTGTATGGCTGGAACAATTTGCTCGGCGGAACTCGAGAATACTCTCTAGTCTTTACCGCCACTTCCGTGGGAATGATGTTGGTCACATTGGCCTCGTTCCTTGTGCCGACGTTCGTCATTTCACGAGGCTGGCTAATCTCCTCCTGGCTGCTGGCGTTGCTGTTGGTCTCAGTTGGGAGATTCCTGCTGCGCCGCATCGTATATGTCATTTGGTCCGCTGGCCACTGGCTGACTCCGGCCGTCGTTGTGGGCTCCAATGGCGAGGCGGCTTCCTTGACCGGACAATTGAGCAGCGATCGCTACTCCGGCTATAAGATCGTCGGGCTTGTCACGCCGCAGACGTGCTCCCCCGAAGACGAGCCCACTCACATTCCCGGCGCCGTTCCTTACCTTGGAACTGCAGAAGACATTGTATCCATCGTAATAAAACACAATATTCGCGAACTGCTCGTCGCAGCCTCTTCGCTTGAACGAAATGAATTGCTCGAGCTCTTCGAACGCATACAACCCCTGTCTGGCGTGACAATCCGCCTCTCGACCGGTCTCTATGAGGTCTTGACAACCGGGATTGAGGTTAAAACGGCTGCGTCAATCCCGCTGATTCAGTTGAACAGGCTAAGACTGAGCCGAGCACAGTCGGCTTTAAAGACCATCTTCGAATACTCTGTCGCCGCCCTCACGCTGGCGCTGGTGGCGCCGGTGATGCTGGTCATTGCTGTTCTCGTCAAACTCGACTCTCCCGGCCCGGTTATCCACCGCCGGCGTGTCCTTGGCGTCGGCGGCAGAGAATTCGATGCCTTCAAGTTCCGGACCATGTACGTCAACGGAGCCGAGATCCTCGATCGCCATCCTGAACTCAGAGAGAAGTTGGCTGAAGACGGAAAACTCAGGGATGACCCAAGGATCAGCCGGCTGGGGCGGTTTCTGCGACGGTTCAGCCTGGATGAATTCCCGCAGCTGTTCAACGTATTGCGAGGTGAGATGAGCCTGGTTGGGCCCAGGATGATCACGCTGCCGGAAGCGTCGCGGTACGGCAGGCATCGGGTCAATCTCATGACGGTCAAGCCTGGCATCACTGGCCTGTGGCAGGTGTCCGGACGTTCTGAGCTGAGCTACATCGATCGCGTGCGCCTGGATATGCATTACATTCGCAATTACAGTCTGTGGCTGGACCTTCAGATACTTCTTGTCCAAACCCCCTCCGCCGTTCTGCGTGGACGCGGCGCTTATTGATTCCAATGATCGTCGTACAAACACCTTTGCGCATCAGTTTCGCCGGCGGGGGCACGGACTTCCCTCAGTTCTTCAGGGAAGAAGAGGGCTGCGTACTCAGCACTGCGATCGATCGCTACATCTTCGTCATCGTCAAGGAGCGCTTCGACGACTTCATTCGTGTTGGCTACACCCGAACCGAGATGGTGGAAGGCGTGGATGAACTTGAGCATGAGCTCGTGCGTGAGACGCTCCGGCGGACAGGAATCTCGCGGCGCATTGAGGTGAGCACCATGGGCGACATCCCCTCCTCCGGATCGGGCATGGGCTCGTCAAGCACCGTAACGGTGGGGCTGTTGAATGCCTTTTATCACCACTTGGGAACACCTAAGAATGCCGAGCAACTTGCCCGCGAAGCCTGCCAGATCGAGATTGACGTGCTTGGCAAACCAATTGGCATGCAGGATCAGTACATCGTTTCATACGGTGGGCTGCGCTTCATCACATTCCATCGCGACAACCGCATCGAGGTCGAAAGAATCTCGATGCCCGATAACGCATATCGCCGCCTCAACGAAAACCTCATGCTGTTCTTCACCAACATCACGAGGAAGGCCGAAAGCGTCCTGGCCGAGCAGATCTGCAACATCAACGGCAGGCGCGAGATGCTGCGTTCAATGAAAGCGCTCGCCGTCGAAGCCAGGCAGGCATTGGAAAGTGGCGCTGTGGATGACTTTGGTCTGCTGTTGCATCGCGGCTGGGAGCTAAAGAAACAACTCGCCTCCAAGATCACCAATGGCCCGATCAATGCCATGTACGATGCAGCCCGCGCTGCCGGCGCCCTCGGCGGCAAGATCACCGGCGCCGGCGGTGGCGGCTATCTGCTTCTGTACTGCCCCAGACCTCAACAGGATGCCGTTCGTGCGGCTCTATGTAACTACCCGGAATTGCGGTTTCGGTTCGAACCACACGGCACCAAGGTAATCTTCGACTATCAGCGTGTCCACTAGCCGAAGACGCCACCGGCCACTGTTTCACTCCGCGCCCATTCTTTTATTGCGGCAATTAAAGAGGGACTTCCGATGAATAACCGCATTTTGTCTCTATGCCTCTTACTGGCTGCCGCACTGCCTTTCCAGGCCGCTGCGCAGCCACCCACTTCCACTTCGCCTGGCGACTACCGCCTTGGCGCGGGTGACGTCATTGACGTGAAGGTCTTTGGCGTAGACGAGCTTAGCCAGACGGTCAGAGTCAGTGCCAGCGGGGCGGTCACACTGCCGCTCCTCGGCCTGTTTGAGGCATCCGGGCTTTCCGTTCGCGAACTCGAAGAACAGATTAAGGCCAAGCTGGTCCAACAGCGCCTTGTCAAAGACCCCCAGGTCACGCTTTTCGTCAAGGAATACAAATCACAACCGGTGTACGTGCTCGGCGCGGTGAACAAACCAGGGCAGTATATGATCACCAGCCAGCTCCGGCTCGTGGACGCCATCTCACTGTCAGGCGGATTCGATCTGGCAAAAGCGGGTGACACCATTACGGTGAAACATCAGTCGGCATCAAGCACCGCCGCGGAGAGCGCTTCTAGCCAAACCCAAACCATCTCAGTCAAGCAACTCATGGAACACTCCGACCCTGCCCTGAATATCACCTTGCAGGCCGGCGACATCGTGCAGGTCGCCGAACGGAAGTCGGAAGTATTCTATGTCGTCGGCGATGTCGGCAAACCTGGAGTCATTGAATTTCCACGCGATCGAAGCGGAGGACTGCTTCTGAGCCAGGCGGTCGTGTGGGCGGGCGGGCCGACCAAAACGGCGAAAACAAAGGCCGGCCTGCTAGTGCGCCGTGGACCGGACGGCAAGCGGCAGCAGTTTGCGGTGGACTTCAAGGCCATAATCGAAGGCAAAAAGCCCGACCAGGCTGTATTGCCGGGCGACGTGATCTACATTCCCGGCAGTGGCGCCAAGTCCCTACGTCAAGCCTTTACCCAGGCCATCCCATGGGCGGTCAGCAATGGCCTTGTCTTCGCTGTCTTGTAAGCCGTATGCGGCAGAACGGTACTCAAGGCCATGAGCAAGAGCCTCCTGTTTCCGCTATTGGCTGTACTAGGCAGTCTCATCACCAGCCAGTCCAGCCAGCCCGGCTTTGAAGTCGATGGGAAGCTGAGCAACGGAAATGCCCTTGTGGGCCGCATTACGGCAAAACAGATTGATTTCAACCTTATTGATACGGACGGCAACGTGACCCCCGTCAAGATCGACAGAAACCCGGCATGGATAGCAACGGATGTCGTGCTTGAAATCAATTGGTCTGAGGCAACGAAGCTCTTTGTATTGAAGACCCCGGGCTGGACCGCCGAGGCCCGGCAGTTGACCGGCGCGGTGGCGGTGTCCGATCGCGATGGGCAGCAGCACGCGCTTGAACTTTCCGGCTGCGCTCACCTTGTCATCAGACAAGTGCGGCAGTGATATCGATCCCATTTGTCCTCGACCGCTTATCCACCAACTAACACCGGAGCAAGTCCACTAATGAAAGTATTAGTCACTGGCGGCGCAGGGTTTATCGGCTCACACATCGTGGACGCCTGTATCGCTGCCTCATACGATGTCGCGGTAGTCGACGACCTGTCTAGTGGGAAGCCTGGCAACCTTCATCCTGACGCCAGGTTTTACAAGGTCGATATACGCTCTGAAGAATTGGCTAGTGTTTTCGCCGAAGAGCGGCCGGAACTTGTCTTTCACGAAGCGGCTCGCGCCAACGTCCGGGAGTCGCTCGAAAAGCCTCTGCTATACGCCGACGTGAACGTCCTCGGCTCACTTCGCCTGCTGGAATGCTGCCGCAGATACGGCGTTCGCAAGGTTGTGTACGCATCCACCGGCGGCGCTGCGTACGGTGAGCCGAGCATCCTGCCGGTGCCGGAACACCATGCCGTCAATCCGTTAGATCCTTATGGCGCCAGCAAGCACCACGTGGAGCATTATCTATATCTGTACCGGTACAACTACGGAGTGGATTTCACGGTATTGCGCTATCCCAACGTTTTCGGCCCACGCCAGGATCCGTTCGGTGAAGCTGGCGTTGTTGCGATATTCGCACAGCAAATGCTTTCTGGGACTCAGCCTGTCATCAACGGCGACGGGGAGCAGCAGCGCGACTTCATGTATGTCGGTGACGTTGCCAACGCGAATCTCCTCGCAGCTGGCAAGGCCGGTGGCATGATTCTGAACATCGGTAGTGGCGCGGGCACGTCCGTGAATCAGATCTATAACGCCCTATCTGAAATCATCGGCTATCAGGGCACTCCGCTTCACGGTCCGGCGAAAAAAGGCGAGGTCAGAAAAATCTTCCTGGATCCCACCAGGGCACACGGTGAGTTGGGCTGGGCACCGCAAGTGGATCTGCGGGATGGGCTCGACACCACCGTGAAGTCGCTGCGCAGCTCTGCATCGAATTAGTCGTCTGGCGGCCCATGCTGAAACCGATCCAGCAACTGGCGCTGTGGCTGGCAACAGGCTGGCTTTTCGTCCAGCCGTTAAGTGCCCGGGCTGACATAGGCAATCCCTGGCGCAGCCTTCATTACTTGGCGCCGGAAGCGGCTCCGGCCGTTACGCCTGAAGCGGCTTGCAATAACCGGGACGTTTGCTCATATCAGTCACCGCTCTCTCCGGGTGTCCTGATCCGCATGAAGTCTCACTGGATTCGCTTCTTCGGAGGGTTGGCGCGTTACGGAGCCGGGGCTCCAAGCTGCGTGTGGATCCGAAGCAATGGGACGACCAAGGCGATTCCGCGTGGACATTCCGCCGCCGGCAGTGAAATGCAGGCCAGTTGGATTGTGGCGTCGTTCCAGGGCTCGACGGGGTGGGAGCGGTTTGATGTTCCGTGGTTCGTTTCTTTAGAAAAACGCCCTAAGTCGATCTCACTGACAGCGGACGGCCTTGTCTTGGAATTCGAGCCCGAGGACACCGGCCACATATTCAGCATGCCGCTCTTCGGCTACGAGAAACTGCCTCAGAAGGACAACGACTTCGCCGCGAAATATGGACTACCGCGCAATGGCGCTGAACCATGGACATGGACCGCGGGCCTACCGCTCCCGGTCATTGAACGCTGCGACTGGTGGGCACAGGTCGCCAAAGCGTTTCCACTCAGCCTTCAGGAGTCATTCAGTGTGGACCCGGCCAAGGACGAAATCACTTTCCGGCAAGACGTTCGTTGGCTTCAGATCAACGACGCGTGGTCCACTCCACCGCTTCGCTTTCACACGGTTTCTCCATCACTGGCGCTTGCGTGGAAATTCCCCGGCCTCCCCATCCGGTTTTCGGCGCCAATTCACGACCCCGGCTACTTCACCGCCTTTGGACCCGTCGCTGGCGTACTGAACGCAGACCGGCTTGATATCACGCTTCACGTGCTGCAATACCTTCACGAATTGGAGTGGCCAGTCATTCCGCCACAGCCCGAAGGCAACCAGCTCACGGCCTTGAATCTCATCAACGCGGGATTGAAAGAGAAATTCCACGAACCCTGGCGCTTCAATTTCGACCACGGCAGCCGCGAGAACCTCTGCTGGAACGTCGTCAGCGACGCCTGGTACTCGCGCGCCATCCCTTTCGCCGCTGACAGCGCCGGCAGAACCGCACGCTCGGCCCTGGGCGTGTATATGCGCAACGATGTTCTTCAGCGTCACGCTCCCTACCATGGCAAATTCCTGCTCCCTGGCCCCGGCGTGGGGTCCTGGGGTGAACGGGGTGATGCCGGAAAGATCATGACCGATGCCCTGCAAGCCATTTGGGCATACGGGCAATTCGCCGGCGGGTGGGATCTTCTGCGCCAGCGCTGGCCGCTGATCCAACGTTTTTTCAATACCCCCGATGAGTCGGACTGGGTGAGCTTCGGGCGCTACGGCATCGCCGAAATCGGCGACGAAGCCGCGCCGGCAAGTGCCTACGCCAGAATGGCCTGGGCTCTCGGCGATGTGGATGAATACCTGCTAGGCTGCTACATCTTCAGCCGTGAGATGGTCCACCTCTACGTCAAGCAGCGCGCCGCGGCCTATTTCTACCAACACCAACCCTACAACCAGTACAGCCCGATGCCTCCGCAGATCTATTTGACCGATCTCTGGGGCAGCACCCGCGGGTGGCAGGTAGACGGGCCGGTTTGGGGCCACCTCTCTTCGGGTGAACACCAAAGCGCGAATCGTTGGGTCCGTTTTCACGATCCAGACATCGCGCGTTTCTTCCGGGAAGTCACGCCCAATGAGGTGCGAAACGAATTGGACTGGTATGCCGAGGCTGGAACGGCGTCCAGACCGCCGGTGTACCGTCTCAAGGCTTACCAGGACTGGTTCACCAGAGACAATCCACACAACATGCCCAGCCTCGGCCGGCTTCAGTCCTTTCTAATCAATACGCCGGCGCCCACTGAACCGCTCCTTCGGATAGCGCAGCATCCGAACGGCTGGGGCGCTTCCGACATTGCGGTCGGCTACGCCTTGTTGCGCAAGTCCGTCCCGCTAAAACTCATCAGGCTCGTTCCCAAAGCTCTGCCGGCAAGCCCCTTTGTCCTCGGCCTTCAACGGAGCCAGGACAGCTCCCGCGTCTCGAATCCCGTTCAAGACATGCGTGCCAATGGGCTGGCCCTGGAGCCTCGCTGGCACGGCTGGGGAATGCCGAAAAACGAGGACGGCAACTATCGTACCTTCGGTCTCATTCAAGGAGGCTTTCCCGGAAAAGTCGCGGGGTGGTTCGAGGACAATTGGATTTCTTATGGATGCCGTCTCACCTGGATGGACGGCGCCGTCCCCAGAAAGCTCTCTGCTGCTGCGCAAGTCGTCGCGGCTCAGGAGACAACCCCCGTGGCAGTCATCGGACCTTTCTCGAACGCCGATGACCGCGAAATTACCGAGGCCGCTTACCCACCGGAACAGGAGGTCCGGCAGCGTGCCTCGTATCAGGGCAGTACAGGCGCTGTCTCCTGGCGAATGGCACAACTGACTGAAGGACGCGGTGTGGATCTCAGTCCCGAGTTGAGCCGGCCCGGAGACGGTCAATTGGCGTACATCACCCAATCGGTTTGGTCGCCAGATGACCTTGACGCTTATGTACTCACCCGCCATCAAGGAGGTGTCGTCGTTTGGATAGACGCTCGCGAAGTATTTCGCTTCCACGGTTTCCACCACCCGGAGGAGGCATCTCAGTTTCCGGTTCACCTGAAGCGCGGCTGGAACCGCGTTTTGCTCAAGGTCGAATCCTACACAGGCAACTACATCTTCCAGGTCCGGTTCTCGGGAATTGACCGCCAACCCATACCCGGGATGAAGTATTCCGCCTTTGTTCCGATCGTCGGCGATCGGCGCACGGGCGTCCCTAGCGCCTGAGACAAACCGGATGTCCCAGGCCCATTGCGCTGTAAACGCGCTTAACCCAAATACAAGTTGGTACCAACAGGAGCGCTAGAAAATGATGCGATCGATCTCACAGATTGGTTCCATGGCGGCAGCACTCGTCGTGCTGCTGCTTGTATTCACCATCGGAGCGCAGGCCGCAGTGACGCCGGACTGCCCCGTCACAGCCACCTCAGTAAGGACCAAGACCTTCACCGGCGATGGCGCCACTATCACTGTCAGCGAGCCGGGGAATACGTTGTTCGCGGACCAGCGGGATAGAGGCAGGGCGCTTTGCCCGGCCACCGGCTGCAACGAGAAGGTCACCATTACCGGCCTGCCAACCGGCTGGCTGGTCGAGGCCTATGTCGACGCACGCTGGGTCTACACCGGATCCGGCATGCCGGACCAAACGTTCTACACAGCTCAGTATCTGATGGGCCACACCCCTGGGCCCTTGACGGGTGATCCGATTGTCATCAGGATTCCGCTTCCCGACGCGCACTCCTGGCCGACCTTCGAAATTCACGTCAATGTCAATCTCTATATCTTCAAGCCCGATGGGGTGGGCGGATACACGCTGGCAGCCATCTCCGACAGCGCGGGATTCCAGGGCTTGATCGGCCCCGAATTCGGCGGCTGGGACCCGGCCTGCCGGTCTCTCGGATGCACGCCCGGCTACTGGAAGAATCACGTCACTGCATGGTGGCCAGACACCCTACCGAATGCGATCTTTGCTGAGATAATGGGCATTCCGTCTAACAAGATCAACTCGCTGAACAACGTCACTATGTTGCAGGCGAGTGCCATGACGGCCGGTGGTGAGAGAGCGATGATCCGGCATTGCGCCGCGGCCTATGCCGGATCTTCGTGGGTTGCCCACTTTGTTCCCAATCAAGGAGCTTGCATGAATTACGCCCCGGGCAACCCCGATGCAACGCTCTCCATGACTCAGATCGCCACTATCGTGCAAACCGCATATTCCACTGGCGACTTCGCCACGGCGCAGGCCGCCTGCGCGGCCGCCAATGGCGCAACGATGTGCCCGTTAAGCGACGTCTGGCTTGGTACGGACGGCACAGGGCTCAGTTGCAACCCGTTAGTGCAATCGCCGTCAGCCACTCCGTTCAAGAAGGTGGACTAGATTGCCTTCGCGGAGCGGAAATCGTCAACCGTTTGACTAACCAATGACCTGGGCGGACATTCACGAGCCGGGCGCAACTGCTTCAGTCTCGTGAGTGTCCGCCTTTCTTTATGCCGTTAGCCACCCCAGATCTTCTGCCGGTCCAAGGCCGGAACTGGATGACGCCGCCGGCCGTGCATCCTTTAAACCTGATCCGCCCATGTACCCAGGGCGACGGAATAGTGGCGTTGAGCCGCCGCAGGAAGCTTCACCTCGCGCAAACTTTTCAAGAGCAGTTCGAAAGACGGAATTGCGTAGTTTTCGTGGCGGCGTCAGGCGCTGCCACCCGCTTCAGTCAGCTCCCGCGTGAATGCGATGCCGCCCATCCAGGGGCCGGCGCTCTGTCTGCCAGATTGCAGCGTTTGCCATGCTTCGATGGCATTCGCAGCCGCGGCTGCTTGACTCTTGCCGAATGGAGACGGAATTACGGAGAACTACTGGCGCAATCTGTCCGCCTCATGACAGGGACGGATTCGGAGAGTATCGCCAAAGCGCTGGTCCCCTTTCATAAATATGGAGCTGAGAGCCGGACTCCTTTGGAGGAGCACGCGCGTGAGGCGGCGCTTTACGCCGGCGCGAACCATGCTCCGGCCCATCTTCATTTCACAATTTCGGCCGAGCACTTCATAACGGCTCGGAATTATCTGGATAAACTACTATCGCGGCTTGAGACCCAAGGCATTCAGTGTTTCGCCGGTCTATCTCCACAACAGGACGACGCGGACTCCATCCTCTACGACGCAACTCTTCACCCTGTTCGTGATGCGCACGGGAACGTGATCCGGCGGCCATCCGGCCACGGGGCGCTCCTTTCCAATTTGAACGCTCTGCGTGGCGACATCGTCTTTATCAGGACCGTCGACAACGTGCTTCCAGACCGGTTGAAACCGCGTGTCGTGTTCTACAAGCGCGTCCTCGGTGGCCTGCTGCTGGAACTCGAGGGCCTGATCCACAACCATCTCAGAGCGTTAAATGGCCACAGCTATGGCCAGCATTCATTGGAGAATATCCAACAATTTGCCGCGCAACGGCTGTCGGTTAGCTTCCCTGAGGACTTCGCCCAGCTACCGCGCGCCACCAGAGTGCAACTACTGATTGATGTGCTGAACCGCCCGTTGCGGGTTTGCGGCGTCATCCGTCACCATGGTGAACCGGGCGGTGCTCCGTTCTGGACTAGAGACGCGAGCGGCCGGCCCGCCATTCGCATCGTTGAGCCGGCGGAAGTCGACGCGGCGTCGCCCGGGCAGGACGCCATTTGGAATTCGGCGCGATACTTTAATCCGGTCGACATCGTCTGTTCCTTGCGCGACTACCTGGGCCAGCCCTTCAACTTGGAAAACTATGCGGATCACGATGCCTGGTTTATGGTGCGGCGCATGCACCAGGGTGTCGAGGTCCGGCTTCGTGAACGTCCCGGGCTCTGGAACGGTGGTATGGCGTACTGGAACACCGTCTTCGTGGAAGTGCCGTCGGCCACGGCAGCCCCGGTGAAGTCCCTGCTGGATCTTTTGAAACCTGCTCATCGGACTTGATAGTGCTCTCCAGACACACGCACTCTTTGAAAGGGTGGATGCCGGAACCTGATTCATCCGGCGTGCAACACAAAATGCTGCTCGCACAAAAGCGCTCAGAGGCAAGATCCTTGCTCGCGGCCGTGGCGCAAGAGACGACCGCGGTGGCAAGCCCTCACCAGCGGCTGCTCCACGGCACATTCTGGAGCGTAGCCGGAACGGTGGTCGCGCAGGGGCTCACCTTTGTGTCCAGCGTCCTGGTCGCCCGTCTGCTGGGCCGCGAGGCTTTCGGGCAACTGAACATCGTCACCGGCATGATCGGCACGCTTGGAACCTTCGCGGGCCTGGGCTTGGGGATGACCGCCACAAAGTATGTCGCGGAGTTCCGTCATACCGACAAGGAACGCGCCGGCGCTGTCGCCTCCGCGCTGCTCCGCATGGCGTGGCTCAGTGGCTGGATATTCACACTGGTACTTCTGCTGGGGTCCGGCTGGATTGCGCGCGACATCCTGCGCTCCGCCGTCCTCACCATTCCCGTCATACTCAGTGCCCCACTCATTGTGCTGAACACCGTGAACGGGCTCCAGTCGTCACTTCTGCAGGGCATGGAAAAGTTCAGGCTTGGTGCGTTCTTCTACGTCACACGCTCAGGCCTGATCGCGCTCGCCGTTGTGTGGGCGTGCCTGATTTGGGGCTTGGAAGGCGTCATCGGAACGACAGTCTCTGCAACGGCCATCACCACTCTGCTCTATGCGGTGATGATGCGCCGGGAGTGCGCCAGTCTGGGTATTCATCTGCGGCCCGGGCGAATTCTCGAAGAGCGGGCCATCCTCTTTAACTATTCGCTGCCTGCCTTGCTCGCAACCGTCGTAGTGGGACCGGCCAACTGGGCGGCCTCCGCAATCGTCGCCCGTCAGCCCGGTGGATTTGGAGAGCTTGGCCTGCTGACGGCCGCCAATCACTGGCGCCAGATGGCGCTGCTGATTCCGCAAACGCTCACTGGCGTGCTCATGCCGCTGCTGTCGGCGGAAAGCGCAAAGTCCGGAGAAGGCGACACCTTCTCTTCGCTGCTGGAACGATCTCACTGGATCTCGACACTGATCGTGTTCCCGGTCACCACCGTTGCGATGTTCGCCTCCGGCTGGCTGATCAAGCTCTACGGCAAAGGGTTTGCGGGGGGCGACCGGCTCATCATTATCACCTGCGGAACCGCAATGATCATGGCCATCGGCACCGCCTTCGGCGCCGCGGTCCAGGCTAAGGCCAGAATGTGGCTGGGGTTCGGCATCAACAGTTCTTACGGCCTTGTTCTATTAGCCGCAACCATCCCATTCGCCGGCCGCTTCGGCGGCGAGGCTCTCGCCTGGGCGACTTTTGTTGCCTACGTTCTCACCTCCGTGTGGAGTTGGATCGCCATGAAGAAGATGGTCTCCACTGGCATTGGTCCGCGTCTCTACGGTGCGCTCGCCTACGCTGTGGCAATGACGTTTGCCTGCTACTATTGCCCCTCGGCCTACCGCATTTGGCTCACCCCGGTTGCCGGCGCAGCTAGTCTCGCCGTGGTGCTCACTGCTCTGCTTCCCGCCGACCTGAAAGAGTTTCTGCATGATCAGCTCGCCAAGCGTGGACTCTCGGCGCTCCGGCTGCGCTAACCCGCCGGCAGCCTGTCAGCGAGTCTGTTCACCTGCGACAATCGAACCGGTGGCCGTCCGATGACGCCAGATCCAATCAGAGTTGCGCTCGTCACCTACGCGCTCGACTGCGGTGGCATGGAGACCTTCCTGCTCAGGCTGGCCCGCTGCCTCACCGAACGCGGCATTCAGGTGGAACTTGTCGTCACAGAGCGGAAGGGCGCCTGGGAGCATGAGTTTGAAGCGGCGGGCCTCGTCTTACGCCGGCTTTACGCACAAGGCCACGGCCGCTTGCGGTCCGTTCTGGAGTTCGTCCGTGAAATCAGGCGGCGGCGGTACGCGGTCCTCTTGTTGAATCACTCGGAGACAGCTCAGGCGGCTATTCCGTTCATCGCCCGGCAAGTTGCAGTGCTGCCGGTCTTCCATAACCACGACCCGGTGATTTACCGGCTTGGAGTCCGCCACGCCGCTGGATGGGACGCCGCGGTTTGCGTCAGTACGCGCGTTCTGGAGGAAGTGCGGCGCAGCGTGCCGCAGAAGAAAACACTCCTGGTTCCATATGGAGTGCCTCTACCGGACGGGCCGCCTGCCCCCTCACCAGCTTCGCGCCTACTTTATGTAGGCCGCCTTGAGAACCGCCAGAAAGGCGTTTTCCGCCTGCCGTTGATCATGAAATCGCTGGCCGCGATGGGTGTGAATGCGGAGCTCACAATCATTGGAGACGGACCCGACAAGGAGCGGCTTCGCGCCGGATTTTGCGATGCCGGCGTCTCCTCCTTGGCCACGTTTCTTGGCGTGCGGTCCCCCGTCGAAACGCTGAAGGAAATGCAGACCCACGGCGTTCTGTTGCTCCCTTCAAACTATGAGGGCCTGCCCATTACCGTGCTTGAGGCCATGGGCCGTGGTTGTGTACCTGTAGCCTCCCGCCTGCCTGGCATCACCGACGACGCCATTGAAGATGGCGTCAGCGGGCATCTCATCGAGCCCTCCGGCACGGATGGCTTTGCCTCGGCGGTCCGGGACTTGATCGATCACCCGGCTGTCTTCCGTGAGATGCAGCTTGCCGCCGCGCGCCGCGCCCAAAGCCGCCGCTCACTGAACAGCCTGGCGGATGCCCACCAACAGCGCATTGAGGCAGCTGCCGGAGGC
>CAYZIX010000123.1:0-15000 GCA_964478395.1 uncultured Candidatus Solibacter sp.
GGAGGCCGCCGTGGCTGAGATGGACTGCACATAGGTGGGATCGAAGCTCAGCGTGGAGCGGTTGTAGCGCTCATGCAGCGGCGTCTCAAACTCATAGCGCAAGCCAACGTTCACCGTCAGCTTGGGGCTCAACTTGAAGTCGTCCTGCACGAAGAAGCCCCAGGAGTTGGACTGTTCGATGTAGTCGGCCGAACGTGAGATGTTGCCCGAATCCGGCAGGCCCATCAGCAGGGTGGCCACAGACTGGCCGACGCTGCTCGGCGCTGACGTGGAGTTGTCCAGCGGTCCTTTCACCCAGGTATTGGAGAAAGTGAACTGACCGGTTTGGGCGTTCGAGAAGAATTTGTCAGCTTCCTGGTAGATGCGGAACTCGAAGCCCGTCTTGATGCTGTGCTTGCCGTAGACCTTAGTCAGCGTGGAGCTGACGGTATGGTTGTTCACCGGACGCAGTTCGCCAGTGAAGCCGTTGCTGATATAGCTGGTCAGGTTGATGCGCGGGAAGCGCGCGATTGTCGACGGCACCTGCGCCGCGTAGGCGGACGAGAATCCCAGTTTCGTGATGTCGAAGCCCTGTGTGGTCGACGGGCCATCGGAACCGCGAATGAAGCGGTTGTAGCTGTAGCGCGTGTTCAACACCATGGTCGGCGAAATGGTGTAGACATGGTCAACTACGCCAGCCTTGGAGTCGAACAGGAAGTTTGTACCCACAAAATCGTTGGCGAAGTAGTTGTTGTAGGTCGAATCGCGCCGGTACTGGCTGCCGCGCACGAAGATGCGCTGCTTGTCGCCGATGTTCTGGTCAATACGGAACGTGTAGTTCCAGTAGTCAGCGATTTCAGGCAGGCTCGGATCGATATAGTTGCTCAAGCCCGTGTAGGTTGCGCCGGCCGACTTCGGCGTCGGGTAATAGCTGAGAATCTTCTGCCCGACGGCGTTGAAGTACGACTGGGGGATGATATTCCCGGTGAATGGCGTAGCCTGGATGCGGCCGCTGGAGAGCTTGACCCGGCTGTAGGGGTCGTAGATCTGATACGTCGAGGCCGCGTTCAACAGCGCCGAGAAGTCGCCGTTTTTCATCGCCGTGGTCGGGACGCTGTTTGTCGTGTCGTCGTGGCGCGGACGGGCGTCCTTGATGCCTTCATAGCCGACCAGGAAGAACGTCTTGTTCTTGCCGTTGTATAGCTTCGGAATCCACACCGGACCGGAGAAGCTGCCGCCCCAGCGGTTGAAGCGGAAGTCTGGCTTGGCGTTGCCGGCGCGATTGTTGAAGAAATCGTTCGCCAGTAGCTGCTTGCGGTACATGCTGTAGTTCGCCGAGCCGTGATACTCGTTCGTGCCGCTCTTGATGCTGATGTTGGTCACGCCACCTTGCGTCTGCCCGAACTGGGCGTCGAAGGTGGCCGTCTGCACCTTGAACTCCTGCACCACGTCGGTGGGCGGCACGTAGCTGGCCGTCACTTCGTTGGCGTTGGCGGTAGCGGTGGTGGGCGCGCCGTCAATGGTAATGTCGTTCAAGTTGCCGCGCGTGCCGCCCATTGAGTAGTTGACGATGTGGGTGGGCTCAAACGGGCGGTCCAGGCGGACGCTGCCGTTGAAGGTGACGCCGGCCGTCAGGCCAATCAGCAAGAATGGGTTACCATAGCTGAGTGGTAGGCTGGCGACGCGCTTGGAGTCGATCACCGTGCCGAGCGAAGCTGATTCGGAGTTAATCAGCGGCAGGTCGCTGGTCACCGTCACCGACTGGTCGGCCGCGCCGACCTCGAGCGTTAGGCTGATGTCGAGGCGATCACCAATGCGCAGCTCAATGCTGTTGCGCACTGACTTTTTAAACCCCTGAGCAGTCGCTTCAATGTTGTACATGCCCGGCTGTAGCAGCGGGGCGACGTACATACCCTCGTTATTGGTTGTTAGATTGAGTTTCGTACCGGTAGCCGGATTCAGGATGACCACCTGCACACCCGGCATTACCGCACCGCTCGGATCGGTGATACGGCCCAGGATTGTGCCACGGGCATCTTGTGCCCATCCCGCTGTTACCAGCAGGCAGAGCATCGCAAAAAGCGAGAAAATGCGATATCTCATTACTTGTCCTTTCGTTTTTCTCTTTACCGGAAGCAGAGTCCCATGCTGCATCCGGCACTGCTCAAAGACCCTTTGGGCCACCAGCCAATCGGCCGGCCGGCCCGCTATCTGGCGATGAGTTTCACGCGGCCAATCAGTCCGGATGGTTCCGGCGTCATGCCCCGCATATTCTGCATCTGAAACCGCTCGCCATACTTGGCCGCCACATCGCGGTAGTCCGGCTCACCTTTTTTGGCCATCAGGTTTAAAGAGGTATTGCCGACCTCAATCCGCAGTATGTTTTCGCCCGGCTTCAAGTAGCCGGCCAAGTCCAGACAGTAGGGGGGCGTAAAAACCGCCCCCACGCGTTTGCCATTCACGTACACCACCGCGGCGTCACGCACCGGGCTTTCCAGCCACGCACGCATGCCGCTTTGCCGCCGCGCGCCCTGCGCCAGCGGCTTGGCTTCACCAAAATCCAATACGGCGTCGAGCATTCCGGCGTCGAGCTGGATCTTTTTCTCGTAAGTGGCAACACCTGAGTAGAATCGCGTCGCCTCATCGTCAGTCCAGGAACGCAACGTCTCCATGTGTTGCTTGCGGCCATCGGCGCCGAAGACGACGTCCCAGCCAGTGCTGATATCCACCTGCTTGCCGGCCGGGGCGGGCTTGGCCGCAGGCGCCGTGGCCAGATCGGACACGACAATGACCACCGACCCGTAGGGCGGCAGCTCGACGTCGCCCATTAACGCCGAGCGCCGCCCGGTCAGCGCGTCCCAAAGTTCAGCCTTTCGCGTACCTGCGCGAAACTTCAGGCGCCCTCGATAAGATGTGTTGGCCGTGTTGGCGATGAAATAGACGTCCGCACCGTCCACGGCGCGATGAGTATAGCCGATGGCGCTGCTGGCCGGGCTCCACTTCATGTCCGGAGCAATGGCCGCGCCTAGTTCCCGCACCGCAGCCGGCTCATCTGCTACTAGCGGAAGCGTCTGGCCGGCGGCCGCGACTTCCGGGCTCAGCTTCTCGTGATCCACCCAACCCGGCGTCATCGACGGCCGCTTACCAATGGCAATGACCTTTCCGCCGGCGGCGGTAAACTTCTCCAGCCGCTTCAGACTCGAGAGTGGCATCCGCTCGGCATTCGGCAGCAGCACGGCCTTGTACGCGCCGCGGGTGAGCGCCTCGTCCAGAAAGCCGTCGTCCACCAGATCAAAGTTGTAACCCGCAGATAGTAGCGCCGGAATAATCGCGTGCCCCATCACTTCAAGCGCCTGACGGTCGATAGAGACCCGCCCCGAGCCAGCCGTGAAGCGCGCGCGAATGTCGGCCACGGGTAGATAAAGCGCTACGTCAGCGACCGGCTTGCCCTGCCGCATCAACCAACTGACTCGCTGCAGATACAGCGCCAGATCCGGCATCGCGCCCCACCACGGATTGCTGTCGTTCAGCACCGAAGCGGCGTAGAATCCCCAGCCCGGCTTTTCGATGCTGGCCGGGGTCGACGGCCAACCGTGGCCGATCAGCTGATTAACCCCCTGGATGAAATGAACGTCGGCTTCAGCCTTGACATCCAGCGGCGTGGCGGCAAACGACGGAGAGTGCAGCCACGTCCACGTCTCTGACGAAGTGACGGGCCGGCCCAATGCATGGTTGGCCGATGCGGCCCAGCGGGCTACCGACAACGAGCGCCACTGCGTCTGCTCGCCGTCGTTCAAATCAGCGAAGCGTGCGCTGGCCAACGTCACCGGCGGCGTTCCATAGGTCTGGCTGCGAAACTTGGTTCCATGTTGGTGGGCCCAGCCTTGAAGCGGACCCAGGAAGTTCTGCTCCACCAGTTCGGTGAGAGTCAACGCCCAGTCGTTGCGGATCGACCCTTTCTCCACCGTTAACTCGCCGACCAACGCCGGCAAATGCGGCTTCAGATCGTAGCCGCGGCGCCGCTGAAACTCATCTAGCAAGTTAGGAGTCCAGTCGCCGCCGAAAACCTCCAGGCTGTCACAGAAGATCGCATACGGAGGCTTCGCGCCGAAGGCCTTCAACAATGGCTCACCGGCCATCTTCATGTGCATGTCAATGGCGGCGCGATTATAGTGATCCAGCACCGGCCCCTCGGCGCCAACCGAGGCGCGCTTCACCGCTTGACCGGTGCGGCTTTCGATAAAACGAAGACCCGGCCCGGCGAATTCAGCCACCAGCCTTTCACCCGGCTTCAACGCGAGCGGCGTAATGGTGTGCTCCACACGCAGACGTGTAGCGGCCAACTGCGGTGTAATGTAGGGCCCCCCGTAAGGCCACCCGCTACCCAGCGTCAAATCAGTGCGCAAACCTAATTCGTGGGATTTTTCGGCAGTCAATTTTAACGTTTGAAGAAACTCAGGCGAAAGAAAAGAAAGGTTCCGGATCCCTTTATCTGGTGAGTCGAACGCCAAAGGGTAGACCGGCTGTATCTCGACACCGCCGATGCCGGCAGCCTTCATCGCCCGGAGATCGCGCTCAAGGCCTTGCGGCGTGACAGCCGATCCGAACCACCACCAGCGCATCATAATACGGGCGTTGGCCGGCGGCTGGCTAAACCCAGTTCGCAAACCATCAAGAGCGTTCGGTGCCCCCATGACGGCAAGCGGAACCAGCGCAAGAATGATTCGACGCAGAATCACTAGAATCTCCCTAATGAGTGGTTTGGGCCTAAAAAGCTCCAACAGATATATCAGTCCACTTCCAGCCAGACCCCAATTGCGATACACTAAATCGACTCTAAGGATGCTGCCGGCAAGCCGGATCGGCAATGAACCGGCGCTAAGAAGTTTCTAAAAAGATCCTAAAGCAGGGGCGTTACGGCTTGGAGAAACGTCTTATATACCAGTTCGGCCCCTTCGGACTGGATACGTCTGCCAAGATCCTCACCCAAAACGGACAGCCTGTCCACCTGACTCGCAAGGCAGCCGAAATCCTCTGCTTGCTTGCAGATCGCTCACCTCAGGTAGCAACCAAAGAGGAGATCATGGCGGCCGTCTGGCCGGACCGCGTGGTGGATGAAGCCAATCTGGCTCAGAACATCGCCGTGGTCCGCAAGGCCCTGGGCGCCCAACGGGGAGATCCCGCCTGGATTGAGACATTTCCGGGGCGCGGTTACCGGTTGTTAGGACCCGTTACACAGGTGATTTCAGATCATGTGGATCACCCGGCCGGGGATAGCTCCGTGTTATCGCCGCCTTCACGCCGCTCGGTGTGGCCCGCCGTCGTGCTGGCGTCGGTAGCCATCCTGTCCGTGGCGGTCTTTATCTTCCGGCGAACGGGACAAGTGGACCTGGCACCGCATGTCACGCCACTGACGCGTCTGGCCGGAAAAGAGGTGCAGCCGGCGCTTTCTCCGGACGGCAAGTCTACGGCGTTCGTCTGGCAGCAACAGGATATCGGCCCGTCTGGTATCTGGATTCTGACCAGTGGGAATTCATCCCCGCTCCGGCTGACGCCAGAAGGACCGGCAAGTTGGCAAAGCCCGGCATGGTCGCCCGACGGGCGGCTAATCGCTTGCATGCGCTTCGCCGGAGACGTAGGCGAGGTAGTAATCCTCCCGGCAGACGGCAGTGGCGCGTCGAGCGTAGTCACCTCCATCCTTCCCACGCGCTTCGGCCTCTTCCACCGCCATCTGGACTGGTCACCAGACGGCAAGACATTGGCGTTTGACGATACTGATTCGCTCTCGCACCCTTTGTCTATTTTCCTGGTAGACATCGAGACAGGACGCCGCACGCGCCTCACGCAGCCCGAGGAACTGCTTATCGGTGATGTCGATCCCCGTTTTTCACCTGATGGCCGCACGCTGAGCTTTATCCGGGCCTTTCACCGTGCCTACCAGGAGCTATTCACCATCCCGGTGAGCGGTGGTGCGCCGGCTCAGGTGAGTTCGGACAGCCGGCAGGTGACAGCGCACGCCTGGTCTGTTTCCGGTTCGCTTTACTATGCCTCCTCGCGCGGCGGGGAGTTCCGTTTGTGGCGTGTTCGCAAGGGTGAAGCGCCACAGTCAACAGCGTTGTTCGCAGAGTTCCCCATCCAGTTCACGCTGGCGCGCCGTGCGCCCGTGCTGGTCTATGGCGTGGTGCAAAACGACCCTAATATCTGGCGTCTGGAACTGACGAACCCACCGCGCTGGCAGCGTGTGGTAGCTTCTTCGGGGCAGGATGCCTCGCCGCAGTACTCTCCCGACGGCAGCCGTATCGCTTTCCGGTCCGATCGCACGGGCGAGGAAGAAATCTGGGTCTCCGCCACGGACGGGGCAAACGCAGTGCAGGTGAGCACAGGGGTAAACCGGCCGTCGGTGCCACGCTGGGCTCCGGATGGACGGCGGTTGATCTTCAACGACGCTATCAGCAAGCAGATTTATATCGCCGAAGACGAAGGCGCGCGCTGGAAGGTCAGCCGGTTCAACGGCCGTGGCGTGCATCCGGTGTTCTCGCCCAATGGCGAGTGGGTTTACACGGCGGCAGACCAGTCGGTGATGCGCTACCCAGCCGCCGGCGGCGATGCCGTAGCTGTGGTGCCAACGCGCGCACTCTCGCTTGGCATTTCACCCGATGGCGAATATCTCTACTTCGTACGCGGGCCGGCCGACACCACGCTATCGCGCTCACGCATCGGCTCGGGCCGCGTGGAGCCGATTGTCGAAGGACTGGTGCCGTACTGCACTTCCTGCTGGTCACTCACCCGCAATGGCATTTACTACCTGGGAAGCGGCGGCAAATCGGCCAGCCAGCAGTCGGTCTTCTATCTCGATTTCACGACCCGCGCCAAACGCCTGATCGCCGACTATCCAGAGCCCATCCTGCCCATCGGCATCGGTCCGTTTTCGCTGTCGCCTGACGGTAAGTCACTGCTCACCGTACGTCTGGATCCGTCCAATTCTGACTTGCTGCGCGTGGACAACTTCCGCTGATCAGTAGCAGCGGACTTCAAACACGCGCGCCCATTCCGAGCCGTTCGTTGCGCTGATTTCCAGCCGCAAGCGCCGCGCCTCCACGGTCGCGATCGAGTGCTGCCGCAGCCGCTGGTAGTTGCCCGTGACGCGCGCCACCTCCACACCGTCGGCCAACAAGCGGTAATCCTTCACCGTCTCCGGCTGCGGCCCGCGCACGATGCCCTTCATCACACCAGCCGCAGCCGAAAGCGTGAGCTCCCGTTCAAAGCCCGTATCGAAGGTGAGCTGCACCTGGCTGATGCGCACGGCGCGGTCCCACTCCAACTCAATCCACGCTGGTTCGCCGCCCAGCCGGCAGGCCCACTGGTGCACTTCACGGCCCGGAATGTCGCGCACCTGGCCGTCGATCACCAGTTCCGGCGCATGATGCGGCTCGGCGCCGCTGGCACGCACCCGCGCCTGGCGGGCGAGGTCGGCCGAATCCAGGTTGCGAATATCACGCAGGCTTTGATCGTCCTTGAGCAACGTCTGGCGCAACGCCTCGACGCGATACCGGTCCGTGGCCAACTGGCGTGGTGTCGATTTTGAAGCCGCGCAGACCGCAGCCGCCGTGCCTGCGGCTTGGCCCACGCAGGCGCAGGTGGCCATCACGCGCGTGGAGGTGAATGCCGCGTGCGTGGCGCTGATGTTGCGGCCGGCCATCATCAGGTTCGAAACATTCTTGCTGTAGAGGCTGCGCAACGGAATGGCGTAGACTTCGTCCGTCTTCAGCACCGTGTTGGGCGGCAGGTCGGGCCGGTCGAAACCGCCGGGCGGGTGATCGTCCATCGGCCAGCCCCCGATGGCCACACCATCATCGAACGTGCCGCGCAGCAGGTCGTGCTCGGTCAGCAGATGATCGCCCACCACGCGCCGGCTGCCGCGCCGCGCCGGCATCATGCCGAGCCAATCCATTGCCCAGTTGGCCGAGGCCGGATGCGCGCCGCTGTTCTTGATGTAATCCCACACGCCCATCACGATGGCGAGCAACTCGCGCCGGATGCGTGCGTCGTCGCGCACCGTGTCGATGTTGCCGCCCCACTCTACCCACCAGTAGCCGTACTCCCAGCTATTGGTGGAGCGGAAACGCAGTTGCTCCTTCGTGATCTTGCGCGCCCACTTTGGCGCCGTAAACGGCATCGGGCGGCCGTAGTCCCGCGACGTAAACAGGATGCTCGATCCGAGCGTTTCGTTATCGGCCTTTTCCGGCGCCAGCGATTCGTTAAACTCCGCGCGGGCCTCACGCCCGGTGCGGTATTCGGCGCCGGCTTCCACGGCCAGGCGCGAGTCGCCCGTGCAATCGATGTAGACGGCGGCGCGGACGCGATAGAGATGTTCGCTGCGGTCGCAGCGCGCCGTGACATTTTCGATTTTTCCGTTTGAAACGCGCGCTGCAAATAATGTTGTATCCAGCAGCACGGTGATGTTCGGCTCGCTGATCAGCTTGTCGTAGAGCAGCAGGTCCCACAGCTCGAAACTGCATTGCGGGTTGCGCACTGCGTCTTCCAGGCGCAGCTCTTCGATGATGCCGCCTTCGCGCCAGCCCGGACGGCCGCGATGCGAGTTGGCGCCGACCACGTGCATTTTCACTTCGCTCGACGCGTTGCCGCCCAGCCGCGAGCGATCCTGCACCAACACGACGCGCGCGCCGTGCCGAGCCGCTGACAGCGCCGCGCACACGCCGGCCAGTCCACCGCCGGCCACAAGCACATCGGTCTCCATCTCGACCAGCGCCATGTGTGGCTCAGCGGGGTCGCCCGGCGCCGTCGCGCCGGACTTCACCACCGGAGATGGCCCGGCCAGCAGTCCACGCGCGTCCACCATCAGGGCAAAGCCCGTCGAGCCGAGCAGCGTGCGGCGCTTCATTACGGCACCAGAATGCAGAGGTCGCGCAGGTTGCGGTAGCGCTGATCGAAATCGAGGCCGTAGCCGATGACGAACTTGTCCTCAATGGTGAAACCGACGTAGTCGGCATTCACTTCAATGCGCCGCCGCGAGGGCTTGTCGAGGAACGCCACTGTCTTCAGCGAGCGTGGCTCGCGCTGCCTCAACACGTGGTGCAGATAGTTCAGCGTCAGGCCGGTATCGACGATGTCTTCAACCAGCAAAACATCCTCGTCTTGAATTGGTTTATCCAGATCCTTGGTCAACTGCACCTGGCCCGAAGTACTGGTGCCCTGATAGCTCTTGGTGCCGATGAACTCGATACGCACGGGAGCGTCGATGGCGCGCACCAGATCGGCCAGGAACATGAAGCTGCCTTTCAGCACGCCCACCATAACCAGCGGGCGGCCGGAATAGTCCGCGCTGATCTGGCGGCCCAGCTCTTCAATGCGCTTCTGAATTTCGGTATGCGGGATGAGGACTTCGATAGTCGCCGGAGCCATGCCCACTAGTCTGCCACGCGCAGACGTGTGCTGGCCGGGCCAATGTGGATGTGCGCGGCCGAAGCGCGGCCGGCCACGGCGCCGCGAAAGGCGTAGTAGGGGATCTGCTCCGCCTGCAGCGTCTCACGCAGCCACTGGCCTTCGGGTTGATCTGGCGTCAACGCGACATCCACACGCCCACGATGATCGAAGCCCAGCGCCTTGTGGAATGCCGTCTCGCCATTGGCGCTGATGGGCATCGGCTTGCCAAAGCGCCGCTCGTAGGCCTGCTCCAGGCGCTTCAAAACCTGCGCGCTGAAGGTGGCATGACCCTCGAAGTGCTCCTGAATGGGCTTCGGGCTAAGATCCTGCGGCTCGAACGTAGCCTCCAACTGCGCCATGTCGGCTAGTTCACGAATAAACTTGGCGCGCGATTCGGCCAGCTCCAGCGTGCGCCGCCGGTCTTCCAGTTCAGCGCCGAGCCACTTCAGTTCGTTACGCGCAAAGACGCCCTGCTCCACCAGCGGAGTAATTTCAGCCAGCTTGTCCGACACGCGCTCCACGCGCCGGCGGGCCGCTGCCAGCATCAGATCGCACTGCGTGGCGGCCATGTCATCAGGCCGCAGCGAGCCGTACAACGTACGCTCCAGCACGGCGCTATCGTCAATGTCAGCAGCGCTTTGCACGATCTTATCGAGCACGGTGCGGGCTGGCGTCAGGCTTTGCGCACACAGACTGAACGCCCAGATAAACGTGCAAAACAGAAAGACCTTGCGCACAATAATGATTGTAGTACGATACGGCTGAAGGAGCTGGTCAGGTACAAAAACGCTTGCGGAAACAACAGAAAGACGGGGCACTCACACCTACCGCCACGCCCAGCCCCACGTGGTTGATCGCGACTCGCGCCGCCGAGGCCAAAAAAGCTGAGGCGCTGCGTATCCTGGACCTTCGCGAGGTCACAACTTTCGCCGACTACTTCGTCATCTGCACGGGATCGAACATACGTCAGAACCAGGCCATCTGGGATGAAGTGGCGCTGCGCATGAAGAAAGAAGCCGGCGAAATGCCGTCCAGCGTGGAAGGATACGAGAACGGCGAATGGATTCTGGGCGATTACGGCGACGTGATTGTCCACATCTTCTCGGAGGAGAAGCGCGCCTACTACCAGCTTGAAAGGCTGTGGCGCGAGGCCAAGGACGTTCCAGTGCCACCGGAAACGGCGGCCTGACGCGGGTCTAGACAGCGAGCTCGGCGACGGTGGCCAGCGTGCCGCCACGGGCGGTGAATGCTTCCAGCATGAGCCGCGCCGCCGTCTCGTCCAGGCTGCGCACGGCGTCCGTGGCGAGCGTCACCTGCAAACCCCGCTCCAGCAAACCGAACAAGGCGTGCTTCACGCAGATTTCGGTGACAACTCCGTAGACGACGGCCGTGTGCGCCCCCAGTTCGGCCAGGCGGCCCGGCAGCTCGGGGATCGTAAAACAATCTGTGGATTGTTTGTTTAGAACAGTTTGGCCCACTAACGTTTCAAACGGTTTGCGCTGCCCGTGCGTCCCGGCGACACAGTGCGGTGGCCAGGCCGCGAACTCCGCATCGTTCTCTGCATGCGCGTCAGCGGTCGAGATCAGCGCCACGCCGTGCGCAGCGGCCCAGGCGTTCAAACGCGCAACGTTGGCGATGACGTGTTCCGCGCCGGGCACATATAGCGCGCCGGCTGGTGCGACGAAGTCGAGCTGCGTGTCGATGTCAAAGAAGACCGTGCTCATGGTGCATAGTATCCCGCGCGCGCCCGCACCAGCGCTTTGGGGTGGCGCTGCGCCGCTTCGGGCGCCAGTTCCACCTGCAGCCGGCGGAATGTACCCGGCGGCGCGTCGGCGGCTTTGATGCCCAGGCTGTAACGCAACCGGATGCGCTCAATCATTTCGCGGAACTGATCGCCCGCACGGTCGCCGGCCAGCACTTCACCCCCACTCTCTTCAGCCAGGCGGAAGACATTAGCGGGCGTGAAGTCGGGGTTGATGTTCGCCCCTTTGGGCAGCACCGGCGGCCGCGCGCGCGCCGGAACAATCGCGTTCAGCACGCTCTGGGAGTCGAGCAGCGCGCGGATGACATTCTCGTCCGGCGACTTGAAGTGCATGCCGCGGTTGTCCGTCAGCACCACCACGGCGCGGCGCCCGGCAAACGGAGGCTGCCCCCGCAGGTACCCGGTGACGCTGAGCACGGCCTCGTTCAGCAACGTGCCGGCGCCGAGGTCGTGCTCCATTGGCGCTTCCATCAGCGTGCGTTCGGCCAGACGCAGATCGTCAGCCAGTTCCATACGCATCTCAGCCCGGCGCGCGAAGACGAAGATGGCCACGCGGTCGGCCGGCTGAAGCTGGCCCAGCGCGCGGCGCGCCACGGCCGCCATTTCGCCCAGCATCTTGCCCATGGAGCCGCTGGCGTCAAGCAGTAGAACAATCTGCAGCGGCTCAGCCTCGCGGCCAAAGTACTCAATGGCGCGCGGCACGCCCTGCTCAAGAAGGACGAAATCCTGCGGCGTGAGCCCGGCCACGGGTTTGCCCTTTTCAGTCACCTGCACGTCCACGCGCACCAGCGCCGCGCCGGTTTTGAAGACGGGCGTCTCTTGCGCGGTGCAGGCCAGCGCGGCGACGATGGTGACAAGCGCGAGTCTCGCTCCCATGAAGAACATTATCGTCGGCACGGCAGGTCATATCGATCACGGCAAGACCACGCTGGTACGCGCGTTGACCGGCACGGATACCGACCGGCTGGAAGAAGAGAAGCGCCGCGGCATTTCAATTGACCTCGGTTTCGCCCATCTCGAGCACGGCGGCGTGAGCTTTGGCTTTGTCGATGTGCCCGGCCACGAGCGCTTCGTCAAGAACATGCTGGCCGGCGCCAGCGGCATTGACATGGTGCTGCTGGTGGTCGGCGCCGACGAGGGTGTGCAGCCGCAAACGCGCGAGCATTTCGACATCTGCCGCTTGCTCGGCCTGCAACACGGCGTAGTCGCTCTGACCAAAGCCGATTTGGTGGAGCCGGACCTGCTGGATCTGGCGCGCCTCGAATTGGCGGACTATCTCCACGGCTCGTTTCTCGACAGCGCGCCCATAGTGGCCGTCAGCGGTACAACCGGCGAAGGCTTGGACGAGTTGCGCCAGGCGCTGCTCCACGTCTCGGCCGCTGTGCCGCCCCGCGATGCTGGCGGGCCCGCGCGGCTCCCCATCGACCGCGCCTTCAGCTTGAAGGGCTTTGGCACTGTTGTCACCGGCACACTGGTCAGCGGCAGCGTGCATGTGGAGGATGAACTCGAGTTGTACCCCGCCGGGCGGCGCGTGCGGGTGCGGGGCGTGCAGGTGCATGGAGGCCCGGTGAAGCGCGCTACGGCCGGGCAACGCACCGCACTGAACGTTGCGGGCATCGACACCGACAACGTGCGGCGCGGCATGACACTGGCGCCGCCCGGACTGTTTGTAGCAACCCGCGAGTTTGATTGCCGCTTCGATCTCCTGCCGTCCGCCACAGCTCTGAAGCACGGCGCGCCGGTTCACTTGCATGCCGCCACGGCCGAAGTGCAGGCCGAAGTGCGCATGTTGCGCGGCAACGCACCGCTGGAGCCGGGCGAGAGTGCGTACCTGCGCGTTCGTCTGGCCGAGGAGGTGCTACTGTTGCCGGGCGACCGCTTCATTGCGCGCATGTTTTCTCCGGTCACCACCATTGGCGGAGGCGTAGTAATCGACTGCGCACCGTCGCCGCGCCTACGCAAAGCCGATGCACTCAAGCGGCTTGAAGAGCTTGAACACGCGACGCTCGCACGGCGCGTTGAGTTGTTTGCGTCTGAGCAGGAGGACGGCGCACGCGTTTCCGCGTTGGCCGCGCGTTGCGGCGTGACGCCGGAGGCGGTGATCCACACCGGGCTTATACTAGTGCGCGATCCGGAGCCTCGTCTGGTGACGGAAGCCGCGTTGCAGGCGATGGCTGCCCGGCTGCGTGAAGCGCTGGCTGAGTTTCATAAACGCAACCCGTTGCTGGCCGGCATGGCGCGCGCCTCGGCGCCGTTGGCGCCCTATCTGATCGACGTGGTTGCCGCGATGGACGCCGGCATTGCCGCTGAAGGTGAAACGCTGCGGCTGCGCTCCCATCGCCCGGCCATGCGGGAGGACGAAGACAAGGCCACAGCCCAGATGGAAGCGCACCTGCGTACCGCCGGGCTCAACCTGGTCACAATGGCCGAGGTGCTCGCCAAGGCCAACGTGCCCACCGCGCGCACGCTGTTCGATCTGCTCGCCAAACAAGGGCGTGTGGTGCGCGTTTCAGGCGAGCTCTGCGCGCATCGCGAAGTGATCGATCAACTGCGCACGCTGCTGGCGGCGAAGCGCGGCGCCCGCTTTGGCGTGGCCGAGTTCAAACAATGGACAGGCTTGTCGCGCAAGGCCGCCATTCCACTGCTCGAATATCTGGACCGCGAGCGCGTTACGCTTCGCGAGGGTGATCAACGCCGGATTCTTTGACCAGCAGAGCATCCAGCAGCGCCAGCGCCGCAGCCTTGGCTCCTTCACCGGTTTCGCCCGCCGGCCCGACGCACGTTGGGCAACCGTGTTCGCAGGTGCAGCCGGTAATCAGATCGCGTGCCCCGGCCAGCAGGCGGTCGCACATGTCATAAAGCGGCTGGCTCAAGCCCGCGCCGCCCGGGCAGGCGTCGAAAAGGTGCAGCTTCGGCTCGAACATGTCCGCTGACGCGGCAATCCGCTCGGTGAGCGCCACACCCAGGTCGCGCGGATCGCACATTAGCAGCAGCGCCGCCACAGTGCGCAAAGCGTTGCCCAGGCCCGCAATGGCATTGAGCTTTTCCGTCGCGCCAAGTTGCGGGAATCCGGCCAGAAAACGCGCCGGGAAGTGCAGCCAGAAGCTGGTGGTGTGCATCTCCTGCTCCGGCATGGAGAGCGTACCCGCGCCGACGTTCTCGTTGGTGTAGAACTTCACTTTTTTGAAGCCAACGATCTGCGTATTCACGCGCACTTCGCCGTGCGCGGCCGCGGCTGCGGCCAGCGGGCGCGAGTCAAACTCGTCAATCACCTTCACCTGCGTGTAGTCGATGGCGTCGGTGAAATAGTCGGACTCCACCTGGCGGACATAGGCTTTGCGGCCATCGTAGTCCATGCGCTCCACCTGGTATTGGCGCGCTTCATGCAGATAAATCGCTTTTTCGTGTAATTCGGTCAGTGCAGAGGTAAATGACGCCTGCGCAATAATACGCTCTTCGTGAGTAATATCGACAATCACGAAGTTGTCGCTGGTGACAGAACGCAGGCTGATGGCATCGGCGGGGTAGGAGTCCGACGTCCAGTGCCAGGCGCCGGCGGAGTGGTGCACCACGCCCAATTCGGCCAGAAAACGCGTCAATTCGCCGGTATCGTGCGGCCCGAAGAACTCACCATCGCGGATGGGCAACTCGAAGGCGGCGCACTTCAGGTGGTTGATCAGAATCTCAAGGTTATCCGGGTTAATATAGGCGTGTTCCGGCGAGCTTTCAAAAAAATACTCCGGATGTTCGACGATATATTGATCCAGTGGCGCGCTGGAAGCGACCAGAATCGCCAACGACGTACCCAACCGCCG
>CAYZIX010000124.1:0-14958 GCA_964478395.1 uncultured Candidatus Solibacter sp.
CCTCTATAACGAGGGGCTTGGTTCCGTCAACACCAGCCATCACTACGACCGCGTCTCAGGCCGCCGCTAGGCCGTGCGCCAGCCTTCGTCGTCGCGCGGCATTGCCACCCAGGCAATCAGGTAGGCGATCAGCCCGACACCGTGGAGCAGCGTTGCCGCGATGAACAGCACCCGCACCAGCGTCACGTCCCAACCGTGATGGCGCGCCAGTCCGGCGCACACCCCGGCAATCTTGTGGTTGCGCATGTCGCGCATCAGGCGCGGCGTACCCGCGGCCGGGCCGCCCACATTGTTGCCGCACCGTCCGCAGAACCGGTCCTCGGTTCTCATCTCAGCCCCACATCGTGTGCAGTACATGGCGGCCTCCTTACACCCACAATTACGCAGGCCCGGCCCCGGTTGTTCCGAACTCGGCGCGTCGCGCCAAAATCTGCGCGCCCGCGCCCAGCGCCACTAGCGAGCCCTGCACTGCGAGACGGTTCGCCACCTCATCCGGCCAAGGCACGAAGGCCTTGATGAGCCCATCGATCACCGCCGCCCAGAGAAGCAACGGGAACAGGGCACCTGCCTTGCGCCAACGTTCGGTAGCGGTCGCCACTGCGGCCGATGCAGCCACCACCATGGCCCAACCCGCCGCCGTATTGACACTTGGTTTGGCTTTCAACAAGTCCATAAAGAAGGCCGCCGCCGTCGCCGTGATGGCCACCTGGCGGGCTGTTGGAGCCCACAACGACGCTCCGTACAATAGCGCCACTGCCGCCACAGTGTAGCCGATACGCGTCCGCAACTCGTCGCCCGCGACGGCGCACGCCGTGGCCACAGCGGCCACTAGCAGCACCTTCCAGATCCGCCCGCCGTGGTGCGGCAACATCTCGTCGCTGTCCATCAGGTCGCGCCGCACACTCCAGGCCGCCCAGCCCAGCGCAGCGCCGAACAGCAGGCCGAACGTCAGTTCCATCAGCTTCCACCAGTCCCACGTCGTGCCTGTCGCGCGGCCCAGCGCGTTGAGCCAGCCGCCCAGGCCGAAGCCCACGCCTCCTCCCAACGTACCCCACGCGGCCAGCACCATCGGCACACGCGCCATTCCATGCAAGGCCAGCACACCGAGCAACGCGGCGGCTCCTAGCGCCAAGCCGGCCCACACCTCTTCGCGCGGTTTGTTCACCGGATCGGAAAAGTAGATCAGCTTAGGATGGTTAATCAGCGCCCAACCGGCCGCCGTGGCCGCCACCATGGCCAACAGGCCCAGTGCCCGTGCGCGCCCGGCGAGTCGTCCGTGCAGGAACCCGAGTCCCAACACAGCACCACCCGATAGCCCCCAAACAGCGCCCTTCACAGTCAGCCCGGTCAAGCCCCAGGCCCACTGGTCCGCGCTGCACGACAGGCCCACTGTCTGGCCGTACGTCATCTGTCCGCCCAGGCCGATGCCCACCGCGCCGCACGCCGCCAGCCAAGCCGCCGGCGCTTCCGAGCGGTCCAACAACAAGGCCAGCGTGAGGCCGGCCAGCGCTCCCGGGATCATCGCCCCCAATGGGCCGCCTCCAATCGAACCGCGCAGCCCCCAGCCCACACTCATCGTTAGTGCAGGCAACCAGACAAACAACCACCTCGGAGCCATAACTTCAGCTTTTACAAACCTTTCCGAGCACGGCTGCACGTCGCGCTCCAGTTGCGCACGGCAGGTTGGACGGACGCCCATTCAGCGTTTCGTTCGCCAGGATGGCAAACGCCACCGCCTCCTTGGCATCCGGGTCGATACCCGCCTCGGCGCTTGATATCACCTCACTCTCGGGCAGTTCCGCACTCAGAAAGCGCATCAGCGCGCCGTTGTGCACGCCACCGCCCGAGACAATCACCAACTCCGGCGGATTCTCTTCTCCACCGGCAAAACGTGCAATGCCTTCGGCAATAGTTGCCGCCGTGAAATAGGTGGCCGTGGCCACCGTGTCGGCCGGCTCAAGCCCCAGCTTCAGCAGGCCATCCACGAATTCTTTGCCGTACTGCTCGCGCCCGGCCGTCTTTGGCGGGCGTTGTGAGTAATACCGTTCCTCCAGCAGCGTGGCCACCACGTCGGGGTGCACCATACCCTGCTCCGCCATCGCGCCATCGCGGTCGAAACTCTGCGTGCCCTTGGTGTAATGCGTAATCAGTTGATCCACCACCATGTTGCCCGGGCCTGTGTCGAAGGCCACCACCTGCTCCGGGTTGGCGCCAGCCGGAATGTAGGTAATGTTCGCGATGCCGCCGATATTCAACGCCACACGCGACTGCTTCGCATCACGGAACAGCAGGTAGTCAACAAACGGCACCAGCGGCGCGCCGCAACCACCCGCGGCTATGTCGGCGGGGCGGAAATCGCTCACCACCGTAACGCCCGTACGCGCAGCCAGCACGTTGCCATCGCCAATTTGCAGCGTCGATACCTTGCTTTCGTGGTAAACCGTCTGGCCGTGACAGCCGATTACGGCCACCTCCTCGGCCTTGCGCTTGGCCTTCTTGCAGGCGCGGGCAAATGCCGCCGCATACAGCTCCGGCAGCAGGAAATTCAACCGCGAAATCTCTCGCGTGTGCGTTTCGCAGTTCGACACGCCCAGCAGCGCCGCGCGCACTTCGGCCGGGTACGGCTCGCTGTGGAACGCCACTGTCTCAACGCGATTTCCTGTGATCTCGACCAGCGCCACGTCGATGCCATCCAGCGACGTTCCGCTCATGATGCCCGCCGCCAACACGGTTTTCATTGCCTGCCCAACTCCTCTTTCAACTCGCTCAGCAGTTTCAGCGCCTCAATCGGTCGCAGGTTGTCGATATCCAGCGCGCGGATGCGCTCCGCCAACTGGTAGCCCACCGGCTCGAACATCTGGATCTGCAACGCCGGTTCACGGCCCTTTTTCCGTTGCACGGGCGCCTCTAGCACTTCTGTTACACCCTCGCCGCTTTTCTCGTGCATCGCCAAAATTTCGCGCGCCCGTTCAATCACGCCCTCCGGCAGCGCCGCCAACCTAGCTACTTCAATACCGTAGCTCCGGTCGGCCGCTCCCGGCTCAACTTTTCTGAGGAAGATCACCTGATCGCCGGCCTCTTTCACCGACACATGCAGGTTGCGCACGCCCTCCAGCGGGCCGGCCAGACTGGTCAACTCGTGGTAGTGCGTCGCAAACAGCGTGCAGGCGCCAATGCGGTCGTGGATGTATTCCATCACCGCCCAAGCCAGCGCCAGTCCATCATAGGTCGCTGTACCGCGCCCAATCTCATCGAGCACAATCAGGCTGCGCGCGGTGGCGGTGTTTAGAATGACGGCCGTTTCGGTCATCTCCACCATGAACGTCGACCGGCCACGCGCCAGATTGTCGCTGGCGCCAATGCGCGTGAAGACGCGGTCCACTAGCGGCAGCGTGGCCTCCGTGGCGGGCACAAAGCTACCCATCTGCGCCATGACGGAGATCAATGCCGCCTGCCTCAAGTAAGTACTCTTGCCGCCCATGTTCGGACCCGTGATCAGCGCAATCCGGTGCCCTTCGCGGTTCAGATAAAGATCGTTCGCAATGAAGCGCTGCGCTTCCGATTCGAGCAGCTTCTCAATCACCGGATGGCGCCCGTCGACGATTTTCAGCTCCCCGCCCTCGTCGAACTTCGGCCGCACATAGCGCCGCTGCGCGGCCACATCGGCCAGCGCGGCATGTGTGTCCAACTCGCCCACCGCCGCCGCCGTGCGCCGTATGCGCGCCGCCTCGGACGACGTGCGCGTGCGGATGTCCGCGATGATCGTGCGTTCAATGTTGATGGAGCGGTCCTCGGCGTCCAGGACCTTGGCCTCCAGTTCCTTCAGCTCCGGCGTGGTGAAGCGCTCGGCGTTCACCAGTGTCTGCTTGCGCTCGTAATCGGCCGGAGCATTGTGCAGATTGGCCTTCGAAATCTCAATATAGAAGCCGAATACGTTGTTGAAGCGGACCTTCAGCGACGCAATGCCGGTACGCTCCCGCTCGCGTTGCTCAATGGCCGCGATGATCTGACGCGAATTCGTCGCCAGATTCCGCAGTTCATCCAACTCCGCGTTGAAGCCCGCGCGGATGGTGCCGCCATCGGCGATATTCACCGGTGGCTCGTCCGCCACCGCGGCCAGGATCAGTTCGCGGACCTCTGTAACATCGTCCAACTCCGACAGCACATGCCTGAGCCGCGCTGCCTTCAGCGCCTCGCACAGTGGCCTCAGCTCCACAACGCGTTGCAGCGTGCGGCCCAGCCCCAGCAGGTCGCGCGGCGTGGCCGTGCCCAGCGTGACGCGCGCCAGCAGCCGCTCCAGGTCGAGCATCTCGCCCAGCTTCGTGCGCAGCTTGGCGCGGACAATGGTGTCGCCTTTCAGCTCCTCCACCGCGTCCAGCCGCTCTTCAATTTCGAGCCGGTCCAGCACCGGCCGCAGCAGCCGTTGGCGCAGCCGGCGGCCGCCCATGCCGGTTTCGGTGGCGTCCAGTACGCTGATCAGCGTCGCGTCCTTGCGCCCGTCCAGATCGGCCGAAAACATCGGCTCCACCAACTCCAGATTGCGCACCGTCACGGCGTCCAGCAGCATCGCCCCGCCGCGATCGTAATAAGCCGGCCGTTCCAAGTGGTCCAGCGCCGAGCGTTGCGTATCGGCCAGGTAAGCCAGCACGGCCCCGGCCGCGCCCACCGCCAACGGCTTGGCGCCCAGCCCGCAGCCATCCAGGTCCATCAGGTGAAAGTGGTCGCACAGCGCGCGCGTCGCGTTCTCCGGAGCAAACTGCCACGCTTCCATCGCCGTGGCCACCCAGCGGCCCTGCGGCGCCTCACCGGCGGTGAGCAGTTCGCGCACATTCAACTGTTCCAGCGCCGCCGTCAGTTCCGGCAACTCCATCTCCGTGGCGCGAAATTCACCGGTGGAGATGTCGACATACGCCAACCCCGCGTGCGTGCCGCGCACCGTGGCGGCGGCCAGAAAATTGTTCTCGTGCGCGCGCAACAGCGCCGGCTCGGTCACCGTACCCGGCGTGATAATGCGCGTAATCTCGCGCCGCACAATCTTCTTGGTGAGCTTCGGGTCCTCCATCTGGTCGCAGAGCGCCACACGGTAGCCCTTCTGCACCAGGCGCCCAATGTAGCCTTCCACGGCGTGATAGGGCACGCCGCACATCGGCACGGAGTCGCCTTTCTCCTTGTTGCGCGAGGTGAGTGTGATCTCCAACTCGCGCGCCGCCGTCACGGCATCGTCGAAAAATAGCTCGTAGAAGTCTCCCAGGCGGAACATCAGCAAGGCGTTCGGGGCCTGCTGCTTGGCCGCGTGGTACTGCCGCATTAGGGGAGTTGTCGCGTCCTGTGGCACTGATCTTTTATCATTTCACACCGCCGGACACGGCTGTCTGAAAGCAGCACGGTTTTATCGTTGCAATCAAGATGTTCTTGTCTTAATCTCGATACACCGGATCGTGCAGCGATGTGCTGCGCTTGCGCGTCCACCCACAAAATGGAGGAATTCTGATGCGACAGCTCTTCTTCGGAGCGGCAGTCGTAGTCTGCCTGTTCTCGCCAGCGCCGGCAACGGCGCAATCTCCGGCGCTTCCCAGCACGTACTCTTACGTCTCCGCCACCTACATGGGTGGCCCCATGACCATCAAGGTCAATCGGAATGGAACCAAGGAAGTCGTCGAATGGATCAAGGAGGGCGGCGGCCTCCATCTCCGCCAGCTTTACGACTTTCAGACGCACAAGGTCTACACCTTTGATTACGCGGTCAACCGTTGCACGGCGCAGGTTTATACGTCCGCCTATGCTCCTCCGATGCAGGATCCCATTGGCGGGGCGGCGGACATGCAGAGGGAAACCGCTACGATGCCGGTGGTGCGTAAGGACAACGTCAACGGCGTCGCCGCCAAAGTGATTGAGATGCCCCTGCAGGGCGCTAACGGCAAGTATATTTACTGGGTGGAGGAGAAGAACGGTATTCCGCTAAAGGCCTCCATCGCCATGGGGACCCAGCCGGAGCGCGTGATGTTCGAGCTGCGTCAGTTGAACTACGCTCCCTCGCCGGAGTCGATGTTCGCCACGCCGTCCGACTGCCAGGTGTTAGGCGGCTACACCAACGCTAACGGCGGACGCGCCGAAACCAACATCGGCGCAAAAGCCTCCGGGACAACGAGGCCGGGCAAGAAATAGCTCAGATCAGATGCACGTCGCTGCGCGAATACGCCGGCACGCAAACTGACAGATACTCACAGCCGTCCGGGCCGGGCGTCGACACGACGACGCCCTCGCCCGGCACAATGTGCACGCACTGGCCGGGCTTGGCCTCGATGATGCCATCTTGATGTTCAACCCGCAGTGCGCCGCTGATCACCAGCAGGTATTGATGGAATTCGGCATGGTGCGCCGGCCCCATCCACCCGCCGGGCGAGTGCATCCGGGTGAGTGACACCTTGGTGTCCCCGGTGTTGATCAGTCCGGCATACTCTTCGCAGACCTTGGGCATGTTCCCCATGGCCTCGACCGGCGTCGGTGAACAAATCAACTTCGGCATCACTCGGCCTCCTTGATTCCCGGCTCAGGTGTATCATCAGCCTGGCGCGGAAGCAAGCCGTGATTTAGATAACGGCCCGCCGCAAATGCAGCAGCGGATACGGCCGCCCTCCGCTGTCCACGCCGGACCGTCCTACAACGGCAAAGCCCAGCCGTTCATAAAAACGCCGCGCGCCTTCATTCTGCTCGTTGACATCGGCGCGTACGGCCGTCCCGGACGGGAAAACATGCTCCACTAGCGCTCGCCCGAGACCGCAGCCATGGTGGGCCGCGTCGATGAAGAGGCTTTCCAGTTCGTCGCCCGCCCGGCCGAGAAATCCCAGCGCGCGATCGTGCGCGTCCACAATTATCCAAAGCTCTGCCTTGGGCAGATACTCGTCGCGGACCAACCGGGCAATCTCTGCCATGTCGGCCGCCGAGACGAACGAGTGCGTCCGCTCAACGGCCGACTGCCAGATTTCGAACAACCGTCCCAACTCATCCGGCCGCGCCGGCCGGATCCGGTCAACCATAAATGCCGCGTAGCTTGATGGCGAAAGCGACACGGTCCAGCGCCAGCATATACGCCGCTGCGCGATTATGCACGCCGTGACGTTCGGCGTAGCCGACCACGTCTTTGAAGCTCTCCACCATGATCTCTTCCAGACGCTGATTCACCATCTGCTCGTTCCAGAAGTAACCCATGCGGTCCTGGACCCATTCAAAATAGCTGACCGTGACGCCGCCGGCGTTCGCGAGAATGTCAGGAATAACAAAGATGCCCTTCTCTTCGAGAATCTTGTCCGCCTCGGCTGTGGTCGGTCCATTGGCGCCTTCGCAGATGATGCGCGTGTTCAGCTTGTGCGCGTTCTTCGAGTGGATCACGTTCTCCTTGGCGGCCGGAACCAGAACGTCGCAGTTAAGCGTCATCGCTTCGAAGCGGTCCATGTCCTCTGCGCCTTTGAAGTGCGTGATGGAGCCGGTTTCCTGCCGGTGTTTCGCCAATGCGTGGATGTCGACGCCGTTCTCGTTGTAGATGGCGCCGTCGAACTCCACCACGGCGATAATCTTCATGCCGGCTTCGTACATCAGCTTGGCGGCCTTGCTGCCGACATTGCCAAAGCCCTGGACGACCACTTTGGTCTCTTCCGGCTTCAGCCCGAATTTCTTCAGTGCTTCCAGCGTTACGAACAGGCAGCCGCGCCCGGTGGCCTCGACGCGCCCGCGCGATCCGCCCAGGTTGAGCGGCTTGCCCGTGACAATCGCGGTCACGGTGTGGCGCTTGTGCATCGAGTAGGTATCCATGATCCAGGCCATGGTCTGCTCGTTCGTGTTCATATCGGGCGCCGGCACGTCGCGCTCCGGTCCCAGGATGTCCATCAGTTCGGACGTATAGCGGCGCGTGATACGCTCCAGTTCAGCTTGCGACAATGCCAGCGGATCGCAAATCACTCCGCCCTTGCCGCCGCCGAACGGAATGTTCGCCACAGCGCATTTCCAAGTCATCCAGCTGGACAGCGCGCGGACCTCGTCCAGCGTCACGTCCGGCGCGAAGCGGATGCCGCCCTTGGCCGGCCCGCGCGCAATCGAATGCTGTACGCGGTAGCCGGTGAAAACTTCCAGGCGCCCGTCATCGAGCTGCACCGGAATGTGCACCGTCACTTCCATCGCGGGAGTGCTCAACACCTTCCGCAGTCCGTCGTCAAGGCCGAGCAACGTGGCGGCCTCATTGAAGCGCGCCTCAGCTGCCAGCCAGGGATTGAATTCTCTCTCCATGGCCGGGTCAACGCCGGGCTTCGTGGCTTCGAGGATCATTGCAGATCACCTCCGCCCCCATTATGCTGATCACAGGTGACCGCTGCAACCCTGCCAATCCAAAGAATATCCCGGCGCGGGCTGTTTCTTGGCTCATTTGCCCTGTTTGAGCACCTCTCAGAAGTGGTGCTATTGGGCGGAGTCGAGTTCCACCGGCTGGGAAATCCTGCCTCCCGAACACACTACCTGCGCATTCATGGCAACGAAGAGACCGCACGCCAAGCCTTGGAATCTCATCTTGAGAAGCATGCCGGTGTGGCCTACATCACCACGTCGAAGACACGCCAGGTCGAAGTGGCGGGCGGCAGAATCGATCCAAACCGGATGTTTTCGCGCCTGGGTGCTGAGAAGAGCTTCCGCGCCCAGAACCCTGCCTGGGGCGACGCGCAAATTCGCGCCGCGGCCGATTGGCTCGATCGCGAACGCCCTCCGCTTATCACGGCCTTGCTGCCGCCGCCGGGCGGCTTGCTCATCGCTGCGCACAACAACGGTCCGGGCTATTCGGTGAACGACGAAGCGCCCATCTCGCAGGCCACGCATCTGCCGCGCGCCAGTGAGCCTCACGAATTCTTTCTGGCCACCAATCAGGACGACTACGCTCGTCTGGCTCGCGGTCCTTACAATGTCGTGCTGCAATCGAACGCAACCGGAGAGGACGATGGCTCCCTATCGCGCCTTTGCGCCACGCGCGGTGTGCGCTACGTCAATCTTGAAGTTGCACACGGCCGGCTCGAAATACAAATAGACATGCTTGAGTGGTTAATCACCGCGCTGAAGTAGTATGCTCTAGCCCATGCGCAGTAGTTATTTGGGCGAGTTGCTGGCCGAGTGCATCGGCACGATGATTATTTTGTTGTTCGGCGCAGGCGTCTGCGCCATGGTCACTTTGTTCAGCACCGGCGCGCCCGGTGAGGTGGTGTTGGGCGGCTACACCAACATCACGTTAGGCTGGGCGCTGGGCGTGACGTTCGGCGTTTACGCATCGGCGCGCATTTCCGGCGCTCACCTGAATCCGGCCGTGACGCTGGCGCTGGCCGTTTTCCGCGGATTCCCCTGGCGCAAAGTAGTTCCTTATACCATCGCTCAGTGCGTGGGCGGCTTTGCCGGCGCGGCCGTGGTCTTTTTCAATTACCGCGAAGCCTTTCATCGTTTCGACCCGGGCCTGGAAAAAACCGCTGGACTGTTTACCACGTTTCCCGCTTTTCCCGACGTGATGTCGGCCGGTTTCTTCGATCAGGTGCTCGGAACGGCCCTGCTGCTTTTCCTCATCTTTGCCATTTCCGATTCCCGCAACGTCATCGTTCCGGCGTATCTCAGCCCCATCGCGGTCGGCCTCATCGTGCTCGCCATCGGCGTCAGTTTTGGTAAGTTGCACGGCTACGCCATCAACCCTGCCCGCGACTTCGGGCCGCGCCTGTTCACTGTTCTGGCTGGTTTCCGCAACAATGGCCTCACCGATCATACCGGCGTCTGGTGGATTCCTATCGCCGGTCCGCTGGCTGGCGGCCTGCTGGGTGGCGGCCTTTATGATCTCCTGGTCCGGCGCTACCTGCCTCCGGCGGAGTAGCATGGAGGGGTAAGGGAGAGCCGCGCCCGTGTTCTTTTCACTCACCGAGCTCGAACATCACCCCATTCTGTTCGACGTCACCTATCTGCCGGGTGAAATCGCTTTTGTTCCGGAAATCCGCCAGCATGGCCCGCTGCGGGCCGAAGGTCAGGCTGAACTGCTGCGCAATACGCTAGGCGAGATCCGCGTCCGCGGTCACCTCGCCGTCGAGATGGAAGCCGATTGCAACCGTTGCCTGGAACCGGCGCTCGTCCCCGTCAGCGAGGACTTCGACCTCTTCTACCGGCCAGTGGAGAAAACTGGCCCGCATGGCGAGATCCACCTCGCCGACGGTGAGATCGATCTGGCATTTTATGAAGGCGAAGGGTTGGCCTTGATCGATGCGCTGCGTGAACAGATCATGCTCAGCTTGCCGATGCAGATTTTCTGCCGGCCGGATTGCCAGGGGCTCTGTCCTACGTGCGGCGCCAACCGCAATTTGGCGCCCTGTGCCTGCCCAGTGCCGGCTGGCAATCAGCGGTGGTCAGAGTTGCATAAGCTGAGCTGACGCCCGCCGCGGTCAAAACGTGACATCTGTACCCGCAATCCACTACAATAGAAAAGTCTTATCGATTATCCGACTCTGATGCCAAGGCTCAGACGGTAGCCTCGACGAGGAAAGTAGAATGCCGAATCCCAAACGACGCCACTCTAAGCGCCGCACGTCCGCCCGGCGGACCCACGACTCGCTCCGTGTGAACGGTGTTAGCGAGTGCCCGAAGTGCCATGAGAGCAAGCTCCCGCACCGTGCCTGCCCGCATTGCGGCTGGTACAAGACCCGCGAAGTGATTGAAGTCGTCCAGGAATAGCAGGTCCGGCCTCGCGCTTGGTGCGTGGGGCTCGCTGATCCGTTTCGATTGAATGATCACCATCGCTGTGGATGCCATGGGGGGCGACCACGCCCCCGGTCCCGAGGTTCATGGCGCGGTTCGTGCCGCCCGCGAACAGGATGTCAATATCCTTCTCGTTGGGAAAGAGAATCTCATCAAGGCCGAGCTGGCCAATTGTGACGGCTGGCAGAAGTTGCCGTTGCGCATCGTTCCCGCCTCTGAGGTGGTGACGATGGAGGACAATCCGGCCAAGGCCTTGCGCACGAAACGCGATTCCTCTATTCGTGTGGCCGCCCGTCTGGTGCGTGACGGTGAGGCCCAGGGGCTGGTTTCTGCGGGCAACACCGGCGCTGTCATGGCCATAGCCAAAACTGTGCTTGGCATGGTGCCCGGCGTGGACCGTCCCGCATTGGCCAATCCATTCCCTACCCTCAAGAGCCGGCCCGCCGTACTGCTGGACGTTGGCGCCAACGTTGATTCCACGCCGAAGATGCTGGCGCAGTTCGCGGTCATGGGCGACATCTATTCGCGGCTCATCTTCCATACGCAATCGCCCCGTGTCGGCATCCTCTCCATTGGCGAAGAGGAGCACAAAGGCAACGAACTCACCCGCAACACCTGGAGCATTCTGAAAACGTTGCACATGAACTTCATTGGCAACGTCGAGGGGCGCGACCTCTACACCGGGAACGCCGACGTGATCGTCTGCGACGGCTTCATCGGCAATGTGGCGCTGAAGGTGAGTGAAGGTTTGGTTGAAGTCATCCGCCACATGCTGAAGGAATCATTCGAGTCGACGCTTGCCTCAAAGCTCGGCTACGTCCTCAGCCGGACGGCCTTCAAGGACTTTCGCAAGCGCATGGACTACTCCGAATACGGTGGCGCGCCGTTGCTGGGTGTCAAAGGCGTGGTCATCATCTGCCATGGGAGATCGAACGACAATGCCATCCGTAACGCCATCCGCGTGGCCACTGAATCGGCGTCCGAGCACCTTAACGACCGTATCGAGAGCGAGTTCCAACGCTGGCAGGCGAACAACGGCGATCCGGCCGTGGTCTAGCCTCGTCCTTGCCGCCGCACTCCTCTTCCCGGCCCTTGCCGCCGCTCAATCTCCTGCCATCTGGACCATCACGGCCCCGGAGAAGATCGCTCCAGGCGCTGAGTTCTTCGCCAAACTGCATGTCGAGTTGCCCGCTCCGTGGCACATGTACTCCATGTCCACGCCGCAGCCCGGTCCCATTCGTACTACGTTCAAGCTGGCCGAAAACTCGCACCTCTCCATCGCTGATGTCTACGTCCGTAAGCCCCATACGCAGTTCGATCAAAACTTTAACTTAGACGCAGAAACATATGAAACAGAAACCACTTTCCTGCTTAAGTTAAAGGCTGCCGACGCCGCCCCGGCTGGCAAGTTGGAGTTCACCGTCGAGCCTCGCTACCAGCTCTGTAACGACAAGGAATGCCTCCCTCCCAAGCGCGTCCAAGTGTCTGGCGCCGTCGAAATCGTGGCCGGAGCCCCCAAAGAAGCTCTCACCATTCCCTCGGATTTCGCTTTGCCCGGCTCAACACCTGCGACGTCTGCCACACCTGCCTCGCCGTCCTCCCCGGCATCGCAGCCGATGGGCTCCTTCCTTCTGCTCGCGTTCGGCTTCGGCTTGGCGGCGGTCTTTACGCCGTGTGTCTTCCCGATGATTCCCATCACCATGTCGTTCTTCCTGAACCAAGGAGGGACACGCGCGCAGGCCATCCGCCAGGCGCTCGTTTTTTCGCTCGGCATCGTGGTGTTGTTCACCGCCATTGGCATCGGACTGAGCGCCGCGTTGGGGCCTTTTGCTGTCGTGCAACTTGGTTCCAATCCGTGGGTTAACGGTGTTCTTTGCCTTGTCTTTCTAGCTTTTGGTTTGAGCCTTTTAGGCGCTTTTGAAATCACCCTGCCCACGGGCCTGCTCACCAAGCTAAACATGGCCTCCAACCGTGGCGGCATGCTCGGCTCGTTGCTCATGGGGCTGACGTTCTGCCTCGCCTCGTTCGCCTGCGTCGGCCCGTTTGTGGGCACGCTGCTGGCTGCCAGCGTCGGTGGCGACCGTCTGCAGCCTATCCTCGGCATGGTCGCCTTCTCGGCGGCCCTGGCTTCGCCCTTCTTCCTGCTGGCGCTGTTCCCGTCATTCCTCCAGAAGATGCCGCGCTCCGGCGGCTGGATGTCGCGCGTCAAAGTCGTTCTAGGATTTGTGATTTTGGCGGTTTTGTTAAAGTACTTGTTGAATATTGATCAAGTGCTGCACTGGGGCCTGATCACACGCGAGCGCTTCCTGGCTTTCTGGGTGGTACTCTTCTCTCTGCCCGGCCTCTACCTGCTAGGCCTGCTGCCGATGGAGGGTGTGCGCCGCGACGAAGATCTGCGTGTCGGCCGTCTGCTGGTGGCCACCGCCTTCCTTGGATTTGCGCTCTCGCTGCTGCCCGGCATGTTCGGCAAGAACCTCGGCGAGTTGGAAGCTTACATCCCTTCCCTTCCCGAGACCACCGCCTGGATGAAGAACGATCTGGACGGCGCCAAGCGCCTCGCGGCCGAGCGCAACCAGCCCATCCTGGTGGCTTTCACGGGCTACGCCTGCACCAACTGCCACTGGATGAAGGCCAACCTCTTCCCCAGACCTGAGGTTGCCGCCGAGCTCAAGAACTTTGTCCTGGTTGAGCTCTACACCGACGGTACGGATGCGGCCAGCGAAAAGAATCAGGCCCTCCAGCAGAGCCTTTTCCAGACCGTGGCCATCCCCTTCTACGCCGTCCTCGACGCCCAAGGCAACGTCCGCGCCACTTCGGCTGGCCTGACCCGCGACCCGCAAGCCTTCCTCGCCTTCCTGGGCCGCCGCTGAAACTACTAGCAGTCTGAGCACGTCCGACGAAACGATGTTTCGACGTCTGTGGTTCGTATCTCTGCCACTGATCGCCGCCTACGGGGCAACCAGCGCCACCATTACGGGTAAGATTACCGACAAAGAGGGCAAACCGTTGGCCGACACAACGGTAATGGTCTACAGTGCCGGTGCCAGGCAAGGCTACAGCACCTACTGCCCCACTTGTTACGTCGATTGCGGCAAGCGCGCTACCACCGATCTATCAGGTAGCTTCAGCATCGCCGGACTCGATCCGGAACTGTGGTTCAACCTGCTCGTGGTGCGTGATGGTTACACACCCAACTGGATCAAACACGCCGACCCGGCCCAGGGAGCCACTGCTACCGTTCTTGTGCCGCGCGCGGCGGTCAATGACAGCAGCCGGATTGCACGTGGCCACGTGGTGGACACGCAGGGCAAACCGGTGCGTGGGGCGGTTGTCACCCCTGAAGCCCTTTTTTGGCTTGCCGGGGAACAACACTCGGCGACCAGTGCGTTTGCCCCTCAGCCGGGCCTGGAGATGATCGCCGTTACTAATGCCAAAGGCGAGTTTGAACTCGCCCACAGCCGGCCGTTTGAAGCACTGCTGATCCGTGTCCAGGCACGTGCAATGGCGGACAAGGTGGTAAGGCTGCCGAGCGGCGTCCGCTTTGCCCCTGTCACGCTGTTAGAAGGAGCTACGGTGCGTGGCCGCCTGCTATCTCACGGTCGACCCGCAGCCGGGCTTGAGGTGGGCTTGGCTCCCCAGGCCGGCCTCGCACTACATCCCGACTTCCAGGTCACCGGCGATGCCTACCCGGAGATGCGCGTCGGGACACGCGAGGACGGCACCTTCGCCTTCTTCAACGTACCCACGCCAGTGAATTGGCATCTCTATGGCAAAATGAGCGCGCTCGGGTCCCGTGGCGCCACCACACCTATTGTCTGTGCCACGGCTCGGGATGGGCAGGACATCAATGTGGGCGATCTGGAGATTCGTCCGGCTTACCACCTGCGCGGCACTGTCAAGCTGGCCGACGGAGCCGCGCTCGCCGGCGGCATGCGCATCCTGCTGCTTGCGGCCAATACCAGGGATAGCCAATTGCTCCCGCTCCATCGTGACGGCAGCTTTGAATTCACCGGCCTCGCCCGAGGGAGCTACACCCTTTTCATCTACATGCCAGGCTATCGCCAGCGGGATCAAGCGCCGATTGATGTCCGCAGTGATATCGATGATTTTGTGGTGCTAGTCGATCCAGTTGTGAAGGTGCGCTGAGCACCGCGCTACGAGCCGCGCGCCGTGAGGAAGCGGTTGCCCGTCTTTGATCCT